>NZ_QUMG01000002.1:0-284012 GCF_003482095.1 Blautia sp. OF09-25XD
CCATGCAGCTCTGTGCGCTTATGCGGTATTAGCAGCCGTTTCCAGCTGTTATCCCCCGGTATGGGGCAGGTCACCCACGCGTTACTCACCCGTCCGCCGCTCAGTCAATTAAGAATCAATCCGAAGAAATCAACTTAACTGCTTCGCTCGACTTGCATGTGTTAAGCACGCCGCCAGCGTTCATCCTGAGCCAGGATCAAACTCTCTGATAAAATGTTTGTTCCAAGTTCAAAATCAACATACTAGCTAATTTATCCCTTTTACTGTTTTAAAGGATCTTTCGATCGTTTTGAATTACTTATTCAGAACTTTCGAGGATGTGTTTCATTGTTTAATTATCAAGGATCTTTGCTGTTCCGACTCGGATCAACTCGTTTATTTTACCACAGAGCTTTTCGTTTGTCAAGAACTTTTTTGATTTATTTTTTGAAGTTTTTTTAACTTCTTCGCTGTTCTTTCAATCAGCAACTCGTTTATTTTATCAAACTCATTCGCTTTTGTCAAGAACTTTTTTAATTTATTTTTTGGATTAGTTTTTTCAAACCTATCACCAACTCTGCTATCTTATCAGATGTGAAACTGTTTGTCAAGAACTTTTTCCACAAAAAATATCATTTTGTTTTTGGCTTTTAAACGGAGAAGGAGGGATTTGAACCCTCGCGCCGGTTACCCGACCTACACCCTTAGCAGGGGCGCCTCTTCAGCCACTTGAGTACTTCTCCAAATGCCTAAATATAAAATGATATGTGCAGTCACTCATTCGTGACGCATGGTTTATTATACAAAAACCTTACGTTCTTGTCAACCCGTTTTTTCGAATTTTTTGTTTTTTTCTTACTATTATAGAAAATATGCCTTACAGAACCCAAATCAGCCCCCAGAATAGCAGAAAAGAGCGCATATCACGCTCTTTTCTGAAACCGCTACTCGGTTACGACGGCTTCAATTCTCTTCTTTACCATCTCGGCAATCTCTGTTGTCTTCATTCCCTGGTATTCCTCGTATGGGATCGGGTCGAGAAAATGGACTTCTACCGTTACGGGACGGACGGTATTGGAGTCAAACGGAACAAAACAGTTTTTTAACGCAACCGGCACGATCGGGCATTTTGCTTTTACTGCGATCTTGAAGCTGCCGCTTTTAAACTCCAGCAGCTGGTTTCCCTTTCTGCTCCTCGTTCCTTCCGGAAACAGAATGACGTTTTTGCCTTCTTTTACGGCATCGGCCGCCTCATTGATAACCTGCATTGACTGCCGCAGATTCTCCCGGTCCATAAACAGCGCGTGGATGCACGCAAAGACCTGTTTTAAAAACGGAATATGCTCTACCTCTTTTTTGGCAACAACTGTAAAGGTACGCGAGCACGCTCCTGCGATCGCCAGCACATCGTACAGTCCCTGGTGATTCGGATACATCACAAAACCGTCCTGCTCCGGAAGATTTTCTGCTCCATAGGATTCCACAATGACGTTTCCGCCTTTGTTCGCCCGCTGTACAATAAAGCGCAGCATTTTAAAGTGCTCTTCCAGACTGTACTTGTCCGGATGCGCTGCATGGTAACAGAGCCGGCACCACATCCACGGAACCAGAAGCAGATTCCGCAGCACCATCAGTAAAATTCGTTTCATATTTTTCTCCCCTTCCCCAAACGAGAAAAACGTGCCTGAGCTTTTTTCTCTCAGACACGTTTTGCGACGCTGTATTATTCCTTCGTTTCCTCAGAAGCACTTTCGGTCTCTTCCACCGAAACCGGAGTCTCCTCGGATGCCTCTTTGTCTCTTACCTTTGCAATGCTGGCAACCTTGATTTCACCGTCCACATCCATCAGCTTGACACCGGACGTGATACGTCCCATAACAGAAATGCCGGAGCATGGTGTACGGATGATGATTCCCTCTGTGGTGATCATCATGATCTCATTATCCTCGTTGACCGCCTTGGAACCAATCAGGTTTCCGGTCTTTTCGGTAATCTTATAGCATTTGACACCCTTGCCGCCGCGGAGCTGTACGGTAAACTCTGCCATCGGCGTCCGTTTGCCCATGCCGTTTTCGGATACGACAAGGAGATAGTCTCCCTGCGTGCAGATCTGCATGCCGACTACTTCATCGCCGTCCAGAAGGTTGATGCCGCGTACACCCATGGAAACACGGCCTGTCGTACGCACATCGTTTTCCTTAAAGCGGATACACTGGCCGAATTTCGTTACCAAAATAATCTCTTTCTCGTTATCAGTTGTCTTAACTTCAATCAGTTCATCATCATCGCGGAGCGCAATGGCAGCAAGACCCGTTTTTCTGACGTTCTCGTACTCTTCGAGCGGCGTCTTCTTCACCAGTCCCTTTTTCGTTGCCATAAACAGATAATGGCCCTTCTCATATTTGCGCATTGGAATAACAGCGTAATCTTCTCTCCCGGCTGCAGCTGGAGAAGGTTGACAATCGCCGTTCCTCTTGCGGTTCTGGACGCCTCCGGAATCTCGTATGCTTTCAGGCGGTAGACTCTTCCCGTATTCGTAAAGAACATCAGGTAATGATGGGTCGTCGTCATCAGAAGCTCCTCGATGTAGTCGTCCTCGATGGTCTGCATGCCCTTGATTCCCTTGCCGCCGCGGTTCTGGCTGCGGAAGTTGTCAACGGTCATACGTTTGATATAGCCCAGTTTCGTCATGGTGATGACGGTATTCTCGCGCGGAATCAGATCCTCCATGGAGAGATCGTACTCATCAAAGCCGATGGAAGTTCTTCTGTCATCGCCGTATTTTTCGGATACGTTCAGAATCTCCCTGCGGATAACGCCAAGAAGCACCTTGCGGTCTGCGAGGATGGCTTTTAACTGCTCGATGCGCGCCATCAGCTCTTTGTACTCGTTCTCGAGCTTCTCCCGTTCCAGACCGGTCAGAGCGCGCAGACGCATGTCTACGATTGCCTGGGCCTGGGCATCACTCAGATCGAAGCGTTCCATCAGGTTCTTCTTCGCCTCTGCCGCATTCGCGGATGCACGGATGATATGGATCACTTCGTCAATATGGTCAAGCGCTTTTAAGAGTCCTTCCAGAATATGGCTTCTCTCCTGCGCTTTGTTCAGGTCGTATTTCGTTCTTCTCGTCACAACCTCTTCCTGGTGCTGCAGATAATACGTCAGCACCTCCAGAAGGTTCATGACTTTCGGCTGATTGTTTACCAGTGCAAGCATGATCACACCAAAGGTATCCTGCATCTGGGTATGTTTGTACAGCTGGTTTAAGATGACGTTTGCATTGGCGTCGCGGCGCAGTTCGATACAGATGCGCATACCCTCACGGTTGGAGTGGTCCGCAATGCCGGTGATGCCGTCGATCTTTTTATCTCTTACCAGCGCGGCGATGTTCTCGATCAGGCGCGCCTTGTTTACCATGTACGGGATCTCGGTTACGATGATCTCGCTCTTTCCGTTCGGCAGTGTCTCGATGTTTGATACCGCACGAACACGGATTTTACCGCGGCCGGTACGGTAGGCCTCGTCGATGCCGCGGGTGCCGAGGATTTCTGCTCCGGTCGGGAAGTCAGGGCCTTTTACAATGCCGAGAATCTCCTCGAGATCTGTCGTACGATCCTCCTCGATGATATTATCAATAATTTTTACAATGGCACTTACCACCTCGCGCAGATTGTGCGGTGGGATGTTCGTTGCCATACCGACTGCGATACCGGAAGTACCGTTTACCAGAAGGTTCGGGTAGCGGGCCGGCATAACAACAGGCTCTTTTTCGGTTTCATCAAAGTTCGGGGCGAAGTCTACGGTGTCTTTGTTGATATCCGCCAGCATCTCCATCGAGATTTTGCTTAAACGTGCCTCGGTGTATCGCATAGCCGCAGCGCCGTCGCCGTCGACGGAACCGAAGTTCCATGGCCGTCCACCATCGGATAACGGGTTGCCCAGTCCTGTGCCATGTTGACGAGTGCTCCGTAGATAGAGCTGTCGCCGTGCGGGTGATATTTACCCATCGTATCACCGACGATACGCGCGCACTTACGGTGCGGCTTATCCGGCGTATTGTTCAGTTCACTCATGGAGTACAGAATACGTCTCTGTACCGGCTTTAAGCCATCGCGGACGTCTGGAAGTGCACGGGATGCAATTACGCTCATCGCGTAGTTGATGTAGGATTCCTCCATCGTGTCTTTCAGATCGACCTCGTGAATTTTATCAAAAACATTATCTTCCATCTTTTCCTCCACTTCAGTTCACAGGACTTTTTAGATATCCAGGTTGTTTGCGTATTTTGCTCTCTCTTCGATAAAGTCACGGCGCGGTTCTACCTTGTCGCCCATGAGCGTATTGAAGGTAAGATCAATTTCAGAAGAATACTCTTCATCGAACACAACGCGGCGCAGAACACGGCGTTCCGGGTCCATGGTGGTCTCCCATAGCTGCTCCGCATCCATCTCTCCCAGTCCTTTGTAACGCTGGATCTTATTATCTCCGCGTCCGATCTCATTGAGGATCTGATTCATCTGATCGTCATCGTATGCGTACCATACTTTTTTGTTTTTCTCAATCTTGAACAGCGGCGGCTGTGCCAGGTAAACGTGGCCCTGTTTGATCAGCTCCGGCATGAAGCGGTACAGGAACGTCAGCATCAGTGTGTCGATGTGCGCGCCGTCGACATCGGCATCGGTCATGATGATGATCTTGTCGTAGCGCAGTTTGGTGATATCGAAATCGTCGTGGATTCCGGTTCCGAATGCCGTAATCATCGCTTTGATCTCGGCATTGGCATAAATTTTATCGAGACGTGCTTTCTCTACATTCAGGATTTTTCCACGCAGAGGCAGGATCGCCTGCGTTGCACGGCTTCTCGCGGATTTTGCGGAACCGCCCGCGGAATCTCCCTCGACCAGGAAGATCTCACAGTTTTTCGGATCCTTGTCGGTACAGTCTGCCAGTTTTCCAGGCAGGGACATACCGTCCAGTGCGGATTTTCTTCTCGTCAGGTCACGCGCTTTTCTTGCAGCCTCTCTCGCACGCTGGGAAAGCAGGGACTTTTCAACGATCGTTTTTGCGACAGCCGGGTTCTGCTCCAGGAACAGCTCGAGCTGAGTGCTCACGATATTGTCGACTGCTCCTCTCGCCTCGCTGTTTCCAAGTTTCTGCTTTGTCTGGCCCTCGAACTGCGGCTCCTCGATTTTGATGCTGACAATCGCCGTCATACCCTCGCGGATATCCTCTCCGGTCAGGTTCGGTTCGCTGTCTTTTAACAGTTTATTTGCTCTTGCATATTCATTAAAGGTTTTCGTCAGCGCATTCCGGAAGCCCACGATATGGGTACCGCCCTCCGGCGTCGTAATGTTGTTGACGAAACCGTACGTATTTTCCTGATAGGAATCGTTGTGCTGCATCGCAACCTCAACGAGAACGCCGTCTCTTTCTCCCTCGCAGTAGATGATGTCCGGGTAGAGCGCCGTTTTGCTCTTGTTCAGGTAGCTGACAAACTCTTTGATACCGCCCTCGTAGTGGAATGCTTTTTCCACTACCGGATCCGTGCGCAGATCGCGCAGAACAATGCGCAGTCCCTTGGTCAGAAATGCGGTCTCGCGGAGTCTTGTTTTTAAAACGTCGTAATCATAAACCGTCTCCTCGAACATCGTATCATCCGGCAGGAAACGGACCTCGGTACCTGTTTTTTCGATCGGACAGGTATCGATGACCTCCAGCTTATTCATGGTTTTTCCGCGCTCATACCGCTGGAAATAAACCTTTCCATCGTGATAAACGCGCACCTCAAGCCAGTTGGACAGCGCATTTACAACGGATGCACCAACGCCGTGCAGACCGCCGGATACCTTGTACCCTCCGCCGCCGAACTTTCCGCCTGCGTGCAGCACCGTAAAGACAACCTCAACGGCCGGAAGGCCCGACTTATGATTGATGCCGACCGGAATACCACGGCCGTCGTCGATGACGGTGATGGAGTTGTCCGGGTTAATCGTAACGTCAATATTTTTGCAGTATCCTGCCAGTGCCTCGTCTACCGAGTTGTCGACAATCTCATAGACAGATGGTGAAGTCCCCGTGCGGAGGTACTGCCGATATACATACCTGGGCGCTTCCGTACGGCTTCCAGACCCTCCAGAATCTGAATCTGGTCTGCACCATACTCTGTCTTTTCCATGTTCTCTGTACTCATTTAGATTCCTCCTGTTTCTTTGTGAAACACAGATCCCTCGACCACCTGGAATACGCTGTTTGCCTCAAAATGATTTTCGACAAACTCGTCCAGTCCGGTACAGGTAATCAGTGTCTGTATGCTGTGAATGCTCTGCAGAAGATAATTCTGCCGGCTGCCGTCCAGCTCCGACAAAACATCATCCAGCAGTAAAACCGGTGTATCGTGAATTTCCTCCTCGACCAGACGGATCTCCGCCAATTTCAGCGAAAGCGCCGCCGTCCTCTGCTGCCCCTGGGAACCGTATTTACGGATATCAATGTCGTTGACCCGCACACAGAAATCGTCCCGGTGCGGCCCGGTGTAGGACTGTCCGAAACGCAGATCACGCTCTCTTCCGGCTTTTAACTCTTCGGAAAACGCTTCCTCGGACACATTCGGTTCATAGGTAATCAGAATCTGCTCCTTTCCTCCGGTCAGATTCTGATGGATCTCGGATAAAATATCATTCAGGCGGCTGATAAACTTTTTCCGCTCGGAAATAATGCTTTTTCCATAGCGGACCATCTGCTCATCCCAGATCTCGAGCGTATCCGCCATTCTGCCGGAAAACGAAATCTCTTTAAGCAGCTTGTTTCTCTGTGCCACCACTTTATTATAATTGGCAAGCTCGATCATGTATAGTCTTGACAATTGACAAATTTCGCTATCGAGGAAACGCCGGCGCTCCGCAGGACCGTTTTTGATGATATTCAGGTCCTCCGGAGAGAAAAACACAATATTTACAATGCCAAAAAGTTCCGACGCTTTGCGGATCGGAACTCCATCGATGGCGATTCCCTTGGATTTATTTTTTTTCAGATGCATATCGATTTTATGCGTGCTGCCGTTCCGTTCCACCATCATCCGGATATGGGCTTCTTCCCGGTCAAACTGGATGATTTCGCGGTCCTTGCTGCCGCGGTGCGATTTTGTCGTACCCGCGAGATATAAAGCCTCGAGAATATTCGTCTTTCCCTGGGCATTGTCACCGTAGAGAATATTCGTTCCGGGGCTGATATTTATGCATAAGTTTTCATAATTCCGATAGTTCTTCAGTTCTAAAGATTTGATATACATGAGCACTCGTCCGTGAAAAATCAGCTTAAGTTTTTAAGCCTTATTTTTTAATTTGTATCTCATTTCCATTGTAGCAGACAACATCTCCGTCATAGAGCTTGCGGCCGCGGCGGGTATCTACTTCACCGTTTACGGTCACTTCGCCGTCCTTGATGACGAGCTTTGCTTCCACGCCGTCTTCTACCAGAGCAGCAGCTTTTAATGCCTGGCCCAGTTTGATGTAATCTTCACGCAGCGTAATAATTTCCATTTTTTCCTCCTGCACTGCCGTGCCTTTTCCTCACGTAAGTTCGCAGTTTTCAACCTGTGTGGCTGTAAAACCGCTGAAAGTTCTTTCAGAAAAGGTTCCGGCAGATTTCAAACTTATGTGACTTATCTCACGGAATTGAAGTTTACCGGCAGAATCAGGTAGATATAGCTCTCTTCTTCGTTCCGGATAAAACATGGAGCCTTCGGGTTGACCAGATAAATCGAAATCTCCTCGTCGTCAATAACACGAAGTGCATCGATCAGGAATTTCGGGTTAAAACCGATCATAATATCCTTGCCTTCTTTGTTGATATCGATCTCTTCTTTCATGGAACCCATCGCGGAGTTGATCTGCAGTTCCATCGCTCCATCCTGGATGTCGATGATGATCGGTTTTTTGTCGCCTTCTTTGACAAGAAGCGTCGCACGGTCGATACAGCTTAAGAATTCTTTTTTGTTGATCGTCACTTTTGTCTCGTAATCACTCGAAAGCATCTGGTCGATGCGGAAATATTCACCGTCGATCAGTCTGGAAACGACCGTTGTATCATCGAACTTGAACATAATGTGGTTTTCCGAGAAGTAAATATCAATCTGATCATCCATCTCGCCGGACAGAATTTTGCTGATTTCGTTCAGGGTTTTTCCCGGAACAACGACTTTTCGGTCCGGATACGAATCTTTCAGCTCAATTCTGCGGATCGCAATACGGTGTCCGTCCAGAGATACGACGCGAAGTGTGTTATCTTTGATTTCAAAAAGCTCACCGGTCATCAGTTTGTTGTTCTCATTGGCTGCAATGGAGAAAATGGTCTGACGGATCAGTTCTTTTAAGGTGAACTGGGAAATGGAAACACAATCGGAAGTTTCCAGAATCGGCAGATAGGAAAAATCTTCTCCTGACTGTCCCGGAATGCTGAATTTTGCTTTTTCGCAGGTAATTGTTGTTACCAGATTTTCATCTGTCTCTATTGTAACCTGATTATCCGGAAGTTTTCTTACAATCTCAGAAAAAATCTTTGCATCCAGAGCAACAACACCGCGTTCCAGAATCATACCTGTGACAAGGGTCTCAATTCCGAGTTCCATATCGTTGGAGGTAAACTTGATCTGGCTGGAAGATGCATCAATCAGGATACACTGCAGAATTGGCATCGTAGTTTTACCGGAAACAGCTTTCATCGCAATGGCAACGCTTTTTACAAGGTCTGCTTTGTCAAACACTAATTTCATAATTGTGGATAACTCTCCTTTCCTCACGGCTGGGTGAGTATGCTTATAAAGAAAAAATATAGTAAAAATCCGTAGTCTTAGTCGTAGGGGCTGTGGATATGTGGATAACCCCTTCGAGAATGCGGAAATACTGGAAAAATGGATCTGTATAACTCTGTGAATAATCGAACGTGAACCTGTGTATGAAATGTTGATAACTTCAGGCTCCAAATTTGTCCACAATTCATCCACAGGCTTTCCACATCGGTTTGTGCATAAATAAGGGCCTGTAAACCGATGCGTTTCTTCTTATATAAATGTAGATCGGTTCGAACTGTTTTGACAGAGTTACAGCTATGCCGCTTATTTAGACGGGTTAATCTTCTTCTTTAAGATATCTACCGTGTTGCGGACACTGTCTTTGGCACTCATTTCCTTTTCGATCTTCTCAATGCCGTGCATGACAGTGGTATGATCGCGGTCGCCCATCATTTTTCCGATTCCGGTCAGCGGGGCATCGAGCATTTCGCGGCACAGATACATTGCGATCTGGCGCGGGAATACGATTTTGCTGCTCCGCTTGCTGCCGACAATGTCGGACGGCGTAATATCGAAGTGATCTGCAACGGTGTCGATGATAAATTCCGGCGTGATGACCTTCTTCTCGTTTGGGGAGATGATATCGCGCAGCACCTGTTCTGCAAGATCAATGTTGATTTCACGTTTTTCAAGGTTTGCGTATGCAATGATTTTGTTGAGAGCGCCTTCTAATTCACGGATGTTCGATTTAATATTGGAAGCGATGTATTCGATCACATCGTCGCTGACGGAATAGCCGTCGAGTTCCTGCTTTTTGCGGAGGATGGCGATTCGCGTTTCATAATCCGGGCTCTGGATGTCGGCAAGGAGTCCCCATTCGAAACGGGAACGGATGCGGTCTTCCAGGATATCCATGTCTTTCGGGGGACGATCCGAAGAAAGGATGATCTGTTTGTTGGCGCCGTGCAACGTATTGAAGGTATGGAAAAATTCTTCCTGTGTTGATTCCTTTCCTATAATAAACTGCACATCATCGATGAGAAGTACGTCGATATTGCGGTATTTCTCACGGAATTTGGTCATTGCGGTGTTGTTGCTGTTTCGGATGGCCTCGATGACTTCATTTGTAAATTCTTCACTCGTTACGTAGAGAATCCGCGAAGACGGGTTCTTTTGAAGAATAAAATGTGCGATCGAATGCATCAGATGGGTTTTGCCCAGTCCAACACCACCGTATAAAAACAGCGGATTGTAGATTTCTCCCGGGGATTCGGCCACGGCGAGAGAAGCTGCATGGGCAAATTTGTTATTGCTGCCGACCACGAAGGTATCAAAGGTATACTTTGGATTCAGGTTCGGCACATAGAGATTTTTCTGGACGGGAGCAGGCGCTTTTTCCTGTTTCACTTCTTCCGGAAGAATAAAGCGGATCTCATAGTTGACACCTGTGATTTCCGCGATGGCCACTTTAATAGGAAGAGTATATTTTTTGCTCACGTAATCGAGACCCATTTTTTCGGATGGAACCAGGATTGTGATCAGATTGTCCTCAACCGAATGGATCGTAAGTGGTTCAATCCATGTAGTAAAGGAGATCTCAGATAATTCGTGCTCGTCCCGCACTCTCTGCAGTATTTCTTTCCATTTATCTTGTACGATTTCCATGCTTTTTCTGTCGCTCCGCTTCTATAATCATTGCTTTTTGGGGATAACTTCTGTCTGAAAAACGAAATTTTCCCCGAATAGTCGCATTTTTACTTCTATATGATATAATAAAATGCCGTTTTATTCAACCCAAAAATGTGGATAATTATTTTTTTATCCACAGAATGTGTAAAAAATTTTCCTGTTGATGAAATGGAGGATAGTTTGTGGATAACAGGGAAGCTTATGTTGATAAAATTGTGGATAGAGGGCTGGAAAAACCGAAATGTGTAAAGTCTGGAAAACTTATATACACATTATACATGGCGTAAATACTGGAAAAATTGGAAATGCCCACAGGTTGTACACAGCAAAACCGAAAGTTATCCACAAGGTTATCCACAGATTGTGGATAATGTTGATTACGGTTACAAGATATCGTGTGGAAAGCGCAAAAATCGAACTGGTATTTGTACGTGTGCGGCGGACAGTGTGGATAAGTTGTGGATAAACCGAAAATCAGCACACGGAAGGCACGGGCAGCGGCAGACCGGAAAACCGCGTCAGAGCGGCATTTTTCCCGAAAAAACTGCGAAAATTATTGATTTTAGGGTTGACGAAATGGGGGTTTATGAATATAATTGAAATGATGTTTTCTGTCATACATGTAGTGAAATACTGCCTCGCAGGCAGTTATTGATTAGAATTTAAAGGAGGTGCCTTATCTTATGAAAATGACATTTCAGCCGAAAAAAAGATCCAGAGCTAAAGTTCACGGATTCAGAGCAAGAATGAGCACAAAAGGTGGAAGAAAAGTTTTAGCTGCAAGAAGATTAAAAGGAAGAAAAAAATTATCAGCATAAAACCAAAGGCCGCATAAAATTTATGTGGTCTTTTCTTCTATCTAAAGCTATTCAATGAAAAGAAAATTTAGACAAATCATGAAGGAAAGAATGGATTCATGAAATATTCGGAAAGCCTGAAAAAAAACAGAGATTTTCAGCTGGTTTATAAGCAGGGAACATCGTTTGCAAACCGATTTCTGGTCATGTATGTGAAGAAAAATCAGCTGGGACGGAACCGGATTGGAATTTCAGTAAGTAAAAAGGTGGGAAACAGCGTTGTGCGCCACCATCTGGCGAGACTGATCCGGGAGAGTTATCGTCTGCATGAAGAGGAATTTCAGTGTGGAATGGATGTAGTTGTGATCGCAAGAGTTAATGCAAAAAACTGTACGTATTTCGAGATAGAGGGAGCACTTTTGCATCTGGGAAGACTACATCATATATTAAAGGAAACAGAAAAATGAAGACGGTATTGATAAAAGGTATCCGGTTTTATCAGAAGTACCTGTCTCCTCTGAAGAGGGTGCACTGCCCTTATACGCCGACCTGCTCGCAGTACGGGCTGGAAGCGATTCAGAAATATGGTGCTTTCAAAGGAAGTCTGCTGGCATTATGGAGAATACTGAGATGTAACCCGTTTTCACACGGAGGTTACGACCCTGTGCCGTAGATAAATAAGGAGGAAAAGACGTTTTGGATATCGTACTGAGTAAATCAACGTGGCCGATTATCGGGTGGGTATGCCAGATCCTCGGCTGGCTGATCAATGGAATTTATTTTTGTCTGGAAAAAATTGGAATTCCGAATATCGGTATTGCGATTATTCTGTATACGATTATCATTTATCTCGTTCTGACGCCGCTTCAGATCAAGCAGCAGAAGATGTCGAAGATGATGAGCGTAATGCAGCCGGATCTGCAGAGAATTGAAAAGAAATATCAGAACAAAAAAGACCAGGCTTCTCAGATGAAAAAATCTGAAGAAACCATGGCAGTTTATCAGAAATACGGTGTCTCCCCGACAGGAAGCTGCAGTACACTGCTGATTCAGATGCCGATTCTGCTTGCACTGTACCAGGTTATCTATCATATTCCGGGATATATCGGAAGTGTCCGCAATGTATTCCAGGGACTGACAACACAGATGATGGGTGTATCAGGATATTCTGACATCCTGACACAGTTTATCACAGATAACCGTGTTACCATGTACAGTAAAGTAAGTGAAACATTAACCGAAAATAACCTTCTGGACATGTTTTATGTGCTGAAACCGTCCCAGTGGACGAAGCTGGCTGACATCAGCGAGTTCTCCGGTATTGCGGATACCATTACAAAAACCGCCGCGGAGTCCAAGCATATCAACATGTTCCTTGGATTTAATATCACACAGTCTCCGATGGATGTCATCCGCGAGGGTATGGCAAACGGATCTGCGCTTCTGATTGCAGGAGCAATTCTGGTGCCGATTCTGGCATGGTTTACCCAGTGGCTGAACTACAAGCTGATGCCGCAGGCACCATCTTCCAACAACGGAAATAAGACAGCAAACTCCATGGAAAATTCCATGAAGACCATGAACACGGTAATGCCTGTTTTCTCCGCATTTATGTGTTTATCATTCTCCATCGGTATTGGTATTTACTGGATCGCCGGTGCGCTCGTTCGAAGTGTACAGCAGGTTATCATCAACCGCCATATGTCCTCGATCGACATGGATGAGGTGATCCGCAAAAACCAGGAAAAAGCTGCAAAGAAGAGAGAAAAAGCCGGCCTTCCGCCGCAGAAAATCACACAGGCTGCAACGCAGAGTGTGCGTAATATTCAGGTACAGGAGAACGAAGAGCCGTCTGCTGAGGAAAAAGAGGCAGCAAGAAAGGCTTCGACTGAGTATTACAACAGCAATCAGGAATACCGCGCCGGAAGCATCGCTGCGAAAGCAAACATGGTAAAACAGTTTGATGAAAAGAACAGCAAAAAGAAAAAATAGGGGGTAAATCTTTATGGAGTTTATCGAAGTATCCGCAAAAACCGTGGACGACGCCATTACAAAAGCCTGCATCGAGCTTCAGGCTGCCAGCGATAAACTGGAGATCCAGGTCATCAGCGAAGGCAGTTCCGGATTCTTTGGAATCGGAAGTAAACCGGCTGTGATCCGTGCCGCTGTAAAAGCCGCACCGGAAAAAGAACCGGAAACACCCCAGAAACCAGAGAAAAAAGAGGCAGCTCCTGCACCGGTAAAAGAAGCGCCGAAAAAAGAAGCTGTAAAGAAAGAAACGGAAAGAAAATCTGCTCCGCGTCAGGCAGAAACTGCAAGACGCTCCGAGCCAAGAGAAGAGCGTGAAGTAGTTCAGAGAACAGACGAGGAAATCGCCCAGATCAAGGCAACGGCACTTGAGTTCTTAAGCGGTGTATTCAAAGCCATGGAGCTCCCGGTTGAGATCCAGATGGAGTATAATGCCGAGAACGGTTCTCTTGAAGTTGATTTTGCCGGTGAGGATATGGGCATCCTGATCGGCAAAAGAGGACAGACGCTGGATTCCCTTCAGTATCTGACCAGCCTTGTAGTCAATAAAGAGCAGAAGGATTACGTTCGTGTCAAACTTGATACGGAAAATTACCGCAAGCGCAGAAAAGAAACACTGGAAAACCTGGCAAGAAACATCGCTTACAAAGTGAAAAAGACCAGAAGACCGGTTTCTCTGGAGCCAATGAATCCTTACGAGAGAAGAATCATCCACTCTGCACTGCAGGGAAATAAATTTGTGGAGACCTACAGCGAGGGCAGCGAGCCATATCGCCACGTTGTTGTAGCGCCGAAACGATAAGAAAGCGTAAAAAATATGCAAAAAGACGGTACCTGTGTAAAATACGGGGTACCGTCTTTTCTGGTTTTCTGCTAAAATGGAACTATTCAGAGCCATGCGAGAGGAAAGAAAAAATGTGGATCTGAATACTGGGATCCCCAAAAAGAGAGGTTTTAGAAAGGACTGGAAACAATGGCAGGATTTCATTTGGATGATACAATTGCCGCAGTGTCCACAGCGATGGCGCCGGCGGGAATTGGTATTGTAAGAATCAGCGGAAACGATGCATTCGAAGTGGCGGATCGCGTATTCCGTGCAAAAAAAGAAGGAAAAAAGCTTTCTGCGGTCAAATCGCACACCATTCATTATGGCTGGATTACCGAAGGGGAGGAAGTGATTGATGAGGTCCTTGTCATGGTAATGAAAGGACCGAAAACATATACGGGCGAGAATACCGTCGAGATCGACTGTCACGGCGGGGTGCTGGCGGTGAAAAAAGTGCTCGAGGCAGTCTTAAATGCCGGTGCGCGGGCGGCAGATCCGGGCGAGTTTACGAAACGGGCGTTTCTGAACGGAAGAATGGATCTGACGCAGGCCGAAGCGGTCATGGATGTTATTTCGGCGAAAAGTGCCTATGCCTTAAAAAGCTCCGAGAGCCAGCTTCGCGGAACGGTGAAAAAGGCGATCCGGGCAATCCGCAAGAAGCTGATTTACGAGATCGCATTTATTGAGTCGGCGCTCGATGACCCGGAGCACATCAGCCTGGACGGGTATCCAAAGCGGCTGGCCCAGGTTGTTGCGGAGCAGAAAAAGCAGGTGGAAAAGCTGCTTGCATCTGCGGATGAGGGCAAGATGATCCAGGAGGGCATCAAGACGGTGATCCTTGGAAAACCGAATGCCGGAAATCATCGCTTTTAAATCTGCTGGCAGGCGAGGAAAAAGCGATTGTGACGGATATCGCCGGAACGACACGCGACGTGCTCGAGGAAAATCTGGTCTTAAAGGGCATTTCCCTTCGGATTCTGGATACGGCGGGGATCCGAAAAACGGCGGATACGGTCGAGAAAATCGGTGTGGATCGTGCTTTGGAGCATGCAAAGGACGCAGATCTGATTCTCTATGTGGTGGATGCATCCGTGCCGCTTGATGAGAATGATGCAAAAATCATGGAAATCCTGAAAGGGCGCAAGGCGATTGTGCTGCTGAATAAATCAGATCTGACCGCGGTGATCGAAAAAGAGGAGATGGAGCAAAAGACAGGTGCTCCGGTCATCAGCATTTCGGCGCGGGAAGAGACGGGCATGGAAGAGCTGGAGGAGCAAATGAAAAAGATGTTTTTCCAAGGTGAAATTTCGTTCAACGATGAGGTTTACATCACGAATGCGCGTCATAAACAGGCGCTTCTGGAAGCAAAAAAGAGTCTGGAGCTGACGGCAGGCAGCATCGAAATGGGTATGCCGGAGGACTTCTTCTCGATTGACCTAATGAATGCGTATGAGGAACTTGGCTCGATCATCGGTGAAGCGGTGGGAGAGGACCTTGTGAATGAGATTTTCAGCAAGTTCTGTACAGGCAAATAGTCACGAAACAGTTCGTAGAGTTTAGATAGAAAAGGACAGGAAAAATGGCAGTTTTAGAAGAAACAATTGATATTGCCGTCATCGGTGCGGGCCATGCGGGATGCGAGGCAGCACTTGCGGCAGCGCGGATGGGGCTGGAAACGGTTGTATTTACGGTAAGTGTCGACAGCATCGCGATGATGCCGTGCAATCCGAACATCGGAGGAACCTCGAAGGGACACCTCGTAAAAGAGATCGACGCGCTCGGCGGCGAGATGGGTAAAAATATTGATAAGACGTTTATTCAGTCGAAAATGCTGAATCAATCGAAGGGACCGGCGGTGCATTCGCTGCGTGCGCAGGCGGATAAGCGGGCGTACAGCCAGTCGATGCGCGAGGTTCTTGAAAATACCGATCATCTGACGATCCGCCAGATGGAGATTGCGGAGCTGATCGTGGAAGACGGTGTTCTGACGGGTGTAAAGGCCGTTTCCGGCGCGATTTACCACTGTAAGGCTGCCGTCCTCTGTACCGGCGTTTATCTGAATGCACGGTGCATTTACGGCGATGTGAGCACGTATACCGGCCCGAACGGACTGCAGGCGGCGACGCATCTGACGGATTCCCTGAAAGCGAACGGCGTGGAGATGGTGCGTTTTAAAACAGGAACACCGGCGCGTATTGACAAGCGGAGCATTGACTTTCGAAAATGGAAGAGCAGTTTGGCGATGAGCGCGTTGTGCCGTTCTCATTCTCGACCGATCCGGAGAGCGTACAGATCAATCAGGAATCCTGCTGGCTGACGTATACGAATGAAGAAACGCACAAAATTATCCGCGAAAATCTGAATCGGTCGCCACTGTATTCCGGCATGATCGAGGGAACGGGTCCGCGGTACTGTCCTTCGATTGAGGATAAGGTCGTAAAATTTGCGGATAAAAACCGCCATCAGGTGTTCCTGGAGCCGGAGGGAAGATACACGAACGAGATGTACGTCGGCGGCATGTCGAGTTCACTGCCGGAGGATGTGCAGATTGCGATGTATCACACCGTGCCGGGCCTGGAACACGCGAAAATCGTGCGGAATGCGTATGCGATCGAGTACGACTGCATTAACCCGAGACAGCTTCTGCCGTCCCTCGAGTTCAAGGCGATCAAAAATCTGTTTTCCGGCGGCCAGTTTAACGGTAGTTCGGGATATGAAGAGGCTGCGGCACAGGGTCTGATCGCGGGTATCAACGCAGCGCTTTGCGTACAGGGAAAAGAGAAATTGGTGCTCGACCGTTCGGAGTCGTACATCGGCGTTCTGATCGACGACCTCGTGACGAAAGAGAACCATGAGCCGTACCGTATGATGACGAGCCGCGCGGAATACCGTCTGCTGCTCCGTCAGGACAACGCGGATCTGCGTCTGCGCAAATACGGCTACCGCGTGGGTCTGATCAGCGAGGAGCAGTATGAGGCACTGAAAGTAAAAGAACAGCAGATTCAGGAAGAGATTGAGCGCGTGGAGAATACGTATGTGGGAACGAGCTCGAACATCAATGAGCTTCTGGAAGAGTATGGATCAACGCTGCTTTCCGGCGGAAGTTCGCTCGCAGAGCTGATCCGCCGGCCGGAGCTGAATTATAAGATGCTGGCGGAAGTAGATCCGAAAAGACCCAAGCTGCCGGAGGATGTGCAGGAGCAGGTCAACATCAACATCAAGTACGACGGCTACATCAAGCGCCAGATGAAGCAGGTGGAGCAGTTCAAGAAGATGGAAGAGAAGAAGATCCCGGAGAATATCAATTACGACGAGATTCAGAGTCTGCGTATCGAGGCGAAACAGAAGCTGAACCTGTACCGCCCGATCAACATCGGCCAGGCGTCCCGTATTTCAGGCGTTTCCCCGGCGGATATTTCGGTTCTGCTGGTGTATCTGGGACATAAATAAAGGACAGATATGCATGGCTGAATTACATTCTTATGCAGCGAAACAGCAAGTGTTTTGATACTGCGTGGACAGGAACAAAAAGTGCGGCGGGCACTTGGAAGAATAGAGTAGAACGGAGAACAACATGAAAGAATACAATCTTGAAGGATTTGAGCGCGGCCTTTTTGAGCTTGGAATCACACTTTCCGAGGAGCAGAAAACGCAGTTTCTGCAGTATTATGAGCTGCTTGTAGAGTGGAATTCGTTTATGAATCTGACGGCGATTACGGAGTTCGATCAGGTGATTACGAAGCATTTTCTCGACAGTCTGTCGCTGGTGAAGGTCTGTGATGTGGAACAGGCGGGACGCATTCTCGACGTGGGAACGGGAGCCGGTTTTCCGGGAATCCCGCTGAAAATCGCGTTTCCGGAGGTGGAAGTTGTACTGCTGGATTCACTGAATAAGAGAGTGAAATTCCTGAATGAGGTGATCGGACAGCTTGGCCTTTCGAAAATCACGGCGGTTCACGGAAGAGCCGAGGATTTCGCACGCCAGAAGGATTACCGGGAGCAGTTTGATCTCGTGGTATCACGCGCGGTGGCGAATTTAAGCTCGCTTTCGGAGTACTGTCTGCCGTATGTGAAGGTGGGCGGACGGTTTGTTTCGTATAAATCGGGCAAATTGAATGAGGAGCTTGCCGCAGCTCAAAAAGCGATTCATGTGCTCGGCGGCGAAGCAAAAGAGCCGGTCTATTTCCAGCTTACGGGAACCGAGGATGAGCGATCGTTTGTCTGTATCGAGAAGGGGAAGGCAACGCCGAAAAAGTACCCGAGAAAAGCGGGAACACCGGCGAAGGAGCCGATTCAGTAAAAAATAGATTTTTTGAGAAAGCTAAAAAAGAAACAAAAGTGTAAAAGGTGAAATCAGAAGAGATTGTTATGCCGAGTAAGTTGGCATAATAACCTCTTCTGATTTTTTATGTATATATACGATTAAATGTCTGGAAAATTACACTTTTGAGCAAAAAAAACAATTCTCCTATTTGCAGTATTTTGCGCTGAATATTTTGTGAAAATATGATAATTGTTAAAAAAATATATCAGTGTATGATGAGATAAATAGATCGATTGTGAAACGTAAAAGAAAATATGATAGGGGGGAATGGCATGAGGAAAATATTAAAAATATTTGTTTGCTTCATTGGAATTATGATATCAGCATCTACTGTATCGGCATCTAAACTTGAAATACTATCGGAATCTGAAGATTATGAAAAAATAGTTGAGCTGGCTGATGAAATTGTGTCTGTTACAAATGGAGGACCTGTTGAGGATCCGTTTGAGGAGGGAATCCGTGTATCGGATATTGATTTTGATAATGCATTAAAAGAGTATATTGATACACCACTTTTAACCTCAGAACTTCTTTCTGTGTCCGAAGTAGAAAGTGCGTTAGAACAAAGCGATTATATTTGGATTATCCCGATTAGAGCATATGGACATTTGTATGAAGCATGTGCGGTAAGGGCAAATGGGGAAGATGGACAACCGATCGATCAATGGCACATAAGTGGAGCCAGAGGATATGAATTAGATGATACGCCGACCTATATAGAACAATTAAATATTTCACTTGCTGCAAATTCAGATATTGTATGGGACAATTATAAATTTCGACTTGTTGGAGGAGTAGATCCGATTCGTTTTCCGGTCTGGATTGCATTAAATGAAACGCAAATGGAGTATCTGATACCGGGACGTGAAGATGCTGCAGCGTGTCTTACAGACAGTTCGGAAATAGCGGAAGATAGACTTGATGGTGAAGAAGAATTCCATGCATATAGTTATGCTGCGGTTGTTGCCGCAGTTGCTGATTCGTCTTATATCGAAACTGACGATGCACAAGGAGGAACCAATATTGTCCTTGATGTTGCAAATCAGCCGGTGAAACATCAAAATAAGATGTTGGTAATTATTTTAGGAATTGGGATTCTGGCAGTTGGTATTATAGCTGGTTTGGCAATTAAAAGGAAACAAAGAAAGTGAAAGGGAAGCCCGGATGAAACATATCTAAAAACGAAAAGCTTGTAACGAAGAAACAGGTGCTATCTGAGAAAAAGAGACAGCACCTGTTTTTTATAGAAATTCCGGAAAATAATGCCAAAAATTCAGCACTGCAGAACGTAAATTACTGCGTTACAAATTTTTTATACACAACAGCCCGGAATCAAAAATCCGATGTAGCTGATGAGAAACAGTACAAGCCAGACTGCTCCCGGCAGGAGTGTCAGATGGCAGGAGGCGCGTTTCCACTTGGCGGGAAGTTTTGCAGTGAGAGAAGAATAGCCGTCATCAATCCAGACCATCAGCGGAACAAGAGCAGGCATCAGGTAACGGCCCTGCGACTGGTAGTCGCTGAAATACGTGTTGTACATGTCCATGAACAGCGTGATCAGGCAGGCGAGGAGCAGCATCACAAAGAGGAGAAGCTGCGGCTTTTTGCGGAACCAGTGCGGGATCATGCCAAGGAACAGGAACAGCAGGAAACCGAATGCCATCAGGGCACCGTACAGCAGGTAAAGCACCATTGGGAGATGGACGGTCATATAGGAGAACGAGCCGATGAAGCTGCTGACGGTGGAGAACAGCCAGTTGGAGGTGCGGCCCTCCGGGGTCTGTAAATACGTCTGCTGGAAGCTCCAGCCTTCGGATGCCGGGGTCTGACGATTCTCTGGTTTGTATTCATCGGCTGCGTACAGCGATGCGGATTCATTCGAGGTGCGCATGCCGAGCAGATCGCCGTCGTGGATGACGGCATTGCGGATGAAGAACCAGCCGCCGATCAGGAAGGCGATAGCGAAAACAGCCAGCGCTTTGACAAAAATTTCTTTTGCCGGTTTTTGGAAATGAATCATCAGCGCGAAGAACAGCAGAATGCTGCCGAGCAGGTACGCGTAGGCGTTATAGTACGACAGCGCGCAGAGTCCGCAGCCTGCTCCCAGGCCGATACAGTCTTTTTTGCAGAATGCGCTTTTCATGCCGCGGATCCAGAAGTAGATGATCAGTGCGACCGTGAAAACAGCAAAAGAATCGTTGTTTACATAGCAGGAGAGGAACACGAACTGCGGCAGGAAACCGACGAAAATACCGCCAAGCAGTGCCGATTCGCGGCGTTCAAAGAGCTCTTCTCCGATCAGAAAGACAACGATCAGTGTGCCGGTGCCGGAAAGGACGCTGGTGAGGCGGGCGGCAGTTAAAAGAGCCGCTGCACTTTTCGTAAACAGCGATGTAATGGCCATAAACACGGAGCTGATGATCGCGGTCAGATACGGATACAGCGCATAGGAGAATCCCCACAGCGGATGGCGCACCGATTCTTCCATGCCGTTCGGCAGTGTGTGGTGTGAGACGATGTATTCCGGAATCAGCATCCGCATCGCCTCATCGGGGGCGTGTTCGGTTTTCAGGAAAATCGAGGTGCCAAAAGAGATGCAGAAAAAGCCGAAAATCAGTATATACTTGGCCCAGTAGTAGTCTTTTTTATTCATAGAGTCTCCTAAAATCTCCAGTCCCGGACGGGAAAAAGTCCGGCGTAATGTTTCGCGGCGGAACAAAAATGGAAAAGCGTCCGTCCGCGGATACGTTATAGTATACATGATTCTTATGGTAAAAGAAATTGATTTTTCGTCGAAAAACAAACAAATTGCTCCATGGCTTCACCGTTTTTTCACAAATTTTCCAGCAAATTATCACATTTTCAGAATAAGATAAAGTGTCTTTAGAAAATGAGAGCATCTCCGGCTCTTTTGCCAGAAAGGCCAGGCCGGAACTGCTTTAAGAAACAAGGAGGAAGGAACATTGATAGAGGTTAAAAATCTGGTGAAACGCTATGGCGACCACGTAGCTGTCAACAACCTGAGTTTTACCGTAGAAGAAGGCCAGATCTATGGTTTCCTTGGCCCAAACGGTGCTGGAAAATCAACGACCATGAACATCATCACCGGCTATCTGGCATCTACGGAGGGCGAAGTGCTGATCAACGGGCACAACATCCTGGAGGAGCCGGAGGAGGCAAAAAAATGCATCGGCTATCTGCCGGAGCTGCCGCCGGTCTACACGGACATGACCGTTCTGGAATATCTGAAATTCGTGGCGGAATTAAAGAAAATTCCAAAGGATCAGAGAAAGAAACAGATTCTTGAGGTCATGAATCTGGTGAAGATCACCGATATGCAGAACCGTCTGATCAAGAACCTGTCGAAAGGATACCGACAGAGGGTCGGACTGGCACAGGCAGTGCTCGGTTATCCGCCGATCATCATCCTCGATGAGCCGACGGTAGGCCTGGATCCCAAGCAGATCATTGAGATCCGCGACCTGATCAAATCACTGGGTAAAAAACATACCGTTATCTTAAGTTCCCACATCCTCTCCGAGGTCAGCGCTGTCTGCGATTACGTCATGATTATTGCAAAGGGACAGCTTGTTGCGAGCGACACCCCGGAAAACTTAAGTAAACTGATGCTTGGATCAAACACGGTTACATGTACCGTTCACGGAACGAGAAAGCAGCTGGTTCCGGCGCTTAATGCGCTTGATGCAAAAGAGATCCAATATGAAAATACGCCGAATGAGGAGCAGATTAAGGTAAAAATTACCACTGAAAAGGATAAGGATATCCGCGAGGAGCTGTTCTATGCACTGGCAAAGGCCAACTGCCCGATCCTCGAGCTGACTTCCTCCTCGATGTCTCTGGAAGACGTCTTCCTGGAGCTGACCGATGATTCCGGAAAGGCTGCAAGAAAGCTGAAAAAAGCAGAGAAAGAACAGCTGAAACAAAAAGAATGTGAAAAAGAATGTGAACCAGAAGCAGACAAAACGGCTGTCGGGGAAACGTCTGAAGAAAAAAGCACAGATGCAGCGGAATCAGCCGCTGAAACAAAACAGGAGGAGGGAGACGCACAATGACGGCGATTTATAAAAAAGAGTTAAAAAGCTATCTGACAAGCATGATCGGATATCTGTTTATGGCGTTTACTCTGGCGCTGTTCGGCCTGTATTTTACGGCCATCAACCTGCAGCAGGGTTACCCGGAGATCGGATACGCGCTGCAGAATTCCGCATTTATTCTGCTGATCGCAGTACCGGTTCTGACAATGCGTGTCCTGTCGGAGGAGCAGAAAAATAAGACGGATCAGCTGCTCCTTACTGCACCGGTAAAAATTTCCGATATTATCCTTGGAAAATATCTGGCGCTTCTCACCATTTATGTGATTCCGGTGCTGATTATGTGCCTGTATCCGCTGCTTCTTGGAACCCACGGAACGGTTTCCTACGCTGTATCCTACACTTCGATCCTTGGTTATTTCCTGCTGGGGGCAGCCTATATTTCGGTCGGTGTGTTCGTTTCCTCCATCACCGAGAGCCAGGTCATCGCAGCCGTTGTCGGCTTTGTGATCCTGTTCCTGTGCTACGTGGAGAGCGGTATCGCAAACTTCTTCCCGGAAGGAGCCGGAAGCTCTTTCTTTGCTTTCTTTATCATCATCGCGCTGGTATGCCTCTGGATCGGCAGTATGATTAAAAACCCGATCATTACCGGTGTGATTGCCGTGATCGGCGAGGGTGCGCTGACGGCAGTTTACTTCACAAAATCCACCCTTCTCGAGGGCAAAATCCAGGATCTGCTCGGTGTATTCAACATGGCAGGCCATATGGATAACTTTGTGAACGGTATTCTGGACATTGGCGGTGTTGTTTACTACCTGTCCGTCATTGCAATCTGCACTTTCCTTGCAATGCAGTCCCTGCAGAAGAAACGCTGGAATTAGGAGGTGGAGACGATGAGCAGCGAAAAGAAAGAAAAGAAACAGCATAAAATGAATTTCAATATCAAAGAAAAGCTGAAAAAGACGTTCTCCAAAGAACATCTGAAGGAAGTGTTTACCGGCGAGGAGCAGAAAAAGCACCTGAAACAGGGCTCTTATTCTTCAATTATGACGGTGATTGTTCTGGCTGTGATTGTGGTTATTAACCTGATTGTGGCGCAGATTCCGACCAGTAAAACACAGATTGACCTGAGTACGCAGAAAATGTATTCCATTACAGATGAGACGAAAACGGCATTAAAGGATCTCGATCAAGACGTTACCCTGTATTATATTGTGCAGAAGGGCAGTGAGGATGACACCATCGAGAAGCTGCTGGAGCACTACGATGAGCTTTCTGACCATATCAAAGTAGAGACAAAAGACCCGGATCTGTATCCGAAATTTACGAGTCAGTATACCGATCAGACGGTAGCTGCAAACAGTGTCATTGTCGTATGCGGCGATAAGAGCAAGGTGGTCAGCAACAGTGATATGTGGGAGACTTCCACAAACTATCAGACCTATCAGACACAGACGACCGGCTTTGACGGCGAGGGTCAGATTACCAGCGCCATCACGTATGTGACGAGTGAAAACAACCCGAAGGTTTACTGGGTAACCGGCCACGGCGAGGCTTCCGAGAGTGATCTCTCTACAAACTTCAGTGATGCCATTAACAAAAACAATGTGGAAATCAGTGATCTTGCCCTGATGACAGACGATATCCCGGAGGATGCCGAGGAGCTTGTGATCATGTCCCCGACCACCGATTTCTCCGAGGATGAGGCAAATAAAGTCATTACCTACCTGGAAAACGGCGGAAAACTTCTGATGTTCACCAGCTATACCGGAACGGATATGCCGAATCTGGATTCCATACTGGAGAACTACGGCGTGAAACGCTCCAGCGGAATTGTTGTGGAGACCGATTCCCAGCATTATTATCCGCAGATGCCGTATTATCTGCTGCCGAACATTCAGAGTGATGACATTACAACCGAAGTAAAGAGTAATTACATTCTGATGCCGGTTGCACAGGCAATTCAGAAGCTCGATTCTTATCGTGATACCATTACGATCAAGAGCCTTCTGACGACCACCGAGGACGCTTATATTGAAAATGACCCGGAGAACAGCACCTGGTCGAAGAGTGCGGACAGTGAGACGGGCGCATTTGACCTTGGCGTTTCCATTACAGAAACTGTAGATGATAAAGAGACACAGATCATTTATTTCTCGAGTGCATCGATGCTGAGCAGCCAGATTGACCAGGCAATCAGCGGTGCGAACTCGAAGCTGGCAGCGACTGCACTGACCTCCATGTGTGATGTGGAGCAGACCGTTGTTATTCCAAGCAAGAGCACAAGCTATACAAACCTGGTATTTACACAGGGAGCAGTTAACACCTGGTCTATTATTACCATTGCGGGAATTCCGCTGGTACTTGTTGTAATTGGCGTGATGATCTGGATGAAGAGGAGAAAACAGTGATGAAGAAAAAAGGAAAGATGGCGGCCTGCCTGATCCTTTTGGTACTGCTTCTTGCCGTACTGGTGGTGCTGACGAAGAAAAACAGCACCGCCGATGCGGACAGCAGCAGTTCGGATTCTGGTGCAGACGCCGAAAAAGTAGTTGGTTTTTCAAAAGATGATGTAACAGCGCTTTCGTTCCAGATCAACGGAGAGACGGTGTCCTTTACGAAAACAGCAGGAGACGATGATACCGATATCTGGACATACGATCAGGAGGATGGATTCCCACTGGATGAGGGCAAGATAACGAACGTTTTAAGCTCTCTTAGCAGCATGACAGCAGAAAGAGTCATTGAAGGCGATGAAATCGATTCTATGGCCGATTTTGGGCTCGAGACGCCGTCTCAGGAGGTTGTAGTGACTGCGGGAGACGAGAAAACGACGATTCATGTCGGAGATAAGAACAGCTCGAGCAGATACTATATTTATCTGAACGATGATACGAGTAAGGTTTATCTGGTAAGCACATCGCTTGGAACGATGTTCCCGTCCGATATGATGGAGTGGGCGACAACGGAATCCATGCCATCTGTGACGGCGGAAAACATTACAAAGCTGCAGGTGGAGGGTGAGAACGGATATACGCTGACAAAAGAAGTAAGCGCTGCTGATTCGGCACTCCAGACGGATGAATGGCAGGTTGTGGACGCAGATGGAGCGGCACATGGCGGTGATGCGGATTCGATCGGCACCATGACAAGTGCAGTGGCATCTCTTAGCTTTGGAGATCTTGTTACGTACAACGCATCGGATCTTTCCCAGTACGGACTGGATCAGCCAAAGACGACGATTCGCGTGCATTACACGGAAGAGCAGGAGGTTGAGGCTGACGATACAACAACGGCAGATACTTCTTCGGATTCCACAACAGATTCTGCATCAAGCGACAGCACTGCAACGAGCTCTTCTTCCGAAACGACAACCGTTACGGTGGAGAAAGATCTGGTATTGTATGTCGGCAATGCAAATGAGGACGGCGGTTCTTATTACGTGAAGCTGGACGGCTCGAATGAAGTTCATCTGATGACGGCTTCGAACGTTGAAACCTTCACCGGAAAGAAGGCATCTGATTTTTGGAACATGTATATCGGCATGGAAAATGTATCGGATCTGACGAGTCTTGATATTACGTATAACGGCGAGACGAAGACGTATGTACGCCATGTGGAAGAGAAAAAGGATGACGACAGCGATTCCACAACACAGGAAATCAGTTACACCTGCGGCGATGAAACGATTGATAAATCAACGTTTACCACATTCTATTCTTCACTCATTGGCCTGAAGGCGCAGACGAAGGATGAGAGCCTCGTACAGGCCAAGGATGCCGAGTTTACCGCAGTCTTCCATATGACAGACGGCGACCTGACATTTGCTTACAGCCCGTATGATTCAAGCTTCTATTACACGGTAGATGAGGACGGAGTGCCGTCTCTTGTGAATAAAAATAACGTGAAGACCATGGTGGAAAATTACGGGAAACTGCTTGCGGCAAAGACGGAGGATGACAGTTCTTCGGATTCGGCGGAATAAGGAGTCATTAAAGGCTGGTTAAAATTGAAAACGGAGGATTTACTGAGAGTGAAAAATCAGTAAATCTTCCGTTTTTTTATGGGAAAATGAAAGCGGAAGAAGTATAATGGGAGTATAACAAAGACGGTGGATGGGGGGTGAAAGGATGAAAAGGGTTTGTTTGACAGTATTGTGTATTCTGCTGGTGGGCTGCGGTAATGCAGAAACGGCGGAAACAGAGGAGAAAATGCGGTTTGAAAATCTGGATCCGGTAAAGGTAAATATGCAGTACGGAGGGTTGAAGGAGTGGGATCGGTTTTATAATAGCTTTTATGAGCAGAAAGAGGGAAGCGATCTCATTGTTCTGGGAACGGTAGAGGATTATAGCTGTTTTGCCGGGGGAATTGAGATTGCAACCGATATTTCACTGCGGGTGGATGACGTTTTGAAAGGTGATATGGAAGCCGGAGAACATATTACGGTTCGAAAGCTGGGCGGAGCAGTTACGGTGGAAGAGTATCTGCAGTCCATGGAGGATGCGGGAATTACGTACTGGAACGCAGAGGAGCTGAAAGCGGAGTATTCGGAGGAGGAACGGCGGGAGAACTATATACAGATCAGCTTCTGCGACCTTGATCCGGTGATCGGGCAGAAATCCTTGTATTTTCTGGAGAAAGATGCGGAAAAGGAGCTTTATTACCGGCTTTGCGACGGGTTTGGACAGTATGTAGAGACTGCGTCGGGTGAATATGTAAATGCGTATGAGATTGCAGATGAGAAAAGAAATGCGGATGAGCCAATGATGCTTGCACTGGGAGAAACGGTGGAATTTGACCCGGATGCAGCGCCGGGGGAGAGAATTAATATTTATACGATGGATGAAATAAAAGAGGGAATGGAAACGCATACAGCGCCGCCAACGGATTATCCGGGCGCAGAGGAAGATGCGTTGGAAATGGACTGTGAGCCGGGTTAAAAATGGAAAAACGGAGGATTTACTGACATGGAAATATCAGTAAATCCTCCGCTTTTTTGTCTCATTTTTTTGCTCGAGGCCGGGAGCAGAAGGGGGTATTACTGTACCGGTGCGAAGAAGATCTGGATCTGGTCTAAGAGGGCCTGCGGGGCCTCCATCTGCGGCATGTGCTTTGTTTTCGGCAGGATCTGGGTTTCGATGGAGGTGTTGAGCGCTGTGTACAGCGCAAAGGTTTCTGCGATGCCCGGCTCTTCCTCGCCGCCGATGAGGAAGATGCTGTTGTCAATGTGCTTTAAGGCGTGGCCGATGTTGAGGTTCACGTAATTGCCCGCAAGGCTTGCAAAAAGGTACTTTCCGGCGCTGTTCTGGAGGTGTGCGGACTCGTAGAAGGCGTCTACGTCCTCCGGTGAGCGGTGAAATGGGTTGTGATAATAGCTCTCGGTGAATAAAAGCTCGATGTTGGAGCGGCCGGTGAGCGTGTGGTACAGCAGCGTGCCGACGAGCGGGAGCTCGATCATGCGTTTCAGGAAGCGGCTGCGTTTATCCGGGATTTTGTTGAGCTTGGCAAGGTCGGTCGGGTTGATCATCATGATTCGGCCAAAGCATTTCGGGGCTGTATTGCAGGCGGTTACGACGAAAGAACCGGATAAACCGGATGCAATTACGTCGGTTGGACATCCGATGACCTGCTTGATGAAGGTGACGATGAGCTGTACGTATAAAAAGTTTGTGTACGTGATCGCCGGCTTGTCGGAACGGCCGCAGCCGAGAAGATCGAGTGTGTAGACGGTGTGATCCTTTGCGAGAGTATCCTCAATATACTGCCATTCGCGGCCGCTGGAGGCACAATGTAAGTCATGAAGTAAGAGCATCGGGGTTCCGGTGCCTTTTTTTGTGTAAAAAATATCGCCGAACTGCCAGGAAAAGATCTCTTTTTCAGCCGAGGCGAGCAGGTTTTTCCGTACGGCGGCGGTATCGAGCGTTTTATTCAGAAAGTAAATCGCTGCGCCGGACATCGTAGTGAGGACACTCAAGGTGACCAGTTTTTTGCTGTGTTTCATATGATAAAACTCCTTTCAGGGGTCTCCCGGAGGGGAGGAATCGGTTCGAAACGTTGTGTTGAGCTTATTATAAGCGAAAAAAGGGAAAGATACAATGCAAAAATTAAGGGAAAAATGAGAAAAAGAGACGAAAATAAGACGCAATTTGACGAAAAGCGTAGACAATTCCAGGAGAACTACGTTATGTCAACTACTGGCGAATGGCATATTTAAATAGTTTACATAACTGAAAAAACAGAGAAAAAATGATGCAATAATACACATAAAAGCATGAAAACGGCACTATGGGATAAAATCCTTCCAGATTGGTAAAAATCCATGAAAAAATGGTCCCAAAATGCGTTTAGTAAATGGTTTGGAAAATCCGAAAAAACGAATGTAAAAGTTCAATTCATACGAAAATATAAAAATATAATTAAATAATTTAATAAAGAAAGAAAACAGAGACGAAAAACTACGTGAAACACGCGAAAATACAGGAAAATGTAGAAAAAACGGAGAAAATCAAAAATAGAATAGAAAATACGATTATTTTAAAAATAAGAGAGGTGAAAAATGAGAGTGATTTTCGGAAAGCCGGGAAGCAAATCGCTTCTCGCTGATCGCCGAAGACCGAAAATCGTAAAAAACGATGTTTCACGTGAAACATTTTGAGAGACGTGAAACGTGAAAAATGAGACGGGGAAAGTGACATAAGTAGAAACGAAAAAATGAAGGATGATCTAAAAAAATGGCAAAAAGAGGGTGTAAAACGATGGAAGAGGCGGAAAAAGCAAAAAAGATAAAAATGAGTTGAGAAAAGGCAAAAAACGACTGAAAAGGGGAAAATGTAGTATAGACATGGGCGAAAAGAATAAAAACGGGAGGGAGAGGCAGTGAAAGGCAAGAAAATGGTGTGAAATGGCGATGAGGGATAAAAAACGGAGAGAAGGAATAAAAAATGTTGATAAAAGAGAAAAAGTGAGATTGTTTACAAAAAAAGAGAAAGGTAAGCCAGAAAGATGAAAAAGAGGATAAAAGACGTGGCAGCGAGAGGAAAATATTAAAACCATAAAAACAGAAAAATTATAGTGAAATCAAATAAATCGATAAAAAACAGAAAATGTGCAGCCTGGCCTGTAAAATAAAAAAATCAAAGAAAAACCGCCCGAAAAGAGAAAAAAATTGAGAAAAAATGAAAAAGAGGATGTCTCACGGATTATGCTTCTTACTGATGAAGATAAAGAGAAAAATGCTGAAAATTTGAAAAAAGCGAGGAAGAACGATGAAAAAACAGAGCCCTGGTGAATAAAAATACATTTTATATACAAAAGAGACATTTACGATCACCGAACAACCATAAACAGTTTTGATTCCTGATCTATGTATCAATAATATCCTGATAAGTTGATTTTTTCTTTCTAATCACATGAGATTTCCTTGAAAAAGAGCATCACACGATTAAAATAACGTTTCCAGTATATTTATACCTCAAAAACGTCAAAAATTAAAATGTTTCACGTGAAACATTTTATAAAAACTGTGTGAAACAGAAAAAAATGTTCTGACATTGCAGAATTACTTGGAAACCATCAAAAAAATGCAAAATCATCGCTGAAAAAATTCCAAAAAGCCTTTAAACAGCGTAAAAACCGAGAAAAATTATTGTAAAACAGTGCTTTTCAAAATGTTTCACGTGAAACATCGCCAAAAATCTCCAATTTTCTTATGCTTCAAACCGCCTAATCATGCAAAAATGCAGAAAATGTTTCACGTGAAACATTTCCAGTAGTAAAATCCGGCGTAGTATGATAAAATATCTTTGTCCCAAATTGGGGCAATTTTGAGATAGAATCTGAAGAATTCCTCAGATAGACTGGCATAGAAAAGGAGATTTTTCCTATATATATGCCAAAACACCTGCCGCATGAATCATTTTTTTGAAAGAAGTGCCGGCAGGTCATTTCCTGTAAAAAGGAAAAACTGCAAATGGAAAACAAAAAGATGAAAGGAGGCAATACATATTTTGGGAAGAACAATTGCAATTGCAAACCAGAAAGGCGGCGTAGGTAAATCTACCACCGCAATTAACCTTTCTTCCTGTTTAGGAGAAATGGGACAAAAAGTTCTGACCATTGATATGGACCCGCAGGGAAATACCACCAGCGGAATGGGAGTAGAGAAAAATGAAGTGGAAAATACCATCTATGAGCTGCTTCTTGGAGAGTCAAAACTGGAGGACTGCATCATTCCTCTGAATTTTGACAATCTTTCCCTTATCCCTTCCAATGTCAATCTGGCCGGAGCGGAGATCGAGCTGATCGGGGTGGAAGACAAAGAATTCATCCTGAAAAACGCAATTGATCAGGTTCGCGATCAGTACGACTTCATTATTATTGACTGTCCGCCATCCTTAAATATGCTGACAATCAACGCGATGACCACCGCGGACACCGTTCTGGTGCCGATTCAGTGTGAATATTACGCACTGGAGGGCTTATCCCAGCTTATGCACACGATTGAGCTGGTGCAGGAGCGTCTGAATCCGGAACTGGAGATGGAAGGCGTTGTCTTTACCATGTACGATGCGAGAACGAATCTTTCTCTGCAGGTAGTAGAAAACGTAAAAGACAGCCTGGATCAGAATATCTACAAAACCATTATTCCGAGAAATGTCCGCCTTGCGGAGGCACCGAGCTACGGTATGCCGATCAACTATTACGACAAGCGGTCCACCGGTGCAGAGAGCTACCGTCTCCTGGCAGACGAAGTGATTCACAGGGGGGATGAAGAGTAATGGCAGCGAGAAGAGGAGGATTAGGCAAGGGCCTGGATTCCCTGATTTCACCGGGACATTCGGCCAAAGCAGAAGCAAAAGAGAAACCGGCAAAACCGGAGGTCAAAGTAGTCGAGAAGGTTGTTGAAAAAGTTGTCGAAAAACCAGTTGAGATGAAACTGAAAATCTCCGAAATTGAACCGAACCGCGAACAGCCGCGAAAATCCTTTGACGAGGACGGCCTGATCGAACTTTCGGAATCCATCAAACAGTTCGGAGTTCTACAGCCGATTCTGGTGCAGAAAAAAGATGATTATTATGAGATCATCGCAGGGGAACGGAGATGGAGGCTGCAAAGCTTGCCGGAATCAAAGAAGTACCGGTCATCATCAAAGATTTTACCGAGCAGGAAGTTGTCGAGATTTCCCTGATTGAAAATATTCAGAGAGAATCCCTGAACCCGATTGAGGAGGCACACGCATACAAACGCCTGATGGAAGAGTTCCATCTCCGCCAGGATGAAATCGCAGAGCGCGTTTCCAAGAGCAGAACGGCGGTTACAAACTCGATGCGTCTCCTGAAACTGGACGACAGGGTACAGCAGATGGTTGTCGATGAAATGCTGACAACCGGTCATGTGCGTACGCTGCTGGCGCTGGAGAATAAAGAGCTCCAGTACAATACGGCAATGAAAATCTTCGATGAAAAGCTCAGTGTCCGTGAGACCGAGCGCCTGGTCAAAGAGATCCTGAATCCGAAGGTGAAGAAAGAAAAGAAAGTCAATCTGGAAGAGGAAGCCATCTACGAAGGTCTGGAAGAGAAAATTAAGAGCATCATTGGTACGAAGGTTTCCATTCACCGCGGGGCAAAGCACAAAGGAAAGATCGAGATCGAGTATTATTCCCAGGAAGAGCTCGAGAGAATCATGGATCTGTTTGAATCAATACAGTAAGAGGTAGAATAATGAGCGATTTATTTAGTAAGGTAGGAATTGACCTTGGCGTTGTTGTACTTCTTCTGATTGTACTGATTATCGTGATGATGATTATGACGGTCAGCATGTCGCTGCGTCTGAGCAGACTGAACCAGAAGTACAGAAGCTTTATGAAGGGAAAAGACGCCCAGTCACTCGAAAAGCTGTTTCATCAGCGGTTCAAGGAAATTGACAAACTGAACAAGCAGAATGAGCTGACGAAAAAGAATCTTGCGGATCTGAAAAAGATCCAGGGCATGACGCTGAACAAATACGGAATCGTAAAATATGATGCGTTTGACGATGTGGGCGGAAAGATGAGTTTTGCGCTGGCAATGCTCGACAAAGAAAACACAGGTTTTATCCTGAATGCAATCCACAGCCGTGACAACTGCTTTTTATATCTGAAAGAGATCGTAAAAGGCGAGTCCTATATCATGCTGAGCGCCGAGGAAATCGACGCGCTGCGCCAGGCAATTACGATGAATTCGATCGATCTGATGTAAAAGCGGACCGCAGAAAAACAGCATGAAAGAACGCTTGAAAAAATGCATATACTGTTATATGATGGTACTGGAACGCGCCAAACCCGCATAAATGCTGGAAAAACGGCAGTGGTTCCGGGCTGGAAAGAACAAAAAGAATCCCGCCAAAATGAGGGGATAAGATCTACTAGGAGGAAATTATGTTAGACATTAAGTTTTTAAGAGAAAACCCGGAAGTTGTAAAACAGAATATCCGAAATAAATTCCAGGATCAGAAACTGGAGCTGGTTGATAAAGTCATCGAGCTGGACAAAGAAAACCGTGACATCAAACAGGAAGTAGAAGCACTTCGTGCAAAAAGAAACAAAATCTCCAAACAGATCGGCGCACTGATGGGCCAGGGCAAGAGAGAAGAGGCTGAGGAAGTAAAGAAACAGGTAGCTGTTGACGGTTCCCGCATCGAGGCTCTTTCCGCAAGAGAAAAAGAAGTAGAAGAAGAAATCAAAAAGATCATGATGGTCATCCCGAACATCATCGATCCTTCCGTACCGATCGGAAAAGATGACAGCGAGAACGTAGAAGCAGAGCGTTTCGGCGAGCCGGTTGTACCGGATTTTGAAATCCCGTATCACACCGACATTATGGAGTCCTTCGACGGAATCGATCTGGATGCAGCAAGAGAAGTTGCAGGAAACGGATTCTATTATCTGATGGGCGACATTGCACGCCTCCACTCTGCCATCCTTTCTTATGCAAGAGATTTCATGATCGACCGCGGATTTACCTACTGCGTACCGCCTTTCATGATCCACGGCAACGTCGTAAACGGTGTTATGAGCTTCGCTGAGATGGAGTCCATGATGTACAAAATCGAGGGCGAGGATCTGTACCTGATCGGAACCAGCGAGCACTCCATGATCGGTAAATTCATCGACAGCATCATCCCGGAGGAGAAACTGCCTCTGACCCTGACCAGCTACTCTCCGTGCTCCGTAAAGAAAAAGGAGCACACGGCATCGAGGAGCGTGGTGTTTATCGTATCCATCAGTTCGAGAAACAGGAGATGGTTGTTGTCTGCAAACCGGAAGACAGCATGATGTGGTATGACAAACTGTGGAAGAACACCGTAGACCTGTTCCGTTCCATGGATATCCCGGTTCGTACTCTGGAGTGCTGCTCCGGTGACCTGGCTGACCTGAAAGTAAAATCTGTCGATGTTGAGGCATGGTCTCCGCGTCAGAAGAAATACTTCGAGGTAGGAGCTGCTCCAACCTTGGTGATGCACAGGCAAGACGTCTGAAAATCCGTGTCAACGGCGAGGACGGAAAGAAATACCTGGCACATACCCTGAACAACACCGTAGTTGCTCCGCCGCGTATGCTGATCGCATTCCTGGAGAACAACCTGAATGCAGACGGAACCGTAAGCATTCCGGAAGTTCTTCGTATGTACATGGGCGGAAAAGAGAAACTGGTTCCGAAACACTAATCGCATAAGAAATACAAAGGAATGAGAGGAGGTGTTCTTATGCACGCTTACCTGAAAACCATTGGATTTTCAAAGATCAAGACGACGAAGGAACTCCAGGAGATTCTTCGTGATGTAGTAGAAAACTACGACCGTAAAAAGATTGTGGAAACAGAAGAACACCACCTTTTTGCTGAATTTTCGAAAGAATATGCATATGACTGTGGTATCACGGTCTGTGGGGAAATTGATGAGAACAACCGTTTCCAGATGGAATATTATTATCCCTATTTCGAGGGCGGGCAGATCAGCTCCTACGAGGAGGTATCGGTGGAGCGCCACGTCGATAAGGAATCGTTTGCAGGCGCTGCGACGATATGCGGCTTGGCATCACGATGATCTTTTATCTGACGCATGCAGCGGAATATCTTGAGATGAAACAGAAAAATGCGCTGCAGCCGCTTCCGCTCCCGCTTTCTGTCTCCGGTCTTGCAGCGGAAGGAACAATTCTGCTTCCGATCCAGAAAGACCCGGAACAGGTCGAGAAGGAGCGCCGCAGCACGCAGCAGAAGAATTCACTGATCTCGGCTGCCAGAAACGGGGATGAGGATGCGATGGAAAGTCTCACCATGGATGATATTGACACATATGCCATGATTTCCCAGCGTCTGACGAAGGAAGATGTCTTTTCTATTGTAGATAGCTTTTTCATGCCGAGCGGTCTTGAATGTGACCAGTACAGCGTGATGGGTGAAATTACGGAGATGAATACAACGAAGAACGCGGTAACGGGCGAGCAGGTGTATGAGCTCGGCCTCGTCTGCAACGATGTGCCGATAGACATCTGTATCAACGAAAAGGATTTATTTGGAGTACCGGAAGTGGGAAGACGTTTCAAAGGCCAGATCTGGCTGCAGGGAATGCTGGAACATCTGTAAGGGAAAAATAAAAAGAGCGAGGGCTGAAAAAGAGAAAATTCAGTCCTCGTTCTTTTTTTGCAGATTTTTATAGCGATAAACGGATGTTTACTGGTTCTGCACCAGATTCAGATGCTTACGCACCCGCTCGATCAGCATTTCAAGAGCAACGGTTTCTGTCCGCCCTCCGGGATGATCACGTCGGCACGGCGCTTGCTCGGCTCTACAAACTGCTCGTGCATCGGTTTTACGGTCGTCAGGTACTGCGTTACAACGCTGTCCAGGGAACGTCCGCGCTCTTTTACAACGCGCAGGATCCGGCGGAGAATCCGCACGTCCGCATCGGTATCGACAAAGACTTTGATGTCCATCAGATCGCAGAGATCCTTCTCAACGAAGAGGAGAATGCCCTCGAGCACGATAACCGGGGCAGGATGGACCAGAATCGTTTTATCCGAGCGGTTATGCATGGCATAATCGTAAACCGGCATCTCGATGGATTTTCCGGCTTTCAGCTCGAGAATGTGCTGGCATAACAGGTCGGTATCAAAGGCATCGGGATGATCGTAATTTAATTTGGCACGCTCCTCAAAAGGAATATCGTCATGGCGTTTGTAATAGTTGTCATGGCGCAGAATGCTCACTTCATCGCGTCCAAAACTTTCTACCAGCTTATCTGCCAGTGTCGTTTTTCCACTGCCGGTTCCTCCGGCAATTCCTATCAGTATCGTATCCATAAGAAACTCCTTTTTATCCGATGATAGCCAGTGTTGCGCTTGTTCCGAGACGCTTGCGCCGGCATCTACCATAGCCTGTGCCTCGTCTGCGTTGTGGATTCCGCCGGAAGCTTTTACGCCCATATCCGGGCCTACGGTCTTTCTCATCAGGCAACATCAGCCGCTTTTGCACCGCCGGTAGAAAATCCGGTGGAGGTTTTTACGAAGTCAGCGCCGGCTTCTTTTGCGAGCTCGCACGCTTTTACTTTCTCTTCATCGGTTAAAAGGCAGGTCTCGATGATGACTTTCAGAACGATGTCCTTGCCGCATACTTCTTTTAAGGTCTGGATATCGGAGCGTACGAAGTCGTATTTGCCGTCTTTGAGGGCTCCGACGTTGATGACCATATCAACCTCCTGTGCACCGTCTTCGATGGCCGCACGGGTCTCAAACGCTTTTACACGGGTATCGGACATGCCCAGAGGGAAGCCGACAACGGTGCAGACTTTGACGTCAGATCCTTTGAGCTTTTCAGCAACGAATTTGGTGTAGTACTGGTTGACGCAGACAGAAGCAAAATCATGTGCAAGTGCCTCGTCGCAGATCTTTGCAACCTGTGCTTCGGTTGCGTCTGCTTTTAAAATAGTGTGGTCAAATAATTTGGTGTTCAGCATAATTTTTTCCTTTCTTTGATGAAAAATAAATCAGAATGATAGAGAAAAGGCAGAGCCGAAAAAACACAGTTCGGATTTAACGGCTCTGCCTTTAAAAATTGTAACTATTCAGAGCCACATCTCGATTCCGCTGCGCTGCATTTCGATGTGGCTGCTCGCCATATGAAATTCCAGAAAAAACCGCTCATTCATGCAAGCATGATTCGCAATTTTTTCTTCCATTTCACATGGCTCTGAATAGTTACATATTATCTTGCGCCCTTATCGTACGGAATACCTTCGGCTTTCGGAGCCTGGGAATTCTTGGATGTGAAGGCGAGAATAATCATGGATGCGATAAACGGCATCATGTTGTAAATGTTCTTGGACAGTCCCAGATGGGAGAGGACGGTGGAGTCCGCAATGTTTGCCAGGGAACGGAATACCGCAAAGAATACGGCTGCTCCGGCAATGTGGAACGGTTTCCACTGACCGAAGATCATAACAGCGAGGGCAAGGAATCCGGCACCGGCTACGCCGACTTCGAAGTTCCAGGTGGTAACGGACGGAACGATGTAGGCAAATCCGCCGATACCGCCGAGTGCACCGGAGATGATAACACCGGTGTATCTCCACTGGTATACGTTGATACCAACAGAGTCGGCTGCCTGTGGATGCTCACCGCAGGCACGCAGGCGCAGTCCCCATTTCGTTTTGAAGAGGAACACGTAGCTGCAGATCAGAAGGATGATGCCGATGAACAGGAAGATGTTCACGGTAAATGGTCCGATCTTGTAAATGAAAGCGGCGTTGGTGTAGTTCAGCTTTGCGGAAGCTGCACCGTTTCCGGCATCCGAGCCGTTGTTGAATGCTTTTACCAGGACGATGGCAATGGCAGTAGCCAGCATGTTCAGCGCGGTTCCGCCGATCGTCTGGTCTGCTTTCAGTGTGATGGCGGAGAAGCCAAGCAGCAGAGAGTAGATCATACCGGATACGGCGCTCGCCAGAATGGAAAGTGCCACAAGTGCAGGAGCCGGGAGGTCCGGGAACAGAACCAGGACGAAGACACCGGCAAGGCCGCCGATCGCCATGATTCCTTCCAGCGCGATGTTGATGACACCGCTTCGCTCGGAGAACATACCGCCCATCGCAACGAGCATCAGAACAACGGCGTACAGTAAGGTAAATTTAATTAAAAGGAACATTATTTCTTCTCCTCCTTTCCGTTGTCTGCATTGGCATTTGCTTTCTGCTCTTTTTTGCTCTTGAACAGGTTTGCAACGATGCCCTTGAACAGGGTAACGAATGCGCAAAGGTAAATGATAACGGCAACGATCAGGTCCGCGATCTCCGGCTGATAATATTTCGTAGGCAGGTAAGCACCGCCGACCGAAATATGAGCAACGAAGAGAGCAGCGAAGATAACGCCGATCGGGTTGCTAAGTGCAAGAAGCGCAACCGGGATACCATTAAATCCGATGGCCGGGAGTGCTGTCGATACCTGCGGGTTCCACTCGGATGCACCGGAGAGGAAGTAGAGGCCTGCACCGATTCCGGCAAGCGCACCTGCGATGGTCATGGAGAGAACAACGTTTCTCTTCTCGTTGATGCCGGCGTATTTGGCAGCATCCTTATTGAATCCGCAGGCTTTCAGCTCATAGCCGAAGGTTGTTTTGTTCAGAACGATGTAGATGATGACCGCAATGGCAATCGCAATGAAAATCGCAATCGTTGTGGAACTGGTACGGAAAATGGAGTTCATGCCGCAGTCCGGAATCAGGGATTTTGGAGAAGCGGAGCTTAATTTGTAAGTACGTGTGGTCTTCTGATCATACATGCCCGGGATGGTGTTGTACATCAGCTCATTGACAAGATAAAGACCAATCCAGTTGAACATGATGGAAGTAATAACTTCATTTACGTTGAAGTATGCTTTGAAGATACCAGGAAATGCTCCCCAGATGGCTCCGCAGACCATAGCAGCCAGAAGGCATACATACCATGGCATGTGGAGGATGATGGCAAAATACAGGGCGCCGAAGACACCGACGGTGTACTGTCCGGCAGCACCGATGTTGAACAGACCTGTTTTAAAAGCAAATGCAACCGAAAGTCCGGTCATAATCAGGGGAGCGGACTGAGCGATTTCACTTCCGATTCCTTTCGGCTTTAAGTAAAAGCCGCCTTTGATGATTCGTGTAAATCCATCCACTGCGTTCTCCGCGTTGATGCAGTATAAAATGATAAATCCCACAAGAAGACCGATCACAATACATACAAGAGAAGCGACAATGGACAGAAGAGCGTTTTTCGTTTTTTCGTTCATGCTTTTCTTACCTCTCTTTTATACTTTTTCGGGAACCGGATCCCGTTTTGCACCTGCCATGTAGAGACCGAGTTCTTCGACAGAAACGGTTTTCGGATCCAGCTGGCCGACCAGCTCTCCTTCGTACATAACAAGAATACGGTCGGAAACATCCATAACCTCATCCAGTTCCAGAGAAACCAGAAGAACGGCTTTTCCCTTGTCGCGCTGTGCAACGAGCTGGCTGTGAATGTATTCGATGGCTCCGACATCAAGACCACGGGTAGGCTGTACCGCAACGAGAAGATCAGGATCTTTGTCGATCTCACGCGCGATGATCGCTTTCTGCTGGTTTCCGCCGGACATGCTGCGGGTGATGGTCACAGGACCCTGGCCGCTGCGGACATCGTACTGCTCGATCAGGCGCTCGGCATATTCGCGCACGGCTTTTGATTTGATAAAGCCGAAGGATTCAAATTCCGGCTGCCAGTAACGCTGCAGCACCATGTTCTGCTCGATGGAGTAATCCAGCACGAGGCCGTGTTTATGGCGGTCCTCCGGGATGTGGCTCATGCCCATCTTGGAGCGGTCGCGGATGGAAGCTTTCGTGATGTCCTGTCCGTTGAACAGAATTTTACCGCCGGATACTTTTTCCAGTCCCGTGAGGCCCTGAACGAACTCGGACTGGCCGTTTCCATCGATACCTGCGATGCAGACAATCTCGCCTTTTCTTACATTAAAGGAAACATCTTTGACGGCGTTGTTTCCGTGCACCTTGCTCGGTACGGTCATGTGCTCTACTTTCAGAACGGTGTCGCCCGGTTTTGACGGCTTTTTGTTGACGGAGAAGCTGACGTTTCTTCCGACCATCATGCGGGAGAGCTCTTCTTTGGAAGTTTCGCTGATGTTGACGGTTCCGATGTATTTTCCTTTGCGGAGAATCGTACAGCGGTCGGCAACTTCCATGATCTCGTTGAGTTTATGGGTGATGAAGAGGATGGATTTTCCTTCTTTTGCGAGGTTCTTCATGATCTTCATCAGCTCGTCGATTTCCTGCGGCGTCAGAACCGCGGTCGGCTCGTCGAAGATCAGGACTTCGTTGTCACGGTAGAGCATTTTCAGAATTTCGGTACGCTGCTGCATGCCGACGGTAATATCTGAGATCAGAGCGTCCGGATCGACCATCAGACCGTATTTCTCGCTCAGCTCCATGACTTTTGCACGGGCATTCTTTTTCTCGAGGAAAAGGCCTTTGGTCGGCTCTACGCCGAGGATGATGTTGTCGAGAACCGAGAAACATTCGACCAGCTTAAAGTGCTGGTGCACCATACCGATGTTGAGATTGTTGGCGTCGTTCGGCGTGTTGATATGGACTTCCTGCCCATTCTTCTTGATGATTCCGGAGGTAGGCTGATACAGACCAAAAAGAATACTCATCAGGGTTGATTTTCCTGCACCGTTTTCTCCAAGCAGAGCATGGATTTCTCCTTTTTTGAGCTGTAACGTAATGTTGTCGTTCGCCTTGATACCCGGGAATTCTTTGGTGATGTTCAACATCTCAATAATGTACTCATTTTCCATATACATATTCCCTTTCAAGCGTGGTTTTGCAGGACTGCCGAAGCTATGGAAAATAAGGCAGAACTGCGGGCTTTCATTATGTCTAGTATAGCATTTTGCATGGCAGAAAAAAAAGGGGAAGAGAAATAATATTCTCTTCCCCAAAAGGCATATTGTTACAGAAACAGTATGCACATTAGCTGATGTAATCAACGGTTACGTGAGAACCTACTTCCGGCTGATTTTCTGTATCGCTGGAGATTTCGATGGAACCATCGCGGATACCAGCCAGTACAGTTTCATACTGATCCTGTGTGAAGGTTGTGAATCCCCAGGATTCGGAATCGGTAGGAAGGCCGATGTAATCTCCGTCTTTCAGTCCAAGCTGCTGAGCAGTTCCGCCAAGTTCAGAGAAGTTTCCGCTGAAGTAGGAATCCAGAGCGTTGTTGATGGCGCTTGGAAGACCTTTCATAGCGGAAGTCAGGCAGCGCTCGCCGATTTTGGAACGCTGGTCAACGTCTACACCAATAACTTTTCCGTCGTGTGTCTCAGCTGCATCCAGAGCAGATGTCCAGATACCGCCGCCGCAGGCGAATACAACCTGTGTTCCGTCTGCATACCAGCCCTCCATACGGGCGGTGATGGAGTCATCGCCGTAGAACTGGCCGCCATAGTAATATTTTACGTTTACATCTACGCCGTCTTCTTCAGCAGCAGCGTTGATACCCTGTACATAACCGTAACCGAAACGGATAACGGCCGGAACAGCGATACCGCCGAGGAAACCAAGGCTTGTGTAGCCGTCTTTTACTGCAGCGTATCCAGCCAGGTAGCCGGCCTGCTCTTCTTCGAAGGAGCAGATGTACACGTTCTTTCCGAGATCAACAGCTTTGCCGTTTTTTACAATATCACCTTCGGTAACATCGACTGCGATGAAGGTTACATCCGGATAGGTGTCCTGCTCTTCAGCGATGGCAGGTCCGAACAGGTAACCTGGCATTACAACAACGGTAGCACCCTCGGAAACAGCAAGATCGATGGAGTTGATACGCTCTTCATCGGTATCCTCTGCCGGTTTGTAGTACTCGTACTCTACGCCGTTTGCATCGCCGTAGGCGCATACAGTTTCCCAGGTGATCTGGTTGAAGGATTCGTCGGTGATATCTCCGGAGTCTGTGATCATGGCAATTTTCTCACCTGCGGCGTCTTTTTTTTCTCCGTCTGTGGAAGCAGAAGCGGAAGTTGCGCTGGTGGAATCGGCACCTGTGGATGCGTCGGAGGAAGAGGATCCATTGGAGGAACCGCATCCTGCGAGTGCAGCAGTTGTCATGGCGGCTGCAAGCAGTAAGCTAACTACTTTCTTTTTCATAATAGTATTCTCCTTTCAATCGGTACAGCGTTTCTGCATGTATGGCTACATTATAATATAAAAGAAAAAAGTATGTCAAGCAAAGGAAAAACTGCGTGAAATCCACTAATTATCTGCATGCGAGCCGGAAATTCTTCGGATAATGGCGTTGGATCTTGCATAAATTTCTTCCGGGTCAAAGCCGATGCGGAATTCGCCGTTTTCGTAGAGAATTTGACCGTTTACCATGGTAAGCTTTACGTTCTGTTTGCTGCCGCTGTAAACGAGGTTTTTGATCAGATTATTTTCCGGCTGCATGTTAGGCTGGTGCAGATCAATCATGACGAGATCCGCCTTTTTGCCAACGGCGAGACGGTCACAGTCATCGATCTGCATCGCGTGTGCGCCGCCTGCGGTTGCCATGTAGAGTATCGCATCAGCCGGGATTCCTGCGGCGTCCATCTCACGGACTTTGGAAAGACCGGTGGTCAGGAACATTTCGCGGAACATGTCGAGGCAGTTGTTGCTGGCCGGTCCGTCGGTGCCGATGGCGAGGTTGATGCCGTTATCGTAAAAACGCTTCAGCGGGCAGATGCCGGAGGCGAGCTTCAGGTTTGAGGAGGGATTGGTAACGGCCGTCAGTTTCCGGTCACGGAAGATCTCAAAATCGCGGTCCTCCATCCAGATGCAGTGGTAGCCGCCGCCTCCGTACTGGAACATGCCTAAGCGTTCCATCAGCTGTGTCGGGGTGAGTCCCCAGCGCTCTTTACAGCCCTCGACTTCGCTTTTTGTTTCGGCGTTGTGTGTCCAGACAGGGGAATGGTATTTTTCGGCGAGTTTGGCAACGGCTTCAAGAAGCGGGCCGCCGGTCGTATATTCGGCGTGGAAACCGAGCAGATACGAGGTGCGGTCGGAGAGTTCGTTGACATAGTTATACATCTCTTCGAGAATTTCCGGGCTGTCGACGAAGTTGTTGAGACCGCTGGTAAGAACGGTGCGGAATCCGGTGTCGACCGTGGCAGCGATGCTGTTTTTCTGCTGGATGTACATGTCGAAATTGGAGGTGATGCCGCTCGTCAGATATTCCATGATGCCGAGGATATTGAGCCAGTAACGTCGTCCCCGGCGAGCTTTGCCTCGTTCGGGAAGACCTGGCGCTCGAGCCATTCGTGGAGCGGGAGATCGTCCGCGTAGGAGCGGAGGAAGGTCATCGGGGTGTGCGTGTGTGCGTTTTTAAAGCCCGGGATCAGGAGATTGCCGCGGGCGTCAATTTCGCGGTCGAAGACAGTGGTCTCTGCGGCATCTGGATCTGCTTTTCTACCAGGTCCGATATAGGTGATGGTGTCGCCGGTGACATGAAGTTCGTCTTCGGCGATGGAAAAATGGTTTTCAGCGTCGAGTACGAGAATTTTGGCGTTGTAAAAACGTGTATTCAAAAAAGATCTCTCCTTTATTTTACGTGCTGTTTTCAGCGGCGGAGGCCTGTTTTTTTGACAGACCCCCGCCGCTGTGTGTTTACAGTGTCTTTGCGATGCCCTGAATCGTTGCGGCAACGAGTTTTTTGAACTGCGGTGCAACCATGTCAGCTGCCTCCTGAACTTCCGCATGGCACAGAGGCTGCGGGGAGATGCCGGCGGCAAGATTGGTAATGCAGGAAATACCGATGACGCGCATGCCCATATGGCGTGCAGCGATGGCTTCGCAGGCGGTGCTCATGCCGACCGCGTCTGCGCCGAGGGTGCGGCACATGGCGATTTCCTGCGGGGACTCGTACTGCGGGCCGGTGAGCTGCAGATAAACGCCTTCCATCAGGTCGATATCAAGGCTGGCTGCGGCTTTCCGTGCGATTTTCTGGAATTCAAGGTCGTAGATCTGGCTCATATCCGGGAAACGGGTGCCGAGCTCGTCGATGTTCGGTCCGATAAGCGGAGATGGAACGAAGCAGGCGATCTGGCCGTTTAACAGCATCAGAGAGCCTGGCTTTGTGCCCTGTTTGATGCCGCCGGCGGCGTTGGTTAAGAACAGTGCTTTTGCGCCCATCAGCTTCATGAGGCGGGTCGGGAGAACGACGTCGGTCATCGGATAGCCTTCATAATAATGAACGCGGCCCTGCATGCAGACAACCGGCACATCGCCGACGTAGCCGAAGATAAAACGGCCCGCGTGGCCCGGAACAGTGGAAACCGGGAAGCCTTCGATATCATGGTAATCGAGGGTTGCGGTAACGCGGATATCATTCGCAAAATCACCGAGGCCGGAACCGAGAATCAGTGCGACTTCCGGCTGGAAATCGATATGGGAGCGGAAGCTCTCGTAGCATTTCATCAGTTTTTCGTAAACAGGGTTTGGGGTGTTGCTCATAGGAAAAACCTCCTTAATATAAATGATTTTCTGCTTTTTGAGTCTTTTTTCGGCTATTTTTAGGGAAGAAAAGCCTGCCACAGAGATGTGAGTCCCGGAGGCAGGCTTTTCTTTTAGAAAAAAGATCATCTGGTAGTTCTATTGTAGTATAGAAAGCGCGGAAAAGCAATGATTTCAGTCATCAAAAATATTCAGATGCTGTTTCATGATATTTCCCAGCCATTCAATGACCGGACCGAGGGTAATAACCATCAGCACGGTGACAATGCCGAGTTTTCCGCCGAGCAGAACGGCGATCGCGGTGACAACGAAGTCGTAGACGATGCGGATCACACGGAACGAAACGTTCGGCAGGTGGGTGGAGATAATGAAGGATACTGCGTCGTATGGTGCAGTTCCCATATCAACATCCATATAGAAGGATGCGGCAAGGATAAACAGGATCAGCGCCGGGATCAGCACGGCGATTCGCACACCCATCGAGGTGAAGAGGTCTGCCGGAAGGACTTTCGCCCAGATCCAGGAGAAAAAGTCGATGGAATATCCCACGAGAAACATGTTTGCGAGGGTTCCGAAGCCTAAGTTTCTGCCGCCGAAAATGATAACGAAGATGAGCAGGACGGTATTGAAGAGCGCCTGCCAGTTTCCGATGCTGATGCCGAGGCGGGTGGAGATGGTCTGGTTTAACAAGGTACACGGATCGGTGCCGAGATCGACGAGAAGCAGCCATGAGAGCGCAAAGCCCATCAGGATGACGGCAGCGATGACCAGAATCAGGCGGGTCCAGAAATGTTTCTTCTGGTAGAAGCCCTGGATGATTTCTTTCATAGTATGAAGTTCCTCCCTGTGATTTATGCTTGGTTTTTCACCTTTTCGGGCGGATTTTCTACGCATTTCCTTCGAAATTTTTCGATCGTCTTTCCAACACGTTTTTCGCCCTTCTTTCCAGAAAAATCTCCGCCGTTTTTTTCGGCGGAGATTTGACCGTTTCTGTTATTTTAGTATATTTTTCCCAAAATGTAAACTATTTTCTTTTAATGATGTCAACTTGGCGTTCACAAAATGATGAACGATAAATGAACATAAATTAACATAAAACATAAAATTGAAAAAAACACGTTCATTAATAAATTAACAAAATGAACATGTGAGCTGAATGAAATTTGTGCATTCTACAATGTGTCCACGCGAGACGGACAGAACCTTGAAAAGAACTACAATATACGGATATACGAATTAACGCCATAAACAGAAACCAAAGTTATAGAACCAGCTCCACGTTTTTACCGAAGACTTCGCGGTATAACTGTTCGCGTTCCACGGTGATCAGCCGCCCGACGGAATCGGTTGCCGCACCGAGACAATCGGCGCAGGTGAGGATCTGGTAGAGAATGGCGTTGTCGTTGCCTTTATGGGTATACTCGCGCGGATAGCCGTCTTTTTCGTCGTACCAGAGATGGTGGTAGAGCACCGCCTCGGCGTATGGTCTTGTGGAATCCCATTTGCTGAGGAGCTCATAGCCCATCTGTGGGTGGAGACAGATCAGATCAAAGAGAAAAAGTACATTGCATCATTGGAACCGTATATTGGAGATATTCTGCTGGTTGGAATTAATTATGATAAAAAGACCAAAAAGCATGAATGCCTGATAGAAAAGGCGTAAATGAATAAAAAGGCAAGGCAGCATATCACAGGAAATCCTGAGGCATGCTGCCTTATTTTGCCAGGCATATCAATAATTGGTTCAAAAAGGATACGTTAGAATACCACTACCAGAAGCATCTTATACTGCTCTTTGCCATACACTGCATGCGGATGTTTTGCCGGCATGACGATGGATTCGCCTTCGTGGAGTTCGTATTTTACGCCGTCGATGGTGATTTCACCGGTTCCGTCGAGGCAGGTGACGAAGGCGTCGCCGCCGGACTCGTGGGTGCTGATTTCTTCGCCTTTGTCGAAGGCAAATAAGGTGATACTGACGGATTCATTCTGTACCAGTGTTTTGCTGACGATCTGGCCTTCCTGGTAGGAAACCTGATCTTTTAAGACCATAACCTTGGCTTTATTGATATTTTTCATGATGCTCATAGTTTATAAATCTCCGTGATAGAATGAGAACGTGTCTGAAAAAATTCCCAGGCACGTTCTAAAAATGTGTGATTAAGATGAGATGACTCATCGGTGTCGGGCGTGTATAGAAATGGAATCTGAGGTCCGTTTTCTGATATGCCCAAATTCAAAGATATTTTTGTCTGAACATATACAGTATACGTGGAAAAATGAAAGAAAGCAAGGGCTTTCGATTATTTTCCGAAAAACAATTCCATATCGTTTTCAACGGTATCGATTCCGGCGATGCCGAAGTTTTCAACGAGAAGAGCTGCGACATTCGGACTTAAAAATGCCGGGAGTGTCGGGCCGAGGTGGATGTTCTTGACACCAAGCGACAGCAGCGCCAGAAGAACAATGACGGCTTTCTGCTCATACCAGGAAATATTGTAGATGATCGGCAGATCGTTGATATCGTCGAGGCCGAAGACCTCCTTTAATTTCAGTGCAATCACGGCAAGAGAGTAGGAATCATTGCACTGGCCGGCATCGAGGACGCGCGGAATGCCGTTGATGTCGCCGAGGTTCAGCTTGTTGTATTTGTATTTTGCACAGCCGGCGGTCAGAATCACGGTGTCTTTCGGCAGTGCCTGTGCAAAATCAGAGTAATAGCTGCGGCTCTTTGCACGGCCGTCACATCCAGCCATGACAACGAATTTTTTGATCGCGCCGGATTTCACGGCATCGACGATCTGGTCTGCCAGGGCGAGTACCTGTGCATGGGCGAAGCCTCCGACAATGGTTCCCTGCTCGAGTTCCGTCGGCGGTGCGCAGTGCTTTGCCTGTTCGATGAGCAGAGAGAAATCTTTTGTCTCACCGATGACGCCGTCGATGTGCGGGCATCCCGGATAACGAACCGCTCCGGTTGTGTAAATACGGTTTTTGTAGCTGTCCTTCGGCGGCACGATACAGTTCGTCGTCATCAGAATCGGGCCGTTGAAGGCTTCAAATTCTTCTTTCTGTTTCCACCAGGCGTTACCATAATTTCCCTTAAAATGTTCATATTTTTTGAACGCCGGATAGTAGTGTGCAGGCAGCATTTCGGAGTGGGTGTAAACATCGATGCCGGTGTTCACGGTCTGCTCGAGCAGCATCTCGAGGTCGCGCAGATCATGGCCGGAGACGAGAATACCCGGCGGGTGCCGACACTGAGATCGACGGTGGTGATCTCCGGATTGCCGTAAGCGGAAGTATTGGCCTCATCGAGCAGTGCCATTCCCTGCACGCCGTAGGAGCCGGTCTCGAGTGCGAGAGCCGTCAGTTCCTCTGCGGAGAGGGAATCGTCGAGCGTTGCGGCGAGAGCACGCTGCAGGAAGGCATCGATTTCCTCGTTTTCTTTTAAGAGAACATTGGCATGGCTGGTGTACGCGGCAAGTCCTTTCAGACCGTAGGTGATGAGCTCGCGTAAAGAGCGGATGTCCTCATTTTTCGTGGAAAGTACGCCGACGGTTACTGCTTTTGCGGCAAACTCATCGGTTGTGCCGTTCCAGAGGGCGGCCTCCGGCAGAGCGGAGCAGTCGGCAAGCTGAGCGAGAAGCGCTTTGGTCTCAAGCGTTGCCTCAATTCGTGCGCGGATCGTATCATCATCAAAGTTCACGTTTGTGATGGTCGTAAACAGGTTTTCGGTGATGAGATGATTGACGCTGGCATCGACGGTTTTTCCTTCGCGGCGGAGCTGTGTCGTCACGGCGGAAAGTCCTTTCGTCGTCCAGATCAGCAGATCCTGCAGCGCCGCTGTCTCCGGGCGCTTTCCACAGACACCGGATTTTGTACAGCCGGAGCAGCCGGCAGTTTCCTGACACTGGTAGCAAAACATGTTCTGTTCCATAAAAATAGTTCCTCCTGTAGGGTATTTCCGAGGGGTTAAGCGCAGAGGGAAAAACAGATCTGCGCGGAGTTTCATAATTTACACGTACAGAATATCGGATATAACAGGAAAAGTATGTGGTTATAACCACGGAAAAATACTTTTTGTGTATATTCGTTTATGAAAAATAAGCATTTGAAACGATGAAACGGTAAAAAATTTACGCTGCGGTACCGCCTAGAGAGACGGATGACGCAGCGTAAATTTGTTTTTATGAAATTCGAGGATTCCCTCTTTCTGCATTTTTCCGAGTTCTTTGGAGAGGGCGCTCCGGTCGAGGTTCAGGTAGTCGGCGAGGCCCTGGCGGTCGAAGGGGATCGTAAAGGTGTCGGCGCTGGTTTTGGCAGACTGCGCGGTGAGGTAGACCAGCACGCGCTCGCGGATCGTCTTTGGTGTAGTGCAGAAAATGCGGTTGGAGAGGGTAAGATTTTTCTGCATGGAGATGCGGAGCATGTTACTGCGAAGCTGGGACAGCCATGCATCATCACCATCGGCGGTCTGGTCGAGGTTTCGAAGATTGAAAAAGAGAACCGTCGAGGCTTCGGCTGCCGTGACATTCACCATCATCGGCTCCCGACAGAAGGCATACGTTTCGGCAAATACCTGGCCGGGGGTGATCTTGCTTAAGATACTGCGGTTGCCCCAGAGATCCGTATTCTCCACGAAAACGCTGCCGGACAGCACAATCCCCAGTTCGGACACGCGGTCACCCATGTGATAAATGGTCTGGTTTTTCTCAAACGAACACGTCCGCAGCCACCCGCTCGAAACAAGAGCCGTCCGCCCGGTTTCCGAGATGCCATGAAAGAGCGGGAGAGAAAACACCTCGGCCGGAAAAACAGCATCAGCCAATGATTTCATACTGCAGCATCTCGTATTTCAAAATACTGCCCTCCATAATTTCCGGCGGCAGCAGTGCGCGGGCAACCAGTTTCATTTCATTGTCCTCCGGTTCGATGTCATTGCGGCGTAAATGCGCGTAATCACCATCGATGGCGACTACTTCGTAGGTGCAGGATAACATAAGAAAACAACCTCCTTTTTCTTTACATGATACCTATTATACCGTGTGCAGAAACGGATGTCGATGGAATTTTTAATGTCGGAAACAAAAGTCTATGCTATACTTACAGCAGGGTATGACAGAAAAGAAAGGATGGAAGGTAGGATCCTGGGGGAAGAACTTGAACTGGAAGTCTGCTCGGTGCTGAGAAAAATCCGGGAAGATATGTAGCTCATTATCATCAGCGGCTATGCGGAATTTTCTTATATAATAGGAAAGTTCGACATCTGCTCAGAGAAATCCCTAAACATGTGGAGGATAAAAAAACTGATTTTCTAACAGAGCTTCTGCCATGGTCCAAGTCTTTACCAGAACATATCGGGAAGCTCAGACAGCAATAAGATTTCACCAGCTAACAGAGGATTTTTCTTTACACAATAACTCCATATAATTACCGGAATCAGACAAAGCCGAAAAAAGGAAAGAAGATTAGGAACCGTAATAATTCTATTCAAATTTTCTTCCTGATTCACTTCACTCTGCATGTACGGTCACCTTACTTTCCTTTTTTTTTAGACATAAACCAATAAAATATAACACAAAATGCTAAAGCAAACACAACACCAAAAACATTTTGAATCACTCTAAGACTAACCGCTCCTTGTAGTCCATAAGTCTCTGTAGCAATGGCTAAAGCACCAAATGTGTTAAATACTGCCTGCCAGCCATATTGTGCTGAAAATCCTACACCGATTCCACCAAGAATTCCTATATATGCATAGATTGACGAAGGAAGCAGAAAATATAATACTGTAAAACATATAACACCTGCAATATTTCCGACAATCCTTTTACGGACTCTGTAGTGCATATCTTCCATAAACGGCAAAATCGTGGACATGGCCGCAATACCAGCCCACATTGCACGTGGCATATTACAAAGTTCTGCAATGCAAAGGACAATCGGTACGCATAAAATCTGACATATCTGCCATTTTGTTCTGGAAGAAGTGATATCAAATTCTTGTATCAGATCTTTCAGATTTCTTTTATAGGTTCTGTTTTTATGATTTCGATAAAATACGAAGCAGGTAAGTGCTGCACCTAAAGCCATTCCGACTAATCGCATCTGATAGCTTTTTCCCGTAACATCATAACCATATAGCAGTAGATACCCAAGAACCAATGTAGATTGATTAAACATGAATGGATTATGGCATCCGAACAGAATCAACACAGCCAGTGCCGCAATATTTAACAGCATTCCCAATACCGGTGAAAACTGATTTGCTAAATGCGGACATACAGTCATAATTACAAAGAACAAAGCCAAAAGCATCGTAGATTGTCCGGTGTGGATCCCCAGATCCGCATTTCTAAACACCATGAGACATAATAAGACTACTACACCTACAATGCTGTTCTCATTTCCAAATAGGATACTGAAAATACTAACAAAGCAAAAACAAAATGCCATTGTAGCAGCTATCTTCACCAGATATACCCACATATGATATGATTTTTCTTTTAGTGTTTCACTCTTTTTCAACAGGTTTTTAGAACCTGCCTGATTTAACTGCAACTCCTGATAAAATGTCATGTAATTCCTCCTCTATCTGTTTTTCTTAAACTTATATGGCCTTATCTTTCTGGATTGGAAGCTCTACAACAAATCTGCATCCACCATATTCACGGTTTTCTGCTTTGATTGTTCCTCCGGCACTATCTACAATCCGTTTTACAAGTGCAAGACCTAGGCCATTTCCTTCTGCTTTATGAGATCCATCTACCTGATAGAACTTGTCAAATATTCTGGATTTTACATCATCCTCTATTCCTGGTCCTTCATCTTCCAGAATGAACTTAACAGAATCCTGTTCTTGTTTCAGAAACATCGTAATTGTCCCCTTTGAAGGGCTGAACTTAATCGCATTATCCAAAAGATTTATCCAGATATGCATAAAAAGTCCTTCATTCCCAGTATATTTAACTTCCTCCAATTCTACCTGAAAACCAATTTCTTTTTCTGTCCATTTTGTTTCCAATGAAAGAAATGCCTGGCGGATCTGTTCATCCAGACGATATTCTGTTTTTTTCATTGGTATATTCTGATTCTCTAACTTGGATAACAGCAAAATATTACCAACCAATCCGGAAAGTCTTTGGGTGTTAAATAAGATTTTTTCTACATATTCCTCTTGATCCGGAGACAGTTCTTCTCCCTGAAGCAGCATTGTATATCCTTCAATGGCATTAATCGGGGTCTTAAACTCATGAGAAACATCAGATACAAAATCCATCTGCAGCACCTCTGTTGCACGAAGTTCTTTTGTCATAACGTTAAAACTTTGATAAGATTCTCCAACTTCTGCTATACGGCTGTTCGTTTCCAAATGCTGTTCAAAATCTCCCTGAGAAACTTCCTTCATTGCTTTACTAAGTCTGGTAATTGGTTCCAGTAACTTTGCATTGATAAAGGAAGTGATCAGCCCTGCAATCAATGTATTGAAAATCAAAAGCCAGCCAAGCACAGATATGCTGCCCGGCAGATTAAAAAAATGATTCAAAAAAGCAAATAATAAAGCAGATATGACTGTTGAAAATACAAGTGCCAGCCAGATTGCACCAGTCAGACAGGATCGGATCCGCAATCCTTTTTCTTTCTTTTGTTCCATTATTTTTTCACCACCTTGTATCCAATTCCACGCATTGTTACGATTTCAAAATCAGGGTTATCTTTAAAACGCTCTCTGATTCTTCCTATATGTACCTCTATCGTATGTGGGTCTGCCTCCGTCTCGTATCCCCATACTTCATCCATCAACTGTTGTTTTGTAAATGTTCTGCCTGGCGAAGCTGCAAGCTTATATAAAAGCAGGAATTCTTTTTTAGGCAAAACAAGACTTTCCTTATCAGTTGTAACCGTCATTGCATCATAATCAAACTCTGTTGAACCGATCACAATTTTGTGTTCATTCAGTATCTGTGCACGGCGAAGCAGTGCTCCGACTCTTAAAACCATTTCATTCACATTTACCGGTTTTACCATATAATCGTCACTTCCCGAAAGAAATCCCTGGCGCATATCATCAAAGGAACCTTTCGCAGTGATCATAAGTACCGGTATCTGATATCCTGCTGAACGGAGTTCCGACACCAGTTCATAACCATCCATAACCGGCATCATAATATCGGAAATGATCAGATCAATATACTCTTTATCCAATATTTCTAATGCCAGTGCTCCATCCGATGCACTTTTGACCTGATATCCATTCTTCTCAAGCACTTTTTGGAATAGCTGGCTTAATTCTTTATCATCTTCTACAATCAATATTTGAAACACGTTTTCCTTCCTCCTTATTAAAACAGATACCTTGCCCATCCAAGCAGATGCTGTACCAAAAATATTTTTCTCTGACGTTTCTTTGTTAATTCGATTGGCTCTACATGATATGGATCACGATAGGTTCCATCTTCCAATACCTGTCGGGACACTCTTTCATATTCCATCATGCCTTCTTCCAACTGTTTATTAATCTCTTTGCTACGTATTACAAGCATCAGTTCCGTATCCAGATACGTGCTTCTCATATCCATGTTAAAGGAACCGATTACGGATAGATCATCATCAATCAGGATGCTTTTTCCGTGGTAAGAATAGCCGCCTTCATACTCCCAGATATCAATTCCTGTATTTAAAATTCTGTTTCTGTTTCTCGCATAATCAGCAGAACCAAACGGGTTTCCATTGTTGGCAACCGAATTGGTCATGATAGAAAAATCCGGAACTCTCTCCGCAATCTCTTTCCATGTATTATACATCATATCATTGCAAATAATATATGGTGTATGAATTTTCACGCGCTCTTTTGCATTTTTCATTAGTTCTCCCAGTTGATACCAGACTACTGGTTCCTTGGAACCTGTGTGGATAGGATTTGACACTAATGCAATCTTTTCTGTCTCAAAAGTTTCGTCCGTGTAATCGGTATCGCAGATTCTTTCCTTATTCTCTTCAAAATATTTCTGATAGCCGTTCTGCAGCTCTAAAACTGCGTTCTTTACAGATTTTCTATTTGCCAGTTTTTTATTGTCATGAAAATAACCACTGTCTTCTTGTTCCCATATCGTTTCAAAATACTCTAACAACTGGTTAACTGAATTTTCTTTCTCAGGTTCATCGCAAACCACTAACACGTCTCTGTCATAGTTCTTATGTCCCGGAAAATCACCCAGGAAATAATTGTATGTATTTCTTCCCCCAAGAATATATCTCTTTCCATCTGCAATCAAATATTTATCATGCATTCTACCCATCATTTTCCACGGTTTCAACGGATTGGCCTTATTATATAGTTTAATTTCAACATTCTCATGGGAAGATAATCCATAGAAATACGGATTTCCTTCCATATCAATCCAGCTCTCCATTCCATCTACTAACAGACGAATATGTACACCCCTGTCTGCCGCATCATGCAGTGCTCCTAAAATCAATTTTCCACTTTCATCGGATTGAAATGCAAAAGTAGAAAGAATAATTTCCTTTTTTGCATTCTTGATCAAACGCACTCTTTGTAAAAGCGCTTCTGGATTCTTTTCTATGATTACTGCCCGTTCTGTATTTTCACTGCATTCGTTCCATGACCCATTTTTTGTTTCTTTTTTGGTTGTATTGGACACTTCCGGCTGCTTTTTATATGCAACGCGGATTCCGAGCAATTCATAAAAAGCCACACATAAAAAAACTGCCAGTATAACAAGAAGGATTTTACATATTTTATACTTTTTCATTGTACATCACCTGATTCCTTTTTATTTCATACTTATACAATACAAAGTCAATCTCAATTTAACCTCAACAAGGTTTGTTTTTTCATCAATGCAACATCTTCTTTGTACAACAGACTGTTAGATATAGCAAAAACGGCCTTTCAAAAACAGTTAACTTCTAAATCAACTGTTTTTTGAAAGGTCGTTTCATCAGATTCTTATAGCAATCCAGCAAATAATCTCATAAATAATTGTCCCAGTCGCAAATATGCACTTCGTCCGGTTTGATATTGGTCTGTCACATCACGACATTCTCCCATCGTTCTTATCAGATCATTTTTTATTTCCACAACTGCCTGACAATCTGCCATAAAACAGCCGTTTCAAAATGGTGATATAAACTTCGATAATCCAGATTAATTGTTCCACAAGTTGCCATACAGTCATCTGCCACACTCATTTTTGCATGACAGAAACCAGGAGTCCACTCATAAACACGAACACCATGTTTAACCAATCCATGATAAAAAGAACGAGTTATATTATAAATGAATTTTTTATCAGGGATACCAGGTGTGATAATTCTTACGTCTACCCCTCGCTTAGCAGCCAGACATAACGCATGCGTCATTTCATCTGTTATGATTAGATATGGAGTCATAAACCAACAATATTTTTCAGCTTTATTTATCATACTGATATAAACTTCTTCTCCTACTTGCTCATTATCCATAGGCTGTCTGCATAAGGTTGAACAAACCCAGTTTGCTGTGCCGCATAATCATAGTGGAAAAGGTATTTACTAAAATCAGAATCATTAGCATCCTTATCACTTACTGCATTCCACATTTCCAAAAATGTCACCGTAAGCGACTGAACAGCATCTCCTTCTAAACGAATACCTGTATCTTTCCACTGTCCATACGGGTGTGTGTAATTAAAATATTCGTTTGCTAGATTATATCCACCTGTAAATCCGACTTTTCCATCAATAACTGTTATTTTTCTATGATCACGATTGTTCAAAAACAGATTTAAACCTGGCATAAACGGATTGAATACACGGCAATGAATTCCTATTGCCTCCATCTTTTTCACAAAATCTGTGTTAATAAAGCCTATAGAACCCATATCATCGTAGAATACTCTAACTTTCACACCTGCTTTTACTCGCTCTTCCAGAACATCTTGAATCTTATGCCATGCTTCAGCGTCTTCTATCGCATGATATTCCATAAAGATAAACTTCTGTGCTTTCCCCAAATCCTTAAGCTGTGCCTCTAATCCTTTCACTGCTTCATCAAAATACACAATATCCGTATTCTGATAGATTGGATACTGCGAATTTCTTTGTATGTAACTTGCTATATTTCCTGCTTTCGGAATTGTTTCTTTTATTCTGCTCAAACACTCCTGACTGTCCGGGAGCATTGGTAACAATTTGCTATCAATTTCTGCATATCGCTCACGCATTTTATGTGTGCCACCATTCAAACCAATCAACAAATACAGGCCTACACCCATAATTGGGAAAATTAGAATTAAGATGACCCAAGGCATTTTCATAGAGGATGTCTTATTTGATGCGTACAATCCCAAAACCAAGATCCCACTCAAAATCCTTGTAAATAAATTTATGATTTCTGCATATTCATTCAAGCGTGTTACGATAGTAATAATAAAAATCACTTCCAGAAGAATGCAGATTATGGAAAAGCACAGCCGTTTTACCCCATTTTTTGTTTTTGCTTTGCCCTCTAAAGTATCTTGTTTCATATATATTCCACCTTCCTACTTGCTCAGTTTTCTCCCTAAATTTCGTGTAACATACCAATTTTGTCTTTTATTCTCTGCATTTCATTATCTGCTTCAAGGATAGCTCTTGCAGAATGAAGTAATTCTTCACTTATCTCATCATAGCCAGGATGAATTGACTTACGTCTGGCAATTCTTGCAGCATTTCGTTTAGGGTTTTGTGCTTCACATATTTCTGCACATACACCCAACAGGCAACGCTACTGGCTTCTGATACAATGTCAGCTATGGTTTTGCGCATAAGCTCTTCAAATTCAGCAATTTCTTCTTTCGGAACAACATCATACAGTGTTGGTGCCTGATGACTTATTTTTACTCCATTTTCATTTGCATCTTTAAGCAGATTCTTAACTTTTTCTCTTGAATCCTCCGGTACTTTCATGTACTCCCACATAAATGCTACCACATCGGCTGGCCTTATTTATATCATTTCACTCTTTTTGGAAATAGAACAACACCACAGCAACAACTCAAATCGACTTAAAATTCCAGACTATTCGCATTCAGCAAGAAATACTTCATTCCCATGATGACAAAACCTTCATCATTTCTCCAAGGCTTTTTGCTGCCATTTACAATGACGATCTTCTTGAAAGAGTCCGGGATATTACGCAGAGAATTGAACTCCTGCGTCTGTTTTTCTTCCGAAGTCCTGTCATATGCAACTTGGATATAGTATCTTTGGTTTCCTTGATTCACCACAAAGTCAACCTCCAACTGCTTGCGAACACGTTTGCCCTCTTTATCCTTATCGAAGATATCCACGACACCCACATCAACATTGTAGCCACGGATCAACAGCTCGTTATAAACAATGTTCTCCATGATATGAGTAGGCTCCTGCTGTCTGAAATTCAAACGTGCATTTCTTAGTCCCAGATCCGTAAAGTAGTATTTCAGATTTGCACCGATATACTTTCTGCCCTTAATATCGTATCGGCTTGCCTTGGAAATCAAAAAGGCATCTGTCAAATAGTCGATATGCTTGGAGATGGTTTTATTAGCATAAGTCATCTGGCGCTCACTGGCAAAGGTATTGGCAATCTTTGAAGGGTTGGTCGGTGCGCCGATTGCAGATGCAAGCACATCAACCAGAATCCCAATCTCATCCACGTTCTGAATCTTATTTTTTTCAATAACATCCTTCAGATAGACATTTGCAAAGATGTTCTTCAGATAGTCCGCTTTCTGTCGTTCGCTCTGGAAACTTACGATCTGCGGCAATCCTCCGTAGATCATGTAGTCATCCCATGCATCATCATAATCGCCGTCATAGACAGAATAAAACTCTGCAAAGGAGAGAGGGTAGATTCTAATCTCATCACCTCTGCCACGGAATTCGGTCACAATGTCGCTGGATAGGAACTTGGAATTACTTCCGGTGACATACACATCAATATTGCTCATGCGGAGCAGGCTGTTCAGCACTTTCTCAAATCGTGGCATGAACTGCACTTCATCCAAAAGGAGATAATACTTCCCGTCGTCTTTCATGGCATCCTTGATGTACTTGAAGCATACCTTGGGATCTCTTAATTCCTCGTTCTCAATACCATCCAATGCAATTTCAATAATATGATCAACATCAACGCCGTTCTCCAGTAAGTATCTCTTAAAGATGGTAAACAGCAAAAAGGATTTGCCACATCTACGAATGCCGGTAATCACCTTTATCATTCCATTATCTTTTCGCTCGATCAGCTGCTGTAGGTAAGCGTCTCTTTTAATCTCCATCGTTACACTCCCCATTTCCGTGCATCTACACACTTTTATGTAATGTTGATAAATATATTTTCAGATTTTTTTGATTGCAGTGTCTATAATCGATTACTCCAATCGTTATTATAGGTAGACAACAAAAAGAAGATGGTTCCGATGTTTCATTAAATATGTTCGTTAGTCTTTTACGCAAAGGATTCTATCTCCTCTGCGCCCTAATGCTTTTCGGATTCAGTTCAACAAACTGGATTTTACCAATTTTCGGAGATTAAGGTTTCCGGATGTGAAAAAACTAATTTAATATTCTTCTTGGAATTCAGCAACAACATCAATGTACCTTGTTCTTTTGTCTCCATTTGCGTTGTCATGACCAATGAACGATATGGTTTGAAGCCACATTTTGTCTGAACTCGTTTTGATTGTTCATTGAAATCATAGTAACCACAAATCAGAAAATCATAATCCAATTCGCCAAATAAATAATCTTTAACTGCATTTACGGCTTCGGGCATAAGTCCTTTTCCCCAATAATCTTTACTCAAAACATATCCTAATTCTCTGCCGTAATAATCCTTGAATTCTGTCAAAGCATCTTCTAACCCATATTTTTCTATGCCAACAGTACCGATTACTTTATTGTTTTTCTTTAAGCAGATTGCAAATACTTTATCCTCACTGATAAAGGAATTCATAATACTTTGAGATTCAGCAATATTTTCATGATGTTTCCATCCTGCCATCTCCCCAACACCTTCGACAGATGCATACTCATAGAAATCCTCCAAATCTGTTTGTTTGAATGATCTAAGAATGAGCCTTTTTGTTTCTATTACTTTTCCGTCTATTCTGAAGTCAGCATTCATATTTTTACGCTCCTCATAACGTCTAATTCTCCAAATTCCGATTTCTATTTTCGTTTCCATAGCATAGTGTACTCTTTTTCACCAGTATCTTCATCCAAATCTTCACATTGAATAATGAATCCTTCTCTTTGGTAAAAAGAAATTGCTCTGGCATTCTTCTGGTATACATTTAATCGTAAGCTAACTTTTTTATCCTTAATATAATCTAATAAAAGCTTACCTATGCCACATGACTGCATTTCATCGGAGACAAAAATACCTTCGATATATTCATCATTTAGTCCTACAAATCCTTGTATCATTTTATCTGCTTCAAACACATAGACTTCGGATTGTGACAGCATTTCTTTTACTAATTCATAATTACTTTTCCAGTATTGATTGGAAATAAAATAATGTGCTTTCAGATTTGTCTTTAACCATATGTCAGCGACTCTATCGATATCTCCGTTCAGCAACTTTCTAATCATAACAAATATTCTCCACAACTACATCCTTTATGCTTTTCTCTTTTTTCCATTCTATCACAAGTTCACCATTAATTATCAATTTTTTGATATTTTTTCTTTTCCCTCACTGTAAAACAGCCTCTGAGCGTTTCGTTATATAGAGGGATACAAATAAGAGCAAGATCCACCCATGTTTAACAGTATTGCCATTTTGCCTCCCGTCAACCTATGGGTTTTATCTTGATGGGGATCTCCCCATACCCTCTCAATAACAGACTTTTCACTTGTTTGGTTCAGTCATCTTGACTCCTTTCCTCCAGGATTCAGGAAATAAAAAATGCCTGCCTGGAACTTTTATAGATAGTAAAGTTCCAAACAGACATTGCTGTTTGACCATTAGCTGTAGCTAATAGAATTGAAGAACGTGATTAGAAAATAACAAAAGCGTTCGTTGTCAGCTAATCCAGCTAACATTTTCGAACGCTTTGAAGCCCGTCGCCAAGAGGATTTGAACCTCCGACCCCTCGCTTAGGAGGCGAGTGCTCTATCCAGCTGAGCTATGACGACACATGCCGCAAACCTTGATTTTACTGGGTTTCTGGGATTTTTCCCTTCGGCCATATATAAGATTATCAACTCTATTTCGAGTTGTCAATCTACAGATTTTTTCGATTTGGTAACATTAGAACGCTCCCCAATTTGGGGAATGCTTTGTTGTCACCATTGGCATTTTTCAGAATAGATTCGAACTGAAAGTTGTTTTTCATTTTTTCCCTTTGGGGAATGCCTCGGCTTTCTCTTAGGAGGGGGACGCTCTATCCTGCTGAGCTACAGAAACAAGAATTATAAATGTTTCAGCCAGGTCAGAAACAAAAATATTATACTATATTTTTGCTGCTTTTTCAAGACGAAACACATACTTGCGATTCCGCAGTTTACTTCAGGAATTTTCCATTGTGAGTACCTGATAAATTCTCTTATAGGCTTTTCATAGGTCCAGCAGCAGCCTTCGACATTGTTGTAGTATTCATTATTTTTTTCGACAACATATTCTAAATCGTTTTCTGTCATGAGTCTGTATTTCATCGTACACCTCCAATGTTAAAAACAGTAATCTGCCAAAATCCAGAGGTCATTATATCATATTCCGATGGGAAAGGAGAAGAGAGTCTTACAGCAATGAATTAAAATAAAAAAAGAATCTCGGCAAAGCAGTCGAAAGGCTGTGACGCAAAGCTACAAGGCCTGTAAAATGGCAGCCAGCTGCGTAAATATGGAACATTTCTTATAAAATAAATAGGGAGAAATGACTCAAATGCACGGTAGGAGAATCTATGGTGCTTTTTTATTGCCTGCGAAAAGAAAATACGAGAGGAGGAGTTTGCATTTTCCCGCCATCCGGCGATCACCGCATTTACGAGCATGAACGTGGAGACACCGACCATCATGGCGTATCTGTTTGACCACCAGCTGTATCTGGTGGCACTGATTGCAGGTGTGCTGCTGTTCTGCTTGCGGAGGATAATGCACTGAATGCAGAGGTTGCGACGGAGCTGCTTGGAAGCTTCGGCCTTGTCGTGGACTGGGCGGAGAATGGTTCCAAGGCCGTGGATCAGTTTGAAGCGTCGGATCCGGGAAGCTATTTTGCGATCTTCATGGATATGCAGATGCCGGTGATGGATGGCATCGAGGCGACGAAAAAAATTCGAAACAGTGTGCGTGAGGACAATGATGTTCCGATTTTTGCGATGACAGCAAATACCTTTGCAACGGACCGCAAGCGGTGCGCGGATGCGGGCATGACGCGGGTATATTCCGAAACCGGTGAATTTAAAAGAGATTCAGACGACGCTGGACGAGAAAGTGCGGACGGCATGCGCCGGATAACGGGACGGATTAATAACAGAAAAATTTGGAGAAGGGGCTCTACTGCTTTGGATTGCAGTGGAGCCTTTTTATGGTGTATCATAGGAAGTAAAAGAAAACAGGGGAGAATCACGGAATGGAAATTGCAGAAAATATCACATGGACCGAGGAACTGGAAAGGCTGGATGTGCTTCTTTCGCAGGGGCAGTTCGAGCTGCTGCTTCCGGGTGAGCGGTACGGTGGAGGAGAAAAGGAGATCTGGCTTGTCTATCTGATGAACGATGCGGCAGAGAGCTTTCTCGTTTTTCATGACGCGGAGCTGACGGGAACGTATCAGAAGGAATACGAGGGAGAAATAGATGCTGCACTGGAAAAAGACGGGGAGCAGTACGTTCTGATCGTGCGGCAGGGAGAGACGGTGTGCACGCTGTTTTTCAGCCGCCTTTCACTGGAAGTGCATCTGTTTGATTACGGAAAAACGGGTCATTTCTGGGTGGACGGATACGAGTATCTGCGGCAGATTGAGTTCCGTATTGCGATCCTGCGGGACAAGCTGGAATACCTCGGCGAGGCGTTCTGCACCGAGGAAGAAATGCGTCTGGCATCGCTGGCCAATTTCCCGCCGCTCAATTTCTGCTGCTACCCGGCCGTGCCGGATCAGTATCTCGTACCGTCATGCCCGTGGTGGGAAGCGACGGAAGAGGCAATTACGGAGATGAAAAAACTGGCATCGGAGGCAGGCGATAAAGTGCTGCTGTGGTATCTTGCACTTTATGAAAAATGGCAGGGAAAACTCCTCGCAAAACAGATCGCAAAACTGCTGCATACGAGCCGCCACGCGAAAGTCGTGGATTTACTGGAAAAAAAACTGGCCCGCGAAGCACAGAATTATCCGAAACGACGCTTCACCGGCGAAGAAGGAACCCAGATCCGAAAAATCCAGGAGCAGGCAATGAAACGGAAAAAGATACTGGAAGCCGAAGGAAAACGCGCATCATTGCTGCGCGAGGAGCCATTCTTTTATGCACGGGATTCGGTGGAATATAAGGTCCATCTGATGATCTGGGGAACGAGAGGGAAAGAGCGGGTTGTGGAGGTTGAGACGTTTAAAATTTCCAGAACGCAACGGCAATGATCAGCTCCTTTACGGATGAGCCGGAAGTGATTCAGTTTTAATACCAGTAGACAAGAAGTCCCCCGCTTCTAAAGTGGTGGGATGAATTGTTAAAAGAAACATAACGGCAGTGGCGGGCGGAGAGAAATCGGTATCCTCCACAGACATGAGGCAAGTCACAGTCGAACTATTTTCGACATGTCAGACTCCGTGAAAATACCGACTGTGAATTGAAACAAGGGATAAGGTAAAATAGAAAGCGCTTATTTGAGGCGGGAATGAAATCTCAAATAAGCGCTTTTTCTATACGCTGCCGCCAAGTCAGGCTGCGGGCAGTTTATAATATTTCGATGTATGCTGGCGGTAGAGCAGCAGCAATCCGCGGATGCAGAGCTCGATAGCCATGGCGATCCACATGCCGCGCAGGCCGAGCGGGGTGATGAGAAGCACCGCGAGACCGAGGCGGATGACCCAGATGCTGCCAAGGTTCAGAAGGCTTGGCACAAACGTATCGCCTGTTCCGCGGAGGGCTCCGGCGGCAACGATGGAAGCGCCGAAAAACGGCTCGGCGAGCAGTTCGATGCGGAGTACCTCGGCGGCAAACGAGCGCACCTGCGGGTCAGGAGTCAGAATGCTAAAGACGAACGGACAGAAGATCATCATCAGACCTCCAGTGATGGCCATCAGGACTGCGCCCATGGCAATGCAGATATTTCCGTAGCGTTTCGCCAGCTTGTAATTTCCGGCGCCGTAGCTTCTGCCGACGAGCGTTGTCGCGGCGGAACCGATGCCGTAGCCTGGCATGTAGCAGAGGCCTTCGGCGGTGACGGCGAACGAATTGGCCGCAATCGCAATGGAGCCGAGCGGGGCAATCAGCATGGTGGCAGCAACCATGGCGCTGTTCATCGCGATTTCCTGTACGGCAACCGGCACACCGATTTTGAATGCAGTTTTCAGAATTTTCGTATCAAAAACCGTTTTTTCCTTCCGGCGGAGACGCAGCCGCGGATTGCGGACACAACAGAACCAGGCACCCGTGAGGCTGATGACGGCGCAGGCCAGCATCGTTCCCATACCGGCACCCATGACACCGAAAACCGGAATCAAAAGAGCATTGAAAATGATATCGAGCACGCACATGACGGCATTTAAAATACTGGGCGTCACCATATCACCGCTGCACTGCAGGAAGGACGACATCAGCGAGTTGAGCTGGGAAAACGGAAGCATGATGGCAAACATCATAAAATAGAGCGTGGCATTCCGCCGGATCTCCTGCGCACCGCCGAGCCACCCCGGCAGCGGATGACTGATCAGAAGCCCGATCAGGCACAAAACAGCCGACACAACAAGCGCGGACGCGATGCCATGCCGCACAACATCCCTTGCCTTCTTGTCATGATTTCCCCCGATCTGATGCGCTACCTGAACAGAAAAACCGGCTGAAACCGCATAAATCGTACCGCTGAGGAGCCACGTCGTCGACGAAACCAGTCCGATCGCCGCCGAAGCATTCGCCCCAAGCGCGCCGACCATCGCGGAATCAATGTATTGCATCGCAATCGTAGTAATCTGTGTAAGAATCGCAGGCAGACTTAATCGCCCGACCTGCTGAATCTGCGGTTTCAGTTCAGTCCAGTTTATTCTATTCATCATTTTCTCCAGAACATGTATTTTATCGTATGGTTTTTCTTAAGAATGTAAAGATAAATGCGTATTTTACGCTAACATGTTTTGAAGAAAGTGTCAATCAAAAACGAGGTTTAATTTGACTTTTTTCTATGCGTATTAGGCATAGGGGCGGAGAGGATTCGAATTTAATTTTCCGGCGGAAGGTTGTTCTTCACAGCGGGGTTCGCCTGGGTCGTGTTGGTTGCAGTCGGCAGGGAATCTGTCGGGGCGACCGGGCTCATGAGGACGCGGCCGGTTCCGCGGTAGACGTTGACGAGGCCTTCACCGCTGACGGCGGAGCCGACGAGGGTTCCGGTGGAGCGCTCTACGGTGAAATCAAGGTTGGAGGACCAGCAGACGGCGAGGTTTCCATCGATTTTCAGTTCGTCGTTTTCGAGTTCGACTTCGATCAGCTCGTCCTCAGGTACGTTGCTTTCGAGGGCAACGGCGCCTCTGCCGACGAGGCTCAGATTGAAGAAGCCTTCGCCGCCGAGGACAGCGGAGGAAATGCTCTTGCGGGCGGTCAGTTTGGTTTTGACTCTGCCGTCGCAGGCGAGGAACATGCCGTCCTCAATCGTCATTCCGGAGGAGCCCCATTTCTCGACATCCACAAGAATGATGTATTTGTAGGTCGGTTCCAGCACGAGATATCCGTCGCCGACGTACTCCGGTTTTACGGCAGATTCCTTTGTCATGGCGCCTTTGATGGCCTTTCCGAACAGGTCGCCGATCCCTTTGATTCCGGCGGTCGCCTGTACATGGCCGCCCATCCACTGCATCGCACCGGACTGGATAATCGCGGAGTGCTCCTTGTCCAGTTCAATGACAACCTGGCGGCGGCGCACATTCATTTTGCTCATGTAATACTCCTCCATGGCAGTCATCGGCGAGACGCTGGAATCCTGGAGATATTCCATGACGTGGAAATTTTCGATGGACTTGGTGAATTTCCGGTTTTCGTTTTCGAGATTTAAAATTTTCATAGGCACGTTCCTTTCTTTCATTAAGAAGAAAAATAGTGATCCGTCTTGTTTCTTTTATTATACAGGAAAGAAAGCAAAGAGCACAGAAAAATTTAGAAAAAAAGGAAATCTGGAAATCATGTTGTCCATTTTTCAGCGGAGTGATAAGATAAAGTTCAGAAAACGCAAGCAGTACGGTCAGAGGAGGAATTTATTATGAGTACAATTACTGTCAGAGATGCAAAAATAGAGGATGCCGCACGCATTCTGGAGATTTATGCTTATTATGTAGAATACACCGTCATTTCTTTCGAGTGGGACGTGCCGTCTCTGGAAGAATTTGAGAACCGCATGCGTGATATCATGAAAAAATATCCATACCTCGTCATCGAGCAGGATGGAAAAATCGAAGGTTATGCATACGCACATGCCTTTGTCGGCCGCGCCGCATACGACTGGTCGAGCGAGCTGACCATTTATCTCGATCACAATGCAAGAAAAGGAGGCCTTGGCCGGAGACTGTATGAAGAGCTGGCGGACCGCCTGAAAAAATGGGCATTCTGAACCTCTACGCCTGCATCGGCTATCCGCAGGTCGAGGATGAATATCTGACGAAAAACAGCGCCGAGTTCCATGCGCATCTCGGATTCGAACTCGTGGGAACCTTCCACAACTGCGGCTACAAATTCGACCGCTGGTACGATATGGTCTGGATGGAAAAAATCATCGGCGAGCCGCACGCGGGACAGCCGGCAGTAAAATCATATAGTGAGATAAAAGAATGAGCACAATAACAACGTATACAAGAAAACATTTTGACCCTGTGCATCCCGCTCCGGAACTGCTCTGTGTGGAGGATTTTGCGCATGCGCTGCCGATGATCTGCCGCGGAAACGGCCATGTGACGACGTTCTGGTCAGTGGGAGAGCACTGCATCTGCTGTGCGAAAGAGGCGGCCGCGCGCGGCTATTCCCGGCGGCTGGTGCTGGCGTGCCTTCTGCATGACGCGAGCGAGTGTTACATGTCGGACGTGCCGCGGCCATTAAAACAGGAAATGCCGCGGTACCGCGAGATCGAGGACCATCTGCTTTCGGTGATTTATGAGAAATATCTTGGCAGTGATCTGACGGCGGAGGAGCAGCGGATGATGAAACAGATCGACAATGATCTGCTGTGGTACGATTTGACGAATCTGCTGGAGGAGCCGCAGGAGGGGGATGCACCGAAGCTTCACATCACGCTGGACTACGCGGTGCGGCCGTTTGATGCGGTGGAACAGGAGTATCTGGAATTATTCGAACAGTATCGGGAGACGGGCGATGAGAGAGGATAAAAACGAAAACCGCTGGGACAAGCTGCTTCAGATCCACACAATGGGGCGGGACGACAGCCGGTCGGATCTGTACCGGTATCCGTATGAGCCGACCCCGTACTGCGTGCTGGAGCGGATGGCAAACACGGGGATGATCCGAAAGGGAAATACGCTGCTCGATTACGGATGCGGAAAGGGCCGCGTAGATTTCTTCTTATCGGCGCAGACCCGGTGCCAGTCCATCGGTGTGGAGTATGATGAGCGGATTTATGCGAAGGCAATGGAAAACAAAAAGGCGGCGGCCTCTGGTGCGCGGACGGAGTTTGTGCTGGAGAGCGCCGAAAATTTTCCCGTTCCTGCGGAAGTGGACCGGGTGTATTTTTTTAACCCGTTTTCGCTTGAAATCTTAAGAAAAGCGATGGCAAGACTGCTGGAATCGTACTACGAAAATCCGCGGGAGATCCAGCTGTTTTTCTATTACCCGTCGGATGCTTATATCTCGTATCTGATGACGGTGCCGGAACTGGAATTTCTCGATGAGATCGACTGTATGGATCTGTTTCCGGGCGGGGATAGCCGGGAGCGGGTTGTGATTTTTACGATTCAGGAATAAAAAGTTTTGTAACAGCAAAAACCGTGTGGAATACAAAAAAGCATGAATTATATTTGAAGAAAGGGCGTTTTTATGAAATATCAGGTAATGCGAATTGAGGAAGACCTTGATTTCGGCTGTGAGGAGCGCGGTGCCGACGAGCCTGTCATGGCAGTTGTTGTTTTGAAAGATGAAAACGGAACAGAATCGCGCATCCGCCAGGAGGATCAGATGCTGTATGACTGGAACATCGAGGAGGGCGACACCGTTATTCTGAATGAAAACGGCGAATTGCGAAAAGTACTCTCCGGTGATTGGACGCAGAATTGCAATTCGAAAAATGTAGATACGACAAAATTCGTCAACATGATGCAGGCCGTCAAAGCCGGAAAACAGATTGACTGGATCTGTCCGTTCTGCAGCGGAACAGTAGAACGATTGGAGCAGAAAGGCGGAAAAAACGTAATCGGATGCACATCGTGCGATATGTGGATTCAAATAGAAAATTAAACGATTTTGGCCTTTAAGGCCGAAAGAGAAAGGAAACACAAATGGTAAAACCAATTATGAGAGACGTTCTCTTCCTCGGACAGAAATCCGTCCCGGCGACAGAGGAAGATCTGCAGGTGGGAAGAGATCTGCAGGACACACTGGCAGCAAACCGCGAGGCATGCGTCGGCATGGCGGCAAATATGATCGGCGTGAAAAAACGCATCATCATCGTAAACGCCGGATTCCGCGACATCATCATGTTCAACCCGGTGATCGTCCGCAAAAGCGGCCCCTACGAAACAGAAGAAGGCTGCCTTTCCCTGCCAGGCGTGCGGAAAACAAAGCGGTACCAGAACATCGAAATCGAATACTACGACTGGAACTGGAAAAAACAACGCCAGAAATTCACCGGCTGGCCAGCCCAGATCTGCCAGCATGAGATGGATCATCTGGAAGGGATACTTATTTAGATCCTACAGCAGACAGGAGGACAGTATGACAGACAGAGAATGAATGGTAAAAGGAATCATTTACAACCCGAATGTGGAAGAGCTGGCCAAAGAGCAGTCCGGCTATATGGAGCGTCTGTGGAAGTTCAACCAGCTGAAGCCGTCAGAGGGAGACAAGAAAGTCAAATAAATCAGGACAAATTTCGAAAATATAAAATTTTTGTAAAATAATGTCGAAAAAACGATTGACAAGTAGCGAAAAGAAACATATGATAATACCTGTCAATATACATATTCGGCAATAGAGGCGCGAAGGCTAAGAGTAGCTGTCCTGAGACAACGGGGTCTGGGACGGGCAGGGAAAGGAGCATTCGCCGAAACGGGGCAGTTCCCGAAAAACTGTCTGCGTTGGGGTACAGTCGAACAGGCTGTGCACTCTCACCGTACTGGTGGAGGAGCTATTGCTTCATGAACGTAGATTTAATGGAGCAGTGGTGAAGACCGCTGCTCTTTTTATTGTACTGCAGTTGGAACCGTGACAAAAGGTTCCAGGGGTGGAAATCTGTTTGGTTGGAGAACGAAAGACGAAACGGGTGTTACAGGATACGTCTGAAGAAAACTGTTGCCGGAAAAGAAAAAAGGGAGGATTTTGACATGATAGCATTTCTTAACTGGCTGGACGGTGTCCTTTGGGGCGTGCCGCTGATCGCGCTGATGATTCTGACCGGTCTGTACTTTACCGTTCGTTCTGGATTTTTCCAGTTCCGTCACTTTGGCTGGATTATGAAGAGAACCGGCGGAAAACTGTTCCAGAAAGAAGACAAAGCAAGTGAAGGAAAGGGTATGCTTTCCTCGTTTGAGGCGATTTCGACCGCTATCGGCGGTACCGTAGGATTCGGTAATATCGCCGGTGTTGCAACTGCAGTTGCAGCAGGCGGCCCGGGAGCCATTATGTGGATGTGGCTTTCGTCTCTGCTTGGTATGATATTAAAACAGGTTGAGGTTACCCTCGGCTGCTACTACCGTCACACCAACGAAAAAGGTGAGTACTACGGCGGTCCGACTTACTACATGGAGTGCGGACTTGGCGAGGAGCGCCACTGGGGCAAGCTGTGGCTGATCCCGGCGCTCATCTTCGGCATCGGTATTTTCTCCACCTTCTTCGTAACCTCTTCCAACCTGACCGCATCTCAGGTCGTAGCCGGTGCGTTCGGTATTGAGAATATCAATCTTGGAAGCTTCAAAGTAGAAGGCGTTATCGTGATGGGCGTTCTGCTCTGCATTCTGACCTATGTCGTTACAAGCGGCGGTACGAAGAAAATCGCAAGTCTGTTCAGCAAGCTCGTTCCATTTATGAGCGTTCTTTATATCTTGATGGGAATTGGCATGATCATCATCAACATCAACCGCGTTCCTGGCGTATTTGCAGCATCGTAACAAACGCATTTACCGGAACAGCAGCGATCGGCGGTTTTGCCGGCTGCGCAGTCAGCGAGATTATCCGTGTGGGTATGGCGCGTTCCGTATACTCCAATGAGGCTGGATGGGGTACTTCTCCAATGATCCATGCTTCCGCAAAAACACCGCATCCGGTAGAGCAGGGTCTGTGGGGATCTTTCGAGGTATTCTTTGATACCATGGTTATCTGTACGATCACCGCACTTTCCGTTATCTTAAGCGGAAACTGGACCGACGGAACGAACGGCGGAACACTTGCTTTAAGTGCATTTGCAAGCGGATTCGGCAAATTTGGAAGCATCCTTCTGGCAGTCATCATGGTCATTTTCACTGTAACGACTTCCGGCGGATGGTTCACCTACTATCTGGCAATTCTGGAGCATCTGTATAAAAAAGAAGGCAAGATGAAAGATATCGTCATGAAAATCTTCTACGCAGTCCGCGCTCTGCCGGGCGTACTGTGGACGATCTATCTGGTAAAGACAAACAACCAGGGCTTTATCTGGACTGTCGTTGATATCACATCTGCGATCCCGACCTTCGTCAACGTAGCAGTGATCCTGATTCTCTCGAACCAGTATTTCAAACTGCTGAAAGACTACAAAGCAAGAAACTTCGGCCAGGGCACGGTAGACAAGAACGCCTGCCTGTTCTACGAAGAGAAAACGAAATAAAAAATATTCAAAAGCGAATCCAGACACGCATGAGAATAGCGTGTCTGAATTTGTATATTGCGCAAATGGGCAGAAAAGAATAGAATCAAATTTAGATGACAGTAGGAGGATAATGATATGAAAACAATTTACAAAAACGGAGCTGTCTACACCGGAAAACTGCCGCTTGTCGAAGCGTTTGCAGTAGAAGACGGCAAATTTGTTTTCGCCGGAAGCAGCGCAGAGGCAGATGCCCTTGCAGCAGCCGGCGACAAAGTTGTAGACCTCGGCGGAAAATTCGTCTGCAGCGGTTTTAACGACAGCCATATGCACCTTTTAAATTACGGAAGCTCCCTGCTGAAAGCGCAGCTTGCCGCACATACCGAAAGCCTGGAAGATATGCTCGCCTGCCTCGACACCTTCCAGAAAGAGCATCCGCGAAAAGACGGCGCATGGCTGATGGGCCGCGGCTGGAATCAGGATTACTTCACGGACGTGGACCGCATGCCGAACCGCTACGATCTTGACCGCGTATCAACTGAAGTTCCGATCTGCGCGACGAGAGCGTGCGGCCACTGCCTCGTAGTCAACAGCAAAGCGCTGGAACTCCTCGGCGTCACCGCAGATACCCCGCAGCCGGAGGGCGGAGAGATCGGTATGGAAAACGGTGAGCCGGACGGAAGATTCTTCGACAATGCAATGGAACCGGTTTACGACAGCATTCCGGTGCCGAGCAAAGAGGAAATCAAAGATATGATCCGCAGCGCCTGCAAAGCCCTGAACAGCTACGGCGTCACCAGCAGCCAGAGTGATGATTACTGCGTTTACCGCGCCGTTCCGTGGCAGACCGTCAACGAAGCATACAAAGAACTCGAGGATTCCGGCGAGCTGACCGTCCGCGTTTACGAGCAGAGCAACTTTACCGATCTGGAATCCTTAAAAGGTTTCGTTGAGGCTGGAAATGTGACCGGCATCGGCACAGACCGCTTTAAAATCGGCCCGCTGAAAATGCTCGGCGACGGCGCACTCGGTGCGAGAACAGCATTCCTCAGTCGCCCATACGCAGACGACCCGTCCACCTGCGGAATCCCGGTATTCACCCAGGAAACCATGGATGAGATGATCGGCTACGCCAATGCACACGGCATGCAGGCTGCAGTTCACACGATCGGTGATGCGTGCCTCGACCGCGTGTTAAGTGCCTATGAAAAAGCCCTTGCTGAAAACCCGAGAGAAGATCACCGCCACGGCATCGTGCACTGCCAGATCACAAGAGCCGATCAGCTTGAAAAAATCGCGAAAATGCATCTTCACGTTTACGCACAGAGCATCTTCCTCGATTACGATAACCATATCGTAGAGGAGCGCGTCGGCAAAGAGCTTGCGAGCACAAGCTACAGCTGGAAGACGCTGATGAATAACGGCGTCTCCGTCAGCAACGGAACTGACTGCCCGGTAGAGCTGCCGGATGCCCTCGCCTGCATGCAGTGCGCTGTCACAAGAACAACGCTGCGCGACCATGTCGGCCCGTACCTGCCGGATCAGAAATTCACCGTACAGGAAGCACTCGACAGTTACACGATCCGCAGTGCCGAGGCAAGTTTCGAGGAGAACGTGAAAGGCCAGATCGCAGAAGGCATGATGGCAGACTTCGTCGTACTGGGTCAGAATCCGTTTGAGGTGGATGAGAGCACGATCAAAGACATTCCGGTGTGCCGGACGTATCTTGCTGGTGAACTGGTATATGAAGCATAAAGATATAACTCAAATGAGCGATAAATGTCAAATGAAAATTCATACAATGAAGGGAAAAACGTGAAATAAGATAACCTGGAAATAGTATGGAATAAAGGCAGAAACAGAGGAGAACCTCCTGCGGCGATAAACGGTCGCAGGAGGTTCTTTTTTTGATCCTGATAGGACCATACGGTCGTAAAAGAATCGAACAAATGGTTGCATAAAAGGGCGGGAATGTGCTATGATAAAGGAAATTTTACGAAAGGAAAAAACAGACAAATGCTTGGAAGAACACATTTTTTTATTGGAACAGCAGCGGCACTTGCTGTTTTACAGCCGCAGACGGTTCCCGCGCTTGTGGCCGGTGCCGGGGCTGCCGCGATCGGCGGTTTGATCAGTGACATTGATGTCGGCACTTCACAGGCGCACCGCGATGCCGATAAGATTATTACGGCAACAGTTGCAGTTGCGGTGCTCACAATTCTTGCGGAGTATAAACTGAATCTTGGAATTTACCGCCGCCTCACAAGCGACAGCAGCGTGCTGCGTCTCCTCACCGGAACGGCAGCATTTTTGCTGATCTGCGCCTATGGGAAACAGCAGCCGCACCGCTCCTTCATGCATTCATTTGCGGCGCTGGCATTGCTGACGGCGTGCGTGGACATCATCTACCCGGATGCGTCCGCTTATTTTACCGTGGGCTTTCTGTCCCATCTGGTGCTCGATTTTTTCAACCGGAAACCGGAAAAGCTGTTCTGGCCCTGGAAGAAGGGATTCTGCCTCGGATTCTGCTCAGCACGGGGACTTGTGAACCGCGCACTGCTCGGGTGCGGCATGGTATCTCTTGCTGTAGTACTGGTGCTCTCGGCGCCTGCAGGGCGGCTGATGGCTAAAATCATGCGGGCAATTTACGGATGAGATGGGATTGACAAAAAGATAACAAGACAAAAGAAGAAAAAGCAGGAATTTTTCGGTGTTAAAGTTAATATTTTATACATTTTATAGTAGGATTTTTGATTAAAATGATGTAAAATAGAAAACAGAAATCCGGCGTCCGTAATTGTTTTTGAAATGAACGAACAGGGAACCGCCGGCCCGTTACCGCAGCCGATTGCGGAGCGCAGCGCAACCGACCACAGAGATTAGAGCACAACAGGCAATACAGGAGTTAGTATGAACGAAGAAATGAAAAACCAAACAGAACAGTTACCGCTTTTAAAAGTACACATGATGGGAAGTTTTTTCCTGGAGTACGGCGACCAGCCGATTTCCTTCCGGAAAACAATGGCAACAAAATCGATGAGACTTCTGCAGATTTTCCTCTATAACAAGGACAATGGAATTTCCAGAGGAAGACTGTTGGAGAGCACATACGGAAGAGAAGATGTGGCGGACGCGGCAAACAGCCTGCGTGTCGGCGTACATCGCCTGAAAAGAAGCCTTGTCGAGGCAGGACTTCCGCAGTTTGAGTACATTTATACACAGAAAGGCGTTTACCACTGGACCAGCCCGATGCCGGTCGAGGTAGATGCGATTGATATCAAAAATAAGATCCTGGAAGCAGGAAAAGAGACGGACGAGAAAGCGCGCATGGATCAGATGATCGAGCACTGGAGCTGTACACCGGAGAGTTCCTTGCAGATTTCGGCGAGGAAGAGTGGGTACAGGCGGAGCGCGCGCAGCTGAAAAAAGTATATTCCGATGCACTGAAAGAAGTAAGTGAGTATCTTCTGAAAAACGAGGAGTTCGATGAGCTGCAGAAACTGACTTCTGTTGCTTCCGAACTGTATCCGTTCGACGAGTGGCAGGCAGTCCAGATGCAGGCGCTGATCGGCCTGGAGAGATACAAAGAGGCCATGAAACTGTACGAGCAGACCTCGAAACATTACTTTGAAGAGCTTGGCGTTACACCGAGCGAGAAACTGGTGGAGCAGTACCGCTATCTGGGAAGCCGCATGGGCAGCAGACACCGCGTGATCGAAGAGGTACAGGCAGATCTTCAGGAGAGCCCGGGAGAAAAGGGCGGAGCATTCTTCTGTTCCCTCGCCGGATTCCGTGACTGCTACCGACTTGTTTACCGTATGTCCGAGCTGAACGGACAGATGCCGTGGCTGATGCTGTGCACCATTACAGACGGAAAAGGTTACCCGGCAAAAGGCGGTCCGCGCCTTGACCGTATGTCCGAAAAGCTGCTTGAGGTAATGAAACGCAGCCTGCGTCATTCCGATTTTTTGCAAAATACAGCCCGTCCCAGTATGTGATTCTGCTGCAGGGCGGCAGCCAGAGAGGATGCGAACTCGTCTACAAGAGAATCAGCGAGCGCTTCTCCGAGGAGAAAAAAGGCTGGGCAAAGAATCTGAAATACAGTGCACTGCCGGCAATTCAGATCGAAAAAGAGCTTGAGTTCTTAGAAGGAGACGATGTTTTATGATTCGCGTACAGCTGCTTGGAAGATTCCGCATGTACGATGAAACACGCTGCCTCAACGAGGAAGCGATTCATTCCCCGATGATCACAAAGCTGCTGGTTTATATGATCTGCAACAAAAACCACATCGTAACACTGGAACAGTTAACCGAAGCACTCTGGACGGATGAGGAGAGTGAAAATCCGTACGGAGCACTGAAAAATATGATGTACCGTCTGCGCGGAACGCTGCGGAAGGTATGGCCGGTTAAGAGAGGATCATGCCTGCTATATGAAGGCTGTCATGGAACTGACGAAAAGCCTGGAGCACCGCAGACCGCAAAGGAAAAGTACAGGTTCTCAGTGATCTAAAAGAGCTTTATCAGGAACCAAGAGAATTAGAAAAAATAAATTAATTTTTAAGTTGACAGCAGACTAAACAAATGGTAACTTTAAGCTGTGATGAAACGAGCTTAAATCCAGAAAAAGTCTGCTGTCTTAAGTTAAATAAAGTACAACAGACAGGGAGGATAACAAACATGAGTTACAGAGAAGTATATGAAAAATGGTGCAATGATCCATATTTTGATGAGGCATCCAGAGAAGAGCTGAAAGCACTCGAAGGAAATGAGGCAGAAATCGAAGACCGTTTCTACCGTCAGCTTGAGTTCGGTACCGGCGGACTCCGCGGTGTCATCGGAGCGGGTACCAACCGCATGAACATCTACACCGTACGCCAGGCAACCCAGGGCCTTGCCAACTACATCATTTCCCAGAACGGACAGGAAAAAGGCGTAGCCATCGCACACGATTCCAGAAGAATGTCTCCGGAATTCGCACGCGAAGCAGCACTCTGCCTGAATGCAAACGGAATCAAAACGTATCTGTTCGAGTCCCTGCGCCCGACACCGGAGCTTTCTTTTGCTGTCCGTGAATTCGGCTGCATTTCCGGTATCGTCATTACCGCAAGCCACAACCCGAGAGAGTACAACGGATACAAAGTATACTGGGAGGACGGCGCACAGATTACACCGCCGCACGACAAAAACATTCTCGCAGAGGTAGCAAAAGTAACCGAGTTTTCTGCCGTTAAAACGATGGAAGAAGATGATGCAAGAGCAGAAGGCCTGTTCCAGGTCATCGGAACCGATTTTGATGACCGTTACGTTGCAAAATTAAAAGAGCAGAGCATTCATCCGGAAATCATCAAAGATGCGGCAAAAGATATGAAGATCGTCTACACACCGCTTCACGGAACCGGAAATGTGCCGGTACGCCGCGTTCTGCGCGAGCTTGGCTTTAATCAGGTTTACGTTGTAAAAGAGCAGAAAGTGCCGGACGGAAACTTCCCGACGGTGGCTTACCCGAACCCGGAAGACGAGAAAGCATGGACACTGGCGCTGAAACTGGCAAAAGAAGTAGACGCTGACATCATCCTTGCAACCGACCCTGATGCAGATCGTCTCGGCGTTTATGCAAAAGACAGCAAGACCGGCGAGTACGTAAGCTTCACCGGAAACATGTCCGGTATGCTGATCGCAGAGTATATTCTGCGTGAGCGCACCAAGAACGGAACCATGCCGGAGAACCCGGCACTCGTTGAGACGATTGTTACGACCGATATGGCAAAAGCAATCGCAAAAGCTTATAACGTGGCACTGATCGAGGTTCTGACCGGATTCAAATACATCGGCGAGCAGATCAAATTTTTTGAGCAGAGCGGTGCACACAATTATGTATTTGGTCTGGAAGAGAGCTATGGCTGCCTGGCCGGAACATATGCAAGAGATAAAGATGCCTGCGTGGCAGTTATGATGCTCTGCGAGGTTGCTGCATACTACAAACAGCAGGGCAAAACACTGTGGGATGCCATGGTGGATATGTACGAGGAGTACGGCTACTACAAAGAGGGTCTTGCAACGATGACCTTAAAAGGTATCGACGGTGCAAAAGAGATCCAGACCATGATGACCAACTTCCGTGAGAACCCGCCAAAAGAGCTGGGCGGTTTCCAGGTTCTTGCCGTACGCGATTACAAAGCAGATGTACGCCAGGATCTCGTAAGCGGAGAGAAGAGCGCGACCGGACTTCCGTCCTCCAACGTTCTTTACTATGAGCTGGAAAACAACGCATGGTGCTGTGTGCGCCCATCCGGTACTGAGCCGAAGATCAAATTCTATTTCGGCGTAAAAGGCACATCCCTTGAAGATGCAGCCGAGAAACTGGAAAAATTAAAAAATGCAATGGTAACTGCTTAAACGCTGTGTGATATAGAAACAAAAAAAAGGCCTCAGCCCGGCGGGTGAGGTCTTTTTGTACAAAAATCGGCCCGGCGGATCAAGCTTACCTGAAATAAGGAGAAGAAAATGGCGATTTTATATTATGATGAGAAAAAGCTTTTTCAGTTAAATACAGAGAATACGACGTATGTGATCGGCCTGAGCCGGAAGGCTACGTCGGACATGTTTACTACGGACCCCTTCTGCACGGAGAGCCGGATCTGTATCCGCTCCGCATGGATGAGCCGCCGTTCACCCCGTCCGTCAATAAGAGAGAGAAATCTTCGTTCCTCGACCGTTTTCCAATGGAATACCCGACCGGAGGAGTCGGCGATTACCGTGAGAGCTGTCTGAATATAAGAAATGCACAGGGCCGTATGGGATGTGAGATTTTCTTTGATTCCTATGAAATTTTCAAAGGAAAACGCCCGCTGACCGGTCTTCCGGCTTCTTTTGGAACCGAGGACGAAGTAGAAACTCTGGAAATCACCTGCAAAGATCCTGTTCTTGATCTTGTTGTTATCCTTTCCTACTCTGTTTTTACAAAAGAAAACGTTATCACCCGAAGTGTCCGCGTGAAAAATGAAGGCAGTGAAGCGCTGAAGGTAGAGAAAATCTACAGTGCCTGCCTCGATATGGACAACGAAGACTTTGAGATGCTTTCTCTTCATGGATCCTGGGGAAGAGAACGCCACATCCAGCAGGGTGCGCTCCGTTACGGAAAACAGCTCGTTTCCTCCGGAAGAGGCGAGTCCAGCCATCAGGAGCATCCGTTCGTGGCAATGGTAACACCGGGAACGGATCAGGAGCGCGGCGAGGTTTACGCAATGCATTTCGTATATTCCGGAAACTTCATCGGTCAGGTGGAACGATGCCAGTTCGACACCGTGCGTATGGTGATGGGTATCAACCAGGAGGAGTTCTGCTGGAATTTAAAAGCCGGCGATGAATTCCAGGCGCCGGAGGTTGTTATGGTCTACTCTGCCGAGGGACTTGGCAAAATGACGCGTTCCTACCATGCATTTTATCGCAGACATATGATCCGCAGCCCGTACAACCACAAAAAACGCCCGATTCTGATTAACAACTGGGAAGCAACTTACTTTGATTTTGATACCGATAAACTCCTCGATATCGCAAGAGAGGCAAAAAAAGACGGCATCGAGATGCTTGTTATGGATGACGGCTGGTTCGGAAAACGAAATAAAGACGATTCTTCCCTCGGTGACTGGGTTGTCAACGAAGAGAAGATCAAAGGCGGCCTGAAAAATCTGGTTGACAAAGTGAATGAAATCGGTCTTGAATTCGGTATCTGGTTCGAGCCGGAGATGATCTCCCCGGACTCTGATCTCTACAGAGAGCACCCGGAATGGGCGATTCAGATTCCGGGAAGAGAAGCGACTGAGATCCGCTGCCAGTACGTGCTGGATCTCTCCCGCCCGGAAGTGCAGGATTATGCGTATGAATGTGTGGCAAAAATCCTGCGCAGTGCAAACATCAAATACGTGAAATGGGATATGAACCGTCAGTTAAGCGACCTGGGAAGCACCTACCTGGACAAAGATTCCCAGCAGGAGCTGTTCCACCGCTACGTGCTCGGTATGTATGCGATGCAGGAGCGTCTGGTACAGGAGTTCCCGGATCTGCTTCTGGAGAACTGCTCCGGCGGCGGTGCACGTTTCGATCCTGGAATGCTTTACTACAGCCCGCAGATCTGGTGCTCCGACGACACCGATGCGATTGAGCGTCTGGAAATCCAGGAGGGAACAGCCCTCATTTACCCGCTCTGCTCAATGGGTGCACACGTCAGCGTATGCCCGAACCACACGGTTGGCCGTGTAACTCCGTTTACAACGAGAGGCCATGTGGCACTGGCCGGAACGTTCGGCTATGAGCTTGATATCACAAAACTGCCGGAAGAAGAGAGAAAGCTGATTCCGGAGCAGACCGCGATGTATCACAAATATCATGAACTGATCCGCGAGGGAGAGTATTATCGTATTCTTTCCTACCGTGAAAACCACAGATCCGATTGCTGGGCAGTAGCTTCTGAGGATAAAAACGAAGTGCTTGTAACTTACGTACAGGTGCTGGCACAGGTAAATATGCCGTCCCGCAAGGTACGCCTGCGCGGCTTCGATCCGGCGAAAAAATACCGTCTGGAAGGAACCGATGAGGTTTACAGCGGCGAGATGCTGATGAATGCCGGATTCCGCATGAAAGATTTCTGGGGCGATTTCGTCAGCAGACTGTATCACTTTATCGCAGTGGACTAAGGAGTAACATATATGGCAAAAGTAAGATTGGCAGATATTGCAAAGGTGGCGGGCGTCAGCGCCGTCACCGTGCATAACGCGATTACAGGACAGAAAGGGGTCAGCGATGAGATGCGCGCCCGGATTCTGGAAATTGCAAAGGAAATGGGGTACCGCCAGCCGGGAAGCGGAGCGAGAAATACACAGGGAAAAAGCCTGCGCTGCATCGGAGTGGTGATTCCGGAACGGTATCTGGCAGAGTATACGACATTTTACTGGAAAATGTATCAGGAGATGGCACTGGCGGCGACGGAAAAGAGCTGTATGGTGACCGTGGAGATCCTGAAACAGGAGATGGAAGATGAGATGATCGTGCCGTGCATCGCCAAGGAGCAGACCGTCGATGCACTGATCCTTATGGGAGACACGAGCCGCGATTACATCCACTATCTGAAGAAAAACGTGGATCTTCCGATCGTATTTCTGGATTTCTACGACAATGAGCTGGCAAAAGATGCCGTGATCGCAGATAACTTTCACGGAATGTATCTGATGACGGAATACCTGTATGAGCATGGCCTGACCAAGCTGGCTTTTGTCGGTTCGATTCATTTTTCCAGCAGTATCATGGATCGGTACTGCGGTTTTTCCAAGGCTGTTCTGGAACACCGCGATGTGACACCGGCGGAATGGATTCTGGAGGACCGTGATGAGCAGGGCCAGATCGAAATTCATCTCCCGGAACAGATGCCGGAAGCGTTCGTCTGCAACTGCGACCTGACCGCCGGCCTTCTGATGCTCGAGCTGGAAAAACGCGGCATCTCCGTGCCGGAGGATGTTTCCATTGTCGGCTTCGACAATTACCTGTATCCGGGTTTCCCGGATCTCAAGATCACTTCGTATGAGATCAATACGAAGGCGATGGTAAAAGTAGCGCTCGAAAAAGCGCTGAAGCAGATCCGCGGCGCGGCATCCGGCAAAAATATGGAAATTGTCTCCGGACAGCTGGTGCCGAAAGAGAGCGTAAAGCTTTGATTTTTATAACTGAATTATAAATTAAGAAACGGGGCATTTTGAAATGCCCCGTTTTTGTACATATTACACAACAAAGTCACTTAAAAATTGACAGTATCTAACGGAACTTATTTTTTAAGTGATTTCCAGTTGAAAAATTAATCATCTATGTTAAAATTAAGCTAAAGGACTGGGCGTGAGGGTGATAAAACACGGCGGTTCGGAGAAAAAAGAATTAAAAAACAAGATTCTGTCCACTAACAGAAACTTAAAAAAACAAAGTACAACTCATAAACAAACAATATTTTTCATGGAGGTTTCAAAAAATGAGCGAAGTTAAAATTATTGGAGATGCTGTCAAAAATATGCCATGGCAGGAAGGCCCGGCTGAGTTTTCCGGTGCACCGGTATGGAGATACAGCGAGAATCCGATTATCGGAAGAAATCCGGTGAAGGAAGTAGCAAGAATCTTCAACAGCGCCGTTATGCCGTACGGCGACGAGTTCATCGGAGTATTCCGTGGTGAGCAGACAAACGGAATCCCGTACATCTACCTTGGAAGAAGCAAAGATGCGATCCACTGGAATTTCGATGAGAACAAAATCCAGTTCGTTGACGAAGAAGGCAAACCGTTCATGCCGGTTTACGCATATGACCCGCGTCTTGTAAAAGTAGAAGATACCTACTACATCATCTGGTGCCAGGACTTCTACGGTGCAGCCATCGGAATGGCAAAAACAAAAGATTTTGAAACCTTCGTACGTGTGGAGAATCCATTCCTTCCATTCAACAGAAATGCCGTTCTCTTCCCGAGAAAAATCAACGGCAACTTCGTGATGTTGTCCCGTCCAAGCGACAGCGGCCACACACCGTTCGGTGACATCTTCCTGTCCGAGAGCCCGGATATGCTGTACTGGGGCAAACACCGCCACGTCATGAGCAAGAGCCCGGAGTGGTGGGAGTCCTTAAAGATCGGCGGCGGCGCAGCTCCGATTGAGACCAACGAAGGATGGCTGCTGTTCTACCACGGTGTAAGCGGCACCTGCAATGGCTATGTATACAGCATCGGCGGCGCAATCCTCGACAAAGAGAATCCGTCCATCGTAAAATACCGCTGCCAGAACTTCCTTCTGACACCGGAAGAGTGGTATGAGGAGAGAGGCTTCGTTCCGAACGTAACCTTCCCGTGCGCAACCATTCACGATGCAGAGACCGGAAAGATCGCGATCTACTACGGCGCAGCCGATACGTATGTAGGACTGGCATTCACAACCGTAGATCTGATTGTAGATTATATCAAGAAAAACAGTGTCGTACGCGAGTCTGACACCGAAATTGGAAGAAGATAAGAAAGAAGGAAAGAAAAGATGCAGTCTTTGGCAAAGGAAGTAAAGCAGGAGCTTACTGGACGGATCGTTCCGTTCTGGGAGGGCTTAAGAGATGAGGAATACGGCGGATTTTACGGCTATCAGGACTTTGATCTGAACGTGCAGAAAACGTATGAGAAGGGCTGCATCTTAAACAGCAGAATTCTCTGGTTTTTCTCGAATGCGTACCTGACCTTAAAGGACGAGAAGCTGCGCGCCGATGCGGAGCATGCGTACCGCTTTATGAAACAGGCGTGTGTGGACCGCGAGTACGGTGGCGTGTTCTGGTCTGTCACCTACGACGGAAAACCGCTCGATACGACAAAGCATACGTACAATCAGGCATTTGCAATTTATGCGCTGTCTACGTATTTTGATGCGACGGGCGACACCGAGGCGCTGGAGCTGGCAAAATCGCTGCAGCAGATCATCGAGACACACTGCACCGACGAGTACGGTTATCTCGAGGCATTTACCCGCGATTTCAAGCCGGAGAGCAATGAAAAGCTCTCGGAGAATGGCGTCATGGCAGAGAAGACCATGAATACGCTGCTGCATGTTTTCGAAGCATATACCGAGCTGTACCGCGTGACAAAGGATCCGTTTACCGGTGACCGTCTCCGCTTTATGATGGATCTCTTCGCGGATAAAGTATATAACAAAGAAAAAGGCCGTCAGGAAGTATTCTTCGACCGGACATGGAATACGCTGATTGATCTGTATTCTTATGGCCATGATATCGAGACTTCCTGGCTGATCGACCGGGGTACAGAAGTGCTCGGCGATCCGGCTTACCGGGAAAAACTGCTGCCGATCACCGGAGAGATTGCGGAAAATATCTACAACACGGCATACAAAAATCATTCGCTGATGAATGAGTGCGAGCGCGGTGTGGATGATACCACAAGAGTCTGGTGGGTACAGGCAGAAGCAGTCGTTGGATTTTTAAATGCATGGCAGAAAAAACCGGAGGAAACAAAGTATCTCGATGCGGCAAAAGACATCTGGGGCTACATCAAGGAATATGTGATCGACAAACGAGAGGGGTCTGAGTGGTTCTGGTGCGTGAATGCAGACGGAAGCCCGATTCATGAGCCGATTGTAGAACCGTGGAAATGCCCGTATCACAATGGACGTATGTGTATGGAAGTAATTGGGAGGTTAAAAGATGCTGAATAAACAGTATTATGTGGAAAAAGCCAAGGTAGACCGCCTTGTGGCAAGAAAGAACACAAAAGCAGATTTTTACAACGGTATTTATGACCGCTATGAGTATCCGGTGCTGACAAGAGAGTTCGCTCCTGTTCACTGGAGATATGATCTGGATGAGGAGACGAATCCGTACTTTATGGAGCGTCTCGGCATCAACGCTGTGATGAACTCCGGCGCGATTTATCTGAATGGAAAGTATTATCTCGTTGTCCGCGTGGAGGGCAATGACAGAAAATCTTTCTTTGCTGTTGCAGAGAGTGATACTGGTATCGACGGATTCCATTTCTGGGATTACCCGGTTGTGCTGCCGGATACCTGCGCAGAGGAAACCAACGTTTATGACATGCGTCTGACCCAGCACGAGGACGGCTGGATTTACGGAGTGTTCTGCTCTGAGAGCAAGGACAAAAACGATCCGGATCTGTCCGCGGCTGTTGCTGAGGCTGGTATCGTAAGAACGAAAGACCTGAAGACCTGGGAGCGTCTGGACAACCTGAAAACCTTACGTTCTCCGCAGCAGAGAAACGTTGTTCTGCATCCGGAGTTCGTAGACGGAAAATATGCCTTCTACACCCGTCCGATGGATGGTTTCATTGAGACCGGAAGCGGCGGAGGAATCGGCTTCGGACTCTGCGATGATATCACACATGCTGTCATCGACGAGGAGAAGATCATCAGCAAACGTATTTATCATACCCTGACCGAGTCCAAAAACGGTGCCGGAGCAGTGCCGATCCGCGGTAAGAAATGCTGGATCAACATTGCACACGGTGTAAGAAATACAGCAGCAGGCCTTCGCTACGTTCTGTATGTCTTCGGTACTGATCTGAACGATCCGTCCAAAGTCATTGCAGAGCCGTCCGGTGTATTCCTGGTTCCGCTTGGAAAAGAGAGAGTCGGAGACGTTTCCAACGTTGTATTTACAAACGGCGCGATTGCGCGTGAGAACGGAGAGGTTTACATCTACTATGCATCCTGCGATACAAGAATGCATGTAGCAACCACCACAATCGACAAACTCGAGGACTATCTGTTCAACACACCGCAGGATCCGCACAGATCCCCGGACTGCGTAAAACAGAGATGCGAGCTGATCTCCAAAAACCTGGAGCTGCTGAAAAACGAGAAATAAAAGCGTCCGCTGCGGCGCATGAAAAAAGGAGCTGTTCTCTTTACGGGAACGCTCCTTTTTTCATGCATATTATTTGTTTTTGGGTTTCTGATCGTCGATGGAAGTTAAAATTCCATAGAAGAGGCGCGGTGCATCGGGATCTGTAAAGGTCATGAAAACCTGGAAAGTGTTTCGAGAAGAACCGAAACGTCAACGGGTTTCGCGATATGGGCGTTCATGCCGGATTCCAGTGCTTTTCGGCGGTCCTCTTCAAACGCGTTTGCCGTCATGGCGACAATCGGGATTTCCCCGCGTTTTCCCGGGAGTGCACGGATCGCTTCTGCGGCCTGATAGCCGTTCATGTTCGGCATCTGAATATCCATCAGAATAACATTGTAATAATCTTCTGGTGCGTTCTGGACTGCTTTTAAGCAGAGGGCGCCGTCTTTTACGTGCTCGGCGTGAATGCCGTTTTCTTCCAGAACGGTGAGTACAATTTCTGCATTCAGGTCATTATCCTCGGCAAGCAGCACACGTTTTTCGGAAAGCGTCTGCAGGGACTGCTCGAGAATCTCGTCTTTATGCTGGTGAGCCGCAAGCTGTTCTTCGGTCGGAAGTCCAAACGTGAGGCAGACCGTAGTTATTGTTCCGGCACCGAGTTCGCTTTCCACATCGATCGTTCCGCCCATCAGATTCACGAGGGATTTGACGATCGGAAGGCCGAGGCCGGTTCCGGTGATGTGGCTTTCGGTGGAGGAATGTTCTCTTGTAAATTCTTCAAAAATATGCGGCAGATACTCTTTGCTCATGCCGATACCGTTGTCCTTCACGGTGATGCGGTAGGAGGCAAAGCCCTTCCTTGGTGCCGGTGTCTCTTCGATTTTTACGAAAATTTTTCCGCCCTCCGGCGTATACTTGATGGAGTTGCTGATGATATTCAGCAGAATCTCCCGTATTTTTGTCCGGTCGCAGAGGATGGCATCGTGTTCCACCGTGTTGTAACAGAGATAGGAAAGCTTTTTGCTTTTTAACGAAGGCTCAAACACTGCATTCAGGGAATTGATCAGCTCGCTGTAGCTGCCGAGCTCGATTTTCAGCGAGGCCTTACCGCTCTCAATGCGCGCCATCTCAAGCACGTAGTTGATCAGGGAGAGCAGAAAACTGCTGGAGGACTTGATTTTTGCAATGTAGTCGACCGCGCGGTCCTTCTCGTCGATGTGCTTTTCCAGCAGATCCGAGAAACCGATGATGGCATTCATCGGAGTTCGGATGTCGTGGCTCATGTTGAACAGAAAACGTGTTTTTGCTTCGTTGGCAGACTGTGCTTCCTGTACGGCTTTTTCCAGTTCTGCTGCGTGAATCTCGTCTTTATAGCGGCGCATCTGGAACTGCAGAAAACCAATAGAGGCAAGCAGGGAAAGGATGAGTCCGAGTGCAAAGGAAACAAAAACCTGCAGCGGACTGAGCCAGCCGTTTTTCGGTACAATTTCAAAATGCCAGGTGTCGTTCGGCACGGTGCAGAGAACTTCGATGGCATCGGAACGCCGGGAATTGCCGGAGTGTGCGATGGAAACGTGTTCGCCGGTGGCCGGAGAAATTTTCCAGAGTTCGTAGGTGTAGCCGGCTTCTTCCAGTGTATCCAGTTCAATTTCGTTCAGAAACGATTCCCAGTCGAGAACGAGAATCGAAAAGCCCCAGAAGGTCTGGTCACCGTTGGCATCGGTGGTATAAATCGGGTCAAAGAGCAGTGCTCCGATGTCGCCCTGCTGCAGCTCAAACGGTCCTGCAATCGTGTATTCGCCGCTCTCTTTGGCAAGGCGTGCCTCCTGTTTCCGGGCAGGATGCTCGAGCATGTTAAGTCCGAGTGCGGCTTCGTTTCCGCTCATCGGATAAATCAGTGTGACAATGCCGTCCTTTGCAAGCTCATGTGCTTTGATGACATTCTGGTCGTCCTGCATCAGCGAGGAGAGGACGGAAAACTCTTCGTCATTGACGGTATAACCGGCTTCAATCATGTGTTTCATCAGATTGGATTCGGCAAGATAATGGTTTAACTGCGATTTCACGCGGCCGATGGTCGTCTGTGCGGTATAGTCAGCTTTCAGCTTTGCTTCCTTTAACTGATTCTGATACAGAAAAACGGCGCAGAGCTCGACAAGAAAAAATGTAATAAAAAACAGCAGAAGCGCCTGAAATCGAATCTGTTTTTGCGTTAATTTTGTTTTCATATCGGATGCTCATCTAAATTCGTAATATTTCCGGCTTTTTCAGGTGATTTTTTTGAGTAAAAACGAAGGCCGGAGTTAAAAATATTATATCGGATTTACCCTGGGATTTCAATAAAAGAAGCGTTAAGTTTGAAAGAGAACGGGATGAAATGAATGGGAAATGTAATGCATAAGAAGAAAATTGCCAGAATGGGCGGAGAATGGAATTGCCAGATAGTTGCTCATTATATCAAAATCATTTATAATAGGGACAGACGACACAGAATGAAGGATTGACAATACAATGGACTATGTGATTTTTGACCTGGAATGGAACCAGTGTCCCTATGGAAAAGGAAAAGAGAACCCGAAGCTGCCGTTTGAGATTATTGAGATCGGCGCGGTGAAGATGGATGGTGAGCGGAATGTGGTGGGAACGTTTCACCGGATTGTAAAACCGGTGGTCTACCAGCATCTCCATCACCGGACGCGCGAGGTCGTCGGACTGACAGAAGAGGATCTGCAGAACGGAATCCCATTTGCGCAGGCCGTGCAGGAATTTTTTGCATTCTCCGGCGGTGCGTGCATGTTCGGCACCTGGGGACCGGGAGACCTGACGGAGCTCCAGCGGAACATGAAATTTTATAACCTCCTGTCGCTGATCCGCGGGCCGATTCATTTTTACGATGTACAGAAACTGTTCGCGATCCAGTACGAAACGATGAAGAGCCGCCGGGCGCTCGAGTACGCCGCCGACTTCCTCCATCTCCCGAAGGACGAGCATTTTCATCAGGCGCTTTCGGATGCAAAATATACGGCCGACATTTTTGCGCGCATCGATATGGATGTTGTGCTGGCGTACGACTCGATCGACGTATATCAGAACCCGAAATCGAAAAAAGAGGAGATCCACGCCGTCTATAATGGCTACACGAAATTCATCTCCCGCGAATTCGACACAAAAGAAGAAGCCATGCACGACCGCGAGGTCTGCAGCACGCACTGCTGCATCTGCGGGAAAACGGCAAGAAAACGCTTACGCTGGTTTTCGGCCGGCGGGAAAAACTACTACTGCGTAGCCTGGTGCCCGGAGCATGGATATTTGAAAGGCAAAGCCGCATGAAACATTCGGACGAAGGAAAACTCTTCGTCGTGAAAACCATCCGCATCAGCAGCGAACAGGAGGCGGGGGAAATCCGGCAGAAGAAAGAGAACCTGCGGAAGAAGAGGAATCAGAAGAGGAAAGAAATGTAAGAAAGGCAGAGGAAATGGAAACGGGATAAAAGGTTTCATTTCTTCTGCCTTTTTAATTGGAAAACAGAGCGGGATCGGTTATAATAAAAATTGAAGAAACTATCGATAAAAGCAGGTTTGTCGGTAGTTTTCTGTTATAGAAAAGAAATGGGGGCAGAGCCGGAGATGATGCATGTGGAAGCGGTGGATCGGGAAGGGCTGCGAAGAAGAGTAAAAGATCCCTTCTATCAGAATACAACATCCATTCTTGCTATGGAGAATGATCAGGTTCTTGGGCGAATTGAGTATCATTTTTACGGATGTATGCAGGACGGTTACCGGATGGCATATGTGGACTGGGTTTATGTGCTGCCGGAAGCCAGACATAAAGGCGTTGCGCAGGGGCTGTTTCAGGAGATGGAAAAAGACTGCAGGAAACATGGGATTAACCAATATTATCTGATTCGGGCGACAAATCCAAATGCAGATAAATTTTATCACAGCTTTGAAAACGTAGAGATTGATGAGGAGTCGTTTTTACGGAAAGAACTGAAAGAATAAGAAAAGACAAAAGGACGAAAAACAATGGCAAAATTATATTTCCGCTACGGCGCGATGGGCAGTTCGAAATCTGCTAATATTTTGATGGTTCGCTATAATTATGAGGAGCGCGGGCAGTATGCTGTTCTGCTGAAACCGCGGACGGACAACCGCGACGGAGAGCATGAGATCAAATCCCGCATCGGGCTGGAAGCACCGGCGGAGTATGTGGATGAGTTTTTAAAAGAAATTTCGGAGACATGGAGTGCGGACAGCGGGGAATACCGGTATCATGGAAAGAAAGTGGACGCGGTTCTGATCGACGAAGCGCAGTTTCTTTCCCAGGAGGAAGTTGATACGCTTTCGGATATTGTAGATTTCTATGAAATTCCGGTGCTCTGCTACGGTCTGCGGGCAGACTTCCAGACACATTTGTTTCCGGGGTCGAGAAGGCTGATGGAAATTGCTGACATCATCGAAGAAGTCCCAACGGTCTGCTGGTGCGGAAGACGGGCGCAGTGCAATACGAGATACGCAGACGGAAAAATCGTTCGGGAAGGCGCGCAGATTTTCCTTGGATCGAACGAGAGTTATGTGGCGCTTTGCAGGAAACATTATAAAGAAGGAAAGCTGTGGAAGGAAGATGAGTAAGATAATAATATATGAAGTACAGGAGAGAATGCCGCGGATGGAAACGCTGGTGGAACTGTGGGAAGCTTCCGTCCGTGCGACACATCATTTTCATCGTTAATAGGAGCTTCTTTTGCAACAACATCCATTCGTATCAGTTTATCAAGAATATCCACAAGAGCAGGTCCGCTGGAAACATTTGATTGCTGCAATATAATCTTTTCTGGGATACTACTCCGTTTTGCACCATGCTTTTTATCGCTGGGGAACATCAGAAAAAGGATATGGAAAAAAGCCGATGGAGATGTTTTTGATTAAAAAACTTTAGGAATAACAGCAGGGGAGAGTGAAATGAAAAAAATATTTTTAATGAGGCATTCCATCCCGGAAAAAGGGGATATGCAGAATGAGCAGATTCCTCTATCGGAAGAGGGAAAAGCGCTTGCTGTATCAAAAAGAAATATATTTTCAAATGTGGACAGATGCTTTTCTTCACCTTATCGGAGAGCAATGGAAACGGCTGAATTCATCGCAGATCACCCGGTCATTGTGAAGGAGCTGCATGAAAGAACGATCGGGGATGCCAGGGAGGATTTCTGGCTGAAACAGTATGAAGATCACGATTTTCGCAATCCGGGCGGGGAATCGTTAAATCAAGTGAAGGTGCGGATGAAAACCGCGATCGATTCTATCGTCGGACAGATGGAAGAAGGAGAAACAGCACTCGTGGTTTCTCATGCGACGGCGATCTGTGCATATTTGCTTTCTTACTGTGAAATTGAAGTGAAAGATGCGGAAAACAAAGTAAGAAAAATATCCTTCCATGGAAAAGAAATCCTGAATGGCAGATTTCAGCCGGCAGATGGATTTGAAATCCTTTTTGAAAACGATATTTTTTCGGATATTCGTGTTATGGGGAGAGAAAAATGAAAACATTATATTTGATCGGCGGAACGATGGGCGTTGGCAAGACGACGGTAAGTCAGCAGCTGAAAAAAGATCTGGCGAACAGCGTTTTTCTTGACGGCGACTGGTGCTGGGACGCCGATCCGTTTCAGGTGACGGATGAGACGAAAGAGATGGTGATGGACAACATCTGTTATCTGCTGAATAACTTTCTGCATTGCAGCGCTTATGAAAACGTTATTTTCTGCTGGGTGATGCATGAGCAGAGTATTGTTGATGAAATCGTCAGTAAGCTGGACACGGAAGAATGCAGAGTGATTAAAATTTCGCTGATCGTGGATGAAGCAAATTTGCGGAAGCGGTTATTATCCGACATCGCAAATAAGATTCGTACGGAAGAGATTATGGACAAAAGCATTGCACGAATTCAGATGTATCAGGTACTTGATACGGTAAAAATTGATACGAGTAATAAGAGTGTCTGTGAAATTACAGAGGAAATTGCAGCACTTTAAGATCAAAAAACAAGGAGCCAAACCAAAATGACCGAACGAATCATAGACAATGAACTCCGGCTGATCCCATATTACAGGAATGACGAGGCCTCTCTTCCGTGGTATCAGGATCTGGACGTGTGTAGGCAGGTGGACAACCGGGAGAAGCCGTATGATGTGGAGCTGTTGCATCGGATGTATGATTATCTTACCGCGCACGGTGACTGCTATTATATAGAATATAAGGGCGTGCTGGTGGGAGATGTTTCGCTGAGAGAGAATAGTGAAATCGCTGTCGTTGTCTGTAAAGAATACCAGAATCAGCATATTGGAAGACGGTGCGTTCTGGAGATGCTGAAGCTTGCAAGAGAAAAGGGAATGGAGCGGGTAAAAGCCAATATTTATTCTTTTAATGGACAAAGCCAGCGCATGTTCCAGTCGGTCGGATTTGAGAAAACGGCGGAGGAATGGTATGAGTCTAAGCTGTAAGTGATTGCAGAGAAAGAGAGAAGAAATGAACATAAAATACAATCAGCTGTGCATTAGAAATGCCGAAAAGAAAGATTGTGAACAATTAGCCGTCTGGTGGAACGATGGAACCGTCATGGCCCACGCCGGATTTCCAAACGGGCTTGGGACAAGCGCAGCGGAAATTGAAAAACAGATTGCCGACGACAGCGATGAAACAAGACGAAGACTCATCATAGAATACAACGATGTGCGAATCGGCGAAATGAGTTTCTATGTATTCGAAAATCATCGATATGAAATCGGAATCAAAATCTGCGAATCCGATTACCAGGAAAAAGGCATTGGAAGAGTTGTACTGAGCATGCTCATAGAAGAATTGTTCCGCATGGGAGCCAACGTTATTTTTCTTGATACCAACCTCAAAAACACAAGAGCACAGCATGTCTACGAAAAACTCGGCTTCCGCAAAACCGCAGTCCATTACAATTCCTGGAAAAATCAGCTGGGGGAAATGGAATCTTCTGTCGACTATGAGCTGACGGCGGATGAGTTTTGCAATCTGAAATAGAAATTGTAAAATAAATGAGGGACGAGTGTAAAGAAAGTTCGATGGGAGAAAGAAGTATGGTATCTTTGACATTGTCTAAAAAAGAAATGGGTTTTCACTGGGTAAGGTTTATGCCTGACAGGACTTGCTCGTTTCTTTTTTTGCTTTATAAACGATTATAATTTATCCATTGCGGCAGTGTTAATGTAAAAACAGCAAGTCCTCTTGACAATGTGATTAGCCTGAACTAACATGAAGCTATAAGAAACATAAACGGTAGTCTGAGGAGGAATGTGAGATGCTGTTGTTGCAAAACATATTATACTGTCTTCTGTTTATTCTGATGGTAAAGTGTCTGGTAAGAAATGATGGAATGAACTGTGTTTATTTTTACCCAAAGGAATATATAGAAGAAGCCGATAAACGTGGACTGATCGACAAAGATGCGGTCATGAAAAAAGGAAAGCAGGTTATGATTCCATTTTGCATCATTTTGTTCGTGGTGCTGATCGCGATCATTTTTGTCTGGAATAAAGTCACCGATTTCAAGACGGCATATCTCCAATCCTACCTCTTCCTTGTGGTGATGAACTGGTTCGACGGAATTATGCTTGACCGGGTGTGGGTTGGACACAGTAAAATATGGGAGATCAAAGGAATGGAAGGGATTCCGTACATAAAACCATGGAAAACCGTGCTGACAAAACGAGGCCTGGCGACGATTCTGTATCTGATCATTGCACTTGTGACAGCTGGGATTGTAGTGCTGGTTGGGAAAATCTGTTAAGAGACAGCATTGAAAAAAAGAGAAGAATATTATATACTACTCATGAGTAGTATTTTTGCGTAAGGGACTTTCGGAATATATAGGAAGTTAAATATCTCTGTTTTACTGGAGCAAATCAGTAAAACAGAGATATTTTTATGCCGCAGGCGTACCAAATTTGATTCGAAAAATTTTTGGCATTGAGAACGAAGGGCGGAGACGGTATAATGGAAGCAGAATTTTAACATCAGTAGACAAGAAGTCCCCAGCTTCTAAAGCGGTGGGATGAATTGTTAAAAGAAACATAACAGCAGTGGCGGGCGGAGAGAAATCGGTATCCTCCATTGACATGAGGTAAGTCACAGTCGAACTATTTTCGACATGTCAGACTCCGTGAAAATACCGACTGTGAGTTGAAACAACAGAAAAGGTATAAAACATGAGATATCAGATCAGAAATGCCAGAGTCCAGTTTGGCGCAGACACGATTTTAAACAGTGTGAATTTCGAAATTCACGATACAGAAAAAATTGCAATTGTCGGTAGAAACGGCTGCGGAAAAACGACGCTGCTGCGGCTGATTGCCGGGGATATTGAGATGAGTAATCTGGACAGCGACGAGAGCTGCGGAATTACGATGAGCGGAAAACAGAACATCGGTTTTCTGCGCCAGATTAATTTTACCGATGGAGATGTGTCGGTAAGAGAGGAGCTGGAGAAGGCTTTCGCGGAAGTCTTTGCGTGTGAAGCGCGAAAAAAGGAAATCGAAAAGCTGCTCGCCGAGACCGAAGATCATAAAAAACTGCTGGCGGAGTATGATTACCTGGAGCGGAGAATCGAGAGCCTGCACGGGTACAGCTGGAAAAAAGATCTGGAAACGATGTTCCAGAAATTTGGTTTTGCGCTCGAAGATCTGGAAAAACCGATCGGTGAATTTTCGGGCGGACAGCAGACAAAAATTGCGCTGATTCAGCTTCTTTTACAGCGTCCGGACATCCTGCTTCTGGACGAGCCGACCAACCACCTCGACATCGCTGCAGTGGAGTGGTTGGAAAATTATCTGAAAAGCTACGAAAATGCCGTTATCATTGTATCACATGACCGCATGTTTCTGGACCGCGTGATTGATGTGACGTATGAAATCGAATACGGTGACATCAAACGGTATCCGGGAAATTATTCTGCGTTTGTGAGATTAAAAGAAGAAGCGCAGATCAAGCAGGAAAAAGATTATGAGGCGCAGCAGAAGGAAATTGAGCGTCTGACGGCGTGGATTGAGAAATGGAAAAACACACCGACAAAAGTTGCGGCCACCCGTTCGAAACGAATGGCGATCGAGCACATGGTAAAAATCGAGAAACCGCGGCGGTTTGACACGAAGACGTTCCATGCCTTATTCCATCCGGCACGCGAAAGCTATACGGACGTGCTCACGATGAAAAAATTGAAAATAGGATACGATACCGTTCTGAGCGAGGTTTCGGCCGTCATCAAAAAAGCAGAACGGATTGCGATCATCGGAGAAAACGGAAAAGGAAAATCGACGCTTCTGAAAACCGTTGTGGGCGAAATCAATCCACTGGGCGGAAGTTATCAATTTGGAAACCGCGTGGATTTTGCCTACTTCGATCAGCACAAAGCAGTCAACCAGAAATTCGACCCGGAGCAGACGGTGCTCGACTATTTCTGGAGTCTTTATCCGAATCTGCTCCGCAACGACGTCAGAAGTGCACTGGGAGCCTTTCTGTTCTCCGGGGAGGATGTTGAAAAGAAAATGGGACAGCTCTCCGGCGGTGAAAAAGTGCGGCTGGAGCTCTGCCGGATTTTTTATACGAAACCGAATTTCCTGATCCTGGACGAGCCGACGAATCACATGGATCTGGCGGGAAAAGAAGCGCTGGAAAAAATGCTGACCAGCTACGAGGGAACCGTTCTGTTCGTATCACACGACCGTTATTTCATCAACCAGGTGGCAACCGGCATTCTGGAGTTCGGCGAGAGCGACGTACAATTTTACGGAATGAATTATGCACAGTATCTCGAAGAAATCAAACGGCAGACGCCGGGCAGAGAAACGGGAAATGCGGGAGGAATTGTACGGAAATCAGCCGACGTTCCGACACTGGATGATGTGTTTGACAAAAAGAAATATTATAACCCGGGAAAAATTCTGTCCCGCTTAAAACGGCAGCTCGAAAAATACGAGGAGCAGCTTGCGGAGAGTGAGAGCAGAATGTCAGAACTTCAACTGGAAATGATGGACCCGGAACTTTCCGCAAATTACGAACAGCTGATGGAGCTTCAGACGAAAATAGACGAAGAAAATCAGGCACAGGAATCCCTGTTGGAGCGCATGATGGAAACGGAACTGGAACTCGAAGAGATGGAAACACAGGACGAATAGAGAGGTGAGTACCATAGAAAAGATAGATCAGTCTAAAAATGGACTATCATGAAAATGAAGTTTTTCTCGTTTTAGGATATTCGGTTTGTTATATTTTGTAAAGTATTCTGCACCCATGACTGGTATGCATTCGTAAGCGGGGCTGAAATCTTTCGGATAAAAAAGTCAAATTTTGTTGACAACCCCGAAGACATTTGATAGTATTTATCAAGTAATGTAATATTCCATGAGGGAGTAGTTAGCACGAATGTGTGATTTGTCAACATTCTGATTATAAGAAAAGAGTATAATCTGGCAAATCTTAAATAATGAGACTCATGTATATCGATGAATCACCGGTGTATCGCATATCGGATGTTCCTTGATATACATGAGTCTTTTTTTGCGGATAATGAGTAAAACCTGCTTCTGTTAACGATACTATTTTGGAATATATGCTTGGAAAACAAAGGAGGAAAACATGGAAAATTTCATCAACAACGCCCCGTTTGCTCTTGTGCTTGTCTGTCTCGTCATCGGTTTTGTCCTGCTGATCAAAGGTGCGGACTTTTTCGTAGAAGGAAGCTCAAGCGCAGCAAAGAGACTGCACGTTCCGTCGATCATCATCGGACTGACCATTGTTGCCATGGGAACATCACTTCCGGAGACCGCGGTCAGTGTATCGGCTTCACTTACCGGCAACAACGAGCTCGCAGTCAGTAATGTCATCGGTTCCAATATCTTTAACCTGATGGTTGTCATCGGTGTCTGTGCCGTACTGACCACCATAGAAGTTGCAAAGGAAACCATCAAAAGAGACATCCCGCTGTCCCTGATTTGCGCCGGACTTTTAATGGTTTTAGGAATCAGCGGACTCGGCGATAAATCCGGTATGATGCTCGGTCACCTGGACGGTGTGATCTTAATTGGATTCTTTGCAGGTTACATTGTCTACATGGTTCAGATTGCCTTAAAGGCAAACCGCGAAGGAAAAAAAGTCGAAATTGAAGGCGGTTCCGACGAGGATATCAAGCTGCTTTCCGTTCCGAAGAGTATCGTGTTCATCGTCGGTGGAGCAGTCGCCATTGCAGTCGGCGGAGATGTGACCGTAGATGCCGCAGCGAGAATCGCGGGCGATCTCGGAATGAGCCAGACTCTGATCGGACTGACCATTGTTTCCATCGGAACTTCCCTTCCGGAACTCGTAACTTCTATCGTTGCTGCGAGAAAGAATGAAGTTGATATGGCACTTGGCAACGCGATCGGTTCTAATATCTTCAACATTCTTATGGTACTTGGCATTGCATCCGCAATCAGCCCGATGGCCATCATTACGGAAAATATAATTGATTTGTGTGTATTGATCGTATTCACGGTATGTGTATGGATTTTTGCAGGAACCAAAAAGAAAATCGGAAGAGTCGAGGTTTCTGTATGGTCGCATTTTATGCCGCATATGCCATTTATATCATTATAAGATAAGGGGAATGGAAAATGGTGTTATTTCTAAAGGTGTTTCTTACCGAGTTCATCGCAGAGATGGGCGATAAGACGCAGCTCATGCTGATTGCGCTTACTTCGAAGTACAAGCTGAAAGACATTATCCTGGGAACCGCAGCCGCGATTCTGGTACTGAATGGAATGGCGGTTCTCGCAGGCGGCCTCGTCAGCGAATTCATTCCGGACTGGCTGATTAAGACGATTGCAGCACTCGCATTTCTTTACTTCGCAGCATCCACCATTTCCGGTGATGATGACGAGGAAGAGGAAGAAGGCGGCAAATCCAAAATTCGGTTCGCACCGCTCGCCGTTTTCTGTACGTTCTTCGTAGCAGAGCTTGGAGACAAAACACAGCTTACCGCAATCACCTTTGGTGCAAATGAAGGGATGGGATCCGCATTCGTTGTATGGATCGGATGTTCTCTCGGACTGTTCGCAGCGGATATTCTCGGAATGCTGGTCGGCTATCTCTTAAAGAGCAAGACACCGGATGGGCTGCTGAATACACTGGCGTTTGTCATCTTTTCAATTTTCGGTGTATACACACTTTACCAGGGACTGAAACTGATCAGCGCAAGCGTCTGTCCACTGCCGGTATGGCCGGTACTGATCGCTGCAACGGCTGTTTTTGTTGTTGCATGTGTCTGTCTTTTTGTGAAAAGAGAGAAGAAAAAAGCAAAATAAAAACTGCGTGCCGCATACTCATGATTTTGATGAAAACTGCGGTGCGCATTTTTTATGCGGCAAAATGAAAGTTTACCATTGAAGCATTTATAGGGTATAATATTTTGTAACTATTCAGAGCCCCATCTCGCCATATGAAATTCCAGAAAAATAGCTCATTCATGTAAACATGATTCGCGATTTTTCTTCCATTTCGCATGGCTCTGAATAGTTACAATATTTTCAAATCATTATTTACGAGGATGAAGGATAATAACATGTCTGATTTTAGTATCAACGAAATGCAGGAAATGCAGAAAGCGGGAAAAATGCGGACTGAAAAACAGAAGACCGGAATTGTATGGGATTCTCACAGGAGGACGAAAGTGAAAAACCGGAAGCTGCGTGGGAAAATCCTGTCCTTGTGATAGTCAGAGGGATCAAGTATAATGAGTCATATAAAATGTTGACGGGAGGGATTTGCATGGGAAGTTATCTGAATCCGGGAAATGAAGCATTTGCGGTTGCATTAAATTCTGAGATTTATGTTGATAAAACAGGACTGCTGACTTATACGAATAAAGTCATGAACACTCTGCAGGGATATATCTGCAACAGCCGCCCGCGGCGGTTTGGAAAATCAATTACGGCAAATATGCTCACCGCGTATTACAGCAAGGGCTGCAGTTCGAAAGAAATGTTTTCCGGGCTGGAAATCAGCAGGGCAAAGGATTTTGAAAAACATCTGAATCAGTATGATGTGCTCCACTGGGATATCCAATGGTGTATGGAACCGGCAGGCGGACCGGAGCGGATTGTTTCTTATATCTCAGAAAAAACGATTTCGGAGTTAAAAGAATATTATCCCCATATACTTCCAGAAGAAATCCGGTCACTGCCGGAGGCGCTGTCGCGGATCAACGCGGCATCCGGGACAAAATTTATTGTGATTATAGACGAATGGGATGTTCTGATTCGTGACGAGGCGGCGGATCTCAAAACACAGGAAGAATATATCAATTTTCTGCGGGCGATGTTCAAAGGGACGGAGCCGACAAAATATATTCAACTGGCATATCTGACAGGTATTTTGCCTGTAAAAAAAGAAAAGACACAGTCGGCGCTGAACAATTTCAAAGATTATTCGATGCTGTATGCCGGGCCGATTGCACCATATGTAGGTTTTACAGAAACAGAAGTTCAAAAACTATGTGAAGTATATGGTCAGAAGTTTGAAGAAGTCAAACGATGGTACGACGGTTATCAGATTGGGAAATATCATGTATACAATCCAAATGCCGTTGTGAACCTGATGCTCGAAGGCGAATTCCAGAGCTACTGGTCCGGAACCGCATCCTATGAGGCGATTGTTCCGCTGATCAATATGGATTTTGATGGCCTGAAAAGTGCCGTAATCGAAATGCTTTCAGGAGATCATGTTCCGGTTGATGTTACCTCTTTTCAGAACGATACCGTTAGCTTCGCCAATAAAGACGATGTGCTGACGTATCTGATTCACCTTGGATATCTGGCCTATGACCGGACATTTAGAACTGCTTTTATTCCGAATGAGGAAATCCGTCAGGAATTGATTCTGGCAACGAAAAGGAAAAAATGGAATGAGTTGATTGTATTTCAAAAAGAATCAGAGCAGCTTCTGAAAGATACAATTCAGATGAATGGAAACGCAGTAGCAAAAGAAATTGAAAAAATTCACAGGGAATATACTTCTGTGATTCAGTATAACAATGAAAACTCACTCAGCAGTGTTCTGTCCATTGCCTATTTGAGTTCCATGCAATACTATTTCAAACCAATCCGCGAATTTCCCGCGGGTCGTGGATTTGCAGACTTTGTGTTTATTCCAAAGCCGGAGTTTCAGAATTATTACCCGGCGCTTGTTGTGGAACTGAAATGGGACAAAAGCGTCAGAGCAGCATTAGATCAGATCAGAGACAGAAAATATCCGGAGTCTGTTGCATGCTATGCAGGGGAGCTTTTGCTGGTGGGAATTAACTACAATGAAAAAACAAAAGAACATGAATGCCGGATTGAAAAGTATGAAAAATAAGGGCATATTTCAATTTCAGTTTACAGAGATAAAAGAGTATGGATAAGATAGAGATATATCATTATTTAAAAAGGCAAAATATAGCGTATGAAATTACGGAACATAAGGCAGTTTTCAATATGGAAGAAGCAGATGCTGTTGATTTGCCGTATCCAGAGTGGGGCGCTAAAAATTTATTTGTTCGCGACGATAAAAAACGTAATTATTATTTGATAACGATGAAAGGGAACAAGCGAGTAGATTTGAAAGCGTTTCGCAGGCAACGTGGTCTGCGTGCACTTTCTTTTGCAGCTGCGGAGGAATTATTTGATATTATGAAACTGATACCCGGTGCCGTTACGCCGCTTGGTATTCTAAACGATGCCGAACACAGAGTTCAAGTCTTCATGGACGTGGAATTTGTCGGAAATAAAATTGGTGTTCATCCAAATGATAATACAGCAACCGTTTGGATGCAGGCTGATGATTTAATGAAAATAATTCAGAAGCATGGAAATACTGTGGAATACGCATGTATATAATCGAAAGGTATTGCTAAAAAGTCTGAAAAAAGAAAAGTTCACAAACAAAAATGGTTCTCATTCTGCACTAAATATATTTACCGAGTATTCCATGACAGATCCCGGTGATCTGGCGGAATATTTTGGCTTCACAGAGCAGGAGATATCTGCCCTCTGTGAAAAATATGAGATGAGTTTTGAAGAAGCAAAAACGTGGTACGATGGTTATCAGTTGATTGCGCATCGGCAGACTGGAGATGAAATTTATTCCATGTATAGCCCGAAATCTGTGGTAGAAGCCATGCTGCGCCACAAATTCGGAACCTATTGGAACCAGACGGAAACGTATGAGGCCTTAAAAATTTATATTCAAATGGATATGGATGGCCTGAAAGATTCTGTGGTTCGAATGCTTGCCGGTATCAATTATAATAAAAAAACGAAGAAACATGAATGTGTTATTGAAGTAATGCAAAAATAAAAACGGAAGTCTCATGTCTGCGCAGTAAGGGTGGTGGATATGGGACTTTTTGGTAAAGATAAATAAAATTTATGGAGGAAACAGAATGATTATTGATTCTTATGATATCAACAGCGAGCCGATTGTAAAGCTGGAGAATTTTTATGGGGAGAAGCAGCATCTGGTAAAAAAATGTATGGTAATTTTTTCAAAAGTAATATATGAATACATGCTTGAAAAATTCCCATGCCGACAGATTGCAGAAGTAAGAGCATGCAATGGAAATATACCGGTTTGGACTCTGCCATATGAGGAAGAAACGATTGCTTTCTACCTGACACCAATTGGTTCCGCTCTTGCAGCAGGAACGATTGCCGAAGTCAATCATTTAACAGGAGCATCCGTCTTTATCATGTTTGGCTCGTGCGGCAGTCTGGACAAAGAAGCAACCGATGGAAAGTTTATTCTCCCAACGGAGGCATACCGGGGAGAAGGACTGTCCTATTATTTTGCAGAACCGCAGGACTACATAAAAATAAAAAACACGGACAAACTGGCGGAATTTTTCAAAGAAAGGAAACTGCCATACGTTCAGGGGCGCGTATGGACGACAGACAGTATGCTTCGGGAAACGGTAAATCTTGTAAGAAAACGAAAAGAAGAAGGATGCATTGCCGTGGAAATGGAACTCGCAGGCGTTCAGGCGATCAGTGATTTTTATGGATTTGAACTGTATGATTTTCTTGTTGCGGGAGATGTGCTGATCGAAGGAAACTATGAAACGGATGGATTATCTGCCGCTAACCACGATCTGGACAAGCTGTTTCTGGCGCTGCAGATAGCGAAAAGTGTATAAAATTACAATGTTTGAGGAAAAAGAAATATTTCAGAGCCGTTTGCAGAAACTTTTAGATAATACGAAAGCGGGAATTATGTATGGAGAATGGAATGACAATGGGCGATTGCTTACGGACGAATAAATTAATCATTTTAAGAGGAAATTCCGGCAGTGGAAAAACAACTATTGCAAAGGAATTACAGCAAGTGTTCGGAAATAATACAATGCTGATCTCGCAGGATGTTATCCGAAGAGATATGCTCAAAGTCAAAGACGGAGAAAATACAAAGGCGCTGCCTCTTCTGGAAGAACTTCTGCGATATGGAAGAAAACACAGCGAGATTGTTATTCTGGAAGGAATACTGAATGCGGAATGGTATCGTGCATTATTTGAGCTGGCAGTAGCTTTATATGGAAAAAATATATACGCATATTACTTCGACATCCCCTTCGAGGAGACCGTGAAGCGCCACAAAACAAAGCCGAACTGCAATGATTTCAGTGCAGAAGATATGCAGAGATGGTGGAACGAAAAAGATTATACATCCGTTCTGTATGAAACCAGAATAACGGCGGATCAGGACAGAGAAAGCATAGTTCGTGACATCTGTCAAAACATAATATCCAATGGAAAATAATTGCTTCGGACAGGGAATGATCTTTGTTCTGCCAGAGAAATATGATAAAATAGAAACAGAAATAAATTTTTGCAAGCCTGTCGGTGGTAAAGGATTTAGGAAGGAGCAGACCCATGAAATCAGTAATTTCCATTGGAAATCAGGATTTTATATCCATCAGAAAGAATAACTGTTTTTATATCGATAAGACGGATTTTATCAGGGAATGGTGGGACAATCAGGACAGTGTTACTCTGATCACACGCCCAAGAAGATTCGGCAAGACCCTGAATATGAGTATGGTCGAATATTTCTTTTCCGTAAATCATTCCGAATGCAGCAAATATTTTGAAGACCTTGTCATCTGGAAAGAGGAAAGATTTCGTAAGCTGCAGGGAACGTATCCGGTGATTTCCCTCAGCTTTGCAGATATCAAGGCAACCACATATGAGACTGCAAGAAGAGCGGTAATTCGTAAGCTGGTAAAATTATATAGTACTTTTGAATTTGTCAAATCCAGCAAAGTATTAAATGAAAAAGACCGCGCCTATTTTGATTCCGTTGAAGAAAATATGTCGGATGATGCGGCAGCAGTAGCTGTCAATTATCTGTCCGATTATCTGAGCCGCTATTACGGAAAAAAGGTGATTATTCTTCTGGATGAGTATGATACTCCTTTGCAGGAATCGTATATTCATGGGTATTGGGAGAATCTTACTGCGTTTATCAGAAGCCTGTTCAATTCCACATTCAAAACGAATCCCTATATGGAACGGGGACTGCTGACAGGAATAACAAGAGTCAGTAAAGAATCTATCTTTTCCGATCTGAATAATCTTGAAGTTGTAACAACAACATCGGAAAAGTACAGCGGCTCGTTTGGCTTTACAGAAGAAGAAGTCTTTCATGCGCTGGAGGAAAATGGGCTGTCCGATGAAAAAGGAACCGTCCGCTATTGGTATGATGGATTTTCCTTTGGAAAACGGAAGGATATTTACAATCCGTGGTCCATTACAAAATATCTGGACACGGGAGAATATGGAACGTACTGGGCAGACACCAGCGGAAATATGCTGATCTCCAATCTGATCCGTCGAAGTCCTGCAAAGATCAAGACGGAAATGGAAGATTTATTAAACGGCAGAGTGATCTGCACAGAATTGGATGAGCAGGTTATTTTTGAACAGCTTGGCAGAAAGCGGGGAGCCATCTGGAGTCTTATGCTTGCGAGCGGATATCTGAAAGTGGATCGGTACGAAATGGATAACCGAACAGGAAAGCGCCAGTATGATTTGAAAGTGACAAATCATGAGACAATGCTGATGTTTGAACAAATGATAGAGGACTGGTTTACAGAAGAAGATTCTGCATATGGCAATTTTAAAGATGCTCTGCTTGCCGGAGATCTGGATTATATGAACCAGTTTATGAATCAGGTAGCACTTCAGACATTCAGCAGTTTCGACACGGGCGGAAAACCATCAGAGGAACTCGAACCAGAAAGATTTTACCATGGATTTGTCCTTGGGCTGATTGTTGATCTGGCCGGAAAATACAGAATCACTTCCAACAGAGAAAGTGGATTCGGAAGGTATGACGTAGTAATGGAGCCATTGAAAGAAAACCTGGATGCGATCGTAATGGAATTTAAGGTTCAGAACACATCAAAAGAAAAGTCGCTGGAAGAGACGGTGGAGCATGCACTTCGTCAGATTCAGGAAAAACAGTATGACACAGAATTGCTTGCCAGAGGAATCGCAAAGGAGCGGATCAGGTATTATGGATTTGCGTTTCGGGGGAAGAAAGTGTTGATTGGAAATTAAAATGAGAGAAAATATGAAAATCAGAAAAGCAGAACTGAAAGACCTGTCCAGAATTGCGGAAATTTTCGTGTTCAACAACCGAATCAATTATTTCCCGATTTTTCACGAGGAGGCCTATTCCTTCGGTGAAATGCAGGTAGTCCCGATGATCGACCAGTACTTTAAGAAAGAAGAAATCTTAAACCGCATCTATGTCTACGATGATGGAATTATAAGAGGTTTTACAGAAATCAACGGAACCGAAATCTGTAAACTATACGTAGATCCATGTCTGCAGAACAACGGAGTCGGCCACGGCTGATTACCTTTGCAATTGAAAAGTTTGACGCAGACCATCTATGGGCATTGGAGAAAAATACGCGTGCCATTGCGTTTTACAACCGCCACGGATTTCGGTGGACAGGAACGAAACAGCTGGAAGTAGGAACGACAGAATATCTGCTGGAATTAAGACGATGAGAGCACGACGTGTTTTCTGTCCTTCCTGCAAAAATTAAAGCAGGAGAAAACGGTCTTGTATTTTAACCGACTCAAGCAAGTAGCGAAGCGGATTGCGAATATCCGCTTTACTGAAGCAAAAATAGCCGAAAAGCCTGTTCCACGGTATCTGTCATATTTTCTGCCGCATTTTCTATGTCCATAGCTTCTTCGAGTGAAACGACGCTCCGCATAATAGGGAAAAAGGCATCAATTCCGGCGGCGTTGCATGTGGATGCATCTTTTGTAACACAGCCTGAGAATGCAAGGACAGGTTTGCCGTATTCTTTTGACAGTTTTGCAACTCCGATCGGCGCTTTTCCCATCACGGTTTGCCCATCGAGCTGTCCCTCACCGGTGATGACAAGATCAGCGTCTCTCACATCATCACGAAGTCGGGTTTCATCCAGTATGATCTGAATGCCGGGTTCCAGTGAAGCAGAAAGAAACGTCTGAAAAGCAAATCCAAGTCCGCCTGCAGCACCCGTTCCGGGAAATTCCGCGTCGACGTTCGGGAATGTTTTCCGGCAGAGTGCGGCGTAGGAGGCAAGCGATGTGTCCATACGTTTGATCATGACAGCATCCGCGCCCTTCTGCGGTCCGAAAACGGCGCTGCAGCCGTTGGAACCGCAGAGCGGATTCGTTACATCGCAGGCAATACGGAAGGTGCATTCCGAAAGTTCCGGCAGAACGTGATCTGCCGTAATCGTGGTAAGAGATTCCAGTCCGACAGCACCAAAAGGAACCTGTTTTCCTTCTGCATCGAGCAGTCCGAAACCGAGTGCCTGTAGCATACCAATACCGCCGTCATTTGTGGCACTTCCGCCGATTCCAATGATAAAGCGGTGGCAGCCATTGCGGATGGCATCGCAGATAACCTCACCGACACCGTACGTTGTGGCGTACAGCGGATTTTTCTCATCGCCGTGTACCTGCGTAATACCGGCAGCCCCCGACATCTCGATAATGGCGGTCTGCGTTCGGTCGATGATGCCATACGGGCAGATAACCTGTTTTCCGGCAGGACCGGTCACCGAAACGGAGACAAGCCGTCCGCCAAGACCTTCGGTCAGTGCCTGAACGGTACCTTCACCGCCATCGGCAAGCGGGCGCACAACCGTCTCCACCTTCGGATCGACACGATAAATCCCGGTGGCGGCCGCTGTTCCAGCCTGCAGAGAGGAAAGGCTTCCTTTAAAAGAATCAATTGCAATCACAACTTTCATCATTTTTCTCCTGATTTCAAATATTTTTCAATCCGACACTCATGCACCTTCGTCTTCTTATCATAATTAACACCAACCAGCAGAATATCCCCTGTATAAGATGCAATGGAAGCCGGGTAATGCTGTCTTTTAATCTGATCCAGTGCCGTTTTCGCATTCTTGTTCCATTTCAGTTCTACTACAAGCGCCGGAAAATCGTATCGGTATTCCGGCTTTGGCAGAAAGACAAAATCGGAAAAACCGCGCCCGGTCGGAAGTTCACGAATGGGTTTGAAGTAATATTGCATCGTACTTAAATAAGCAATCGTGAGGACACAACTGAGCGAATTTTCATTATGATACTGAATCACGGAAGTATATTCCTCATGGACCTTTTCAATTCCGGCAGCGACAGCATTTTCATCCATATCGAGCGTAGCATCTAAAAGATCCGCAGATTCCTGCTGGAAAGCGAAAAGTTCATTCCAATGATTGGAAGTCACCGCAGTCAGAAACTCCCTGCGGATTTCTTCGTTGGGAATATATGCCATCTGTGTCTGCTGATTGTAGGCAAGATAGCCCAAATGAATCAGCAGCGTCAGAACATCATCTTTATTTACAAAGCTGACCATGTCATTTTTAAAAGAGGTAACCATGACAGGAACTGCGGCGCCGGAAAGCATCTCCAGAATTGCTGTTTTCAATCCGTCAAAATCCATATTGATAAAAGGAACCATCGAGTCGTATGTGCTCGTCTCCGACCAATAGCTTTGGAATGTCCCATCCAGAAGCAGACTTGTCACCGCGTTTGGATTGTATACATGGTAATTTCCAAGCAGATAGCCGTCGTACCATCGTCTGACTTCCTCAAAATTTTGTCCGTATTTCTGACAGAGAGCGGAAACTTCATCTTCTGTGAATCCAATATAGGAAGCCAGCGGGCCTGGATTCAGCATGGAATACTGATGAAGATTATTTAAGGCAGACTGCGTTTTCAATTTTTTGATCGGAAGAATACCCGTGAGAAACGCAAGCTGGATATATTTCGTCGGTTCCGTCCCTTTGAACATTCCACGAAGAAAATTAATGTAATCATCCTGAATTTTCTGGTTGGAGGCCTCATCACGAATCAGGACATCCCATTCATCAATAATAATCACAAATTTCTGTCCGGTCGCCTCTTTGATCCGGGACAGAGCGTCGGGAACGGTGGAAACTTCCGGCGGAAGCTGATCTGCATAGATGGTACGCAGCTCGGCCAGTATACATTCTGTAATGTAGGCCACAATCTGTTCCGGATCGCTGACATTCGAAAGAAACCACTGGATGTCCAGATGAATCACATCGTACTGGTTCAGATGCTTCTCAAAGTCTGCCGTCTGGCTGATCGCAAGGCCAGAAAACATCTTTCTGGAATCACAGCCCTTGCTGTAATAGGCCGCCAGCATATTTGCAGCAAATGATTTTCCAAACCGCCGCGGGCGGCTGTTGCAGATATAGCCCTGCATGGTGTCCAGAACTTTGTTGGTATACGATAAAAGTCCTGTTTTGTCCACATAGATTTCGGAATTGAGAGCAACCTGAAATGCACTGTTGTCCGGATTCACAAATCTTCCCATGATTTCACTTCCCTTCCGTTTTTTGATTATACCCCGATTTTACCATTCCCCCATCCAAATAGCAACGCACACCCCCGAAAATCCCGTAAAATCGCGGAAAAGAACCGATAAAATATGCTTTCCACTCTTGACAACGCTTGCAGCCCCTAGTTATAATAAGGCATGAAAAACGATGACGAAGACAGTAGTCTGCGCGTGAACGGTACAGTGAAAGCGAGCCGGGGATGGTGGGAGTCCGGTACAAGTAGCGGCAGGTGAACATCACTTCCAAGTTGCAGTTCTGAATCTGCGCGTCCGGCGCATAAAATATAGAAAGCCGGAGAGCAGTGGTAAGAAGTTGCCGGTTGTTCCCCGTTACAGGAAATGCATATGATAGTATGTAACAGGTGGTTACGATAAGTACAGCTTTCGTCCTATTACAGGGCGGGAGCTTTTTCTTATTTTACGCGAGCAAATCAAACGAGAAACTTAAGTTTCAGGAGGTACAAGCATGTACAAGAAAGTTTCAACCGACATGAACTTTGTCGAGAGAGAAAAACAGGTTGAGAAGTTCTGGGAAGACAATCAGATCTTCGAAAAAAGTATGAAAGTGCGTGAAGGAAATCCGTCCTACGTGTTCTATGACGGACCGCCGACCGCAAACGGAAAACCGCACATCGGCCACGTAGAGACCCGTGTTATCAAGGATATGATCCCGAGATACCGTACCATGAAGGGTTATCAGGTGCCGAGAAAAGCAGGCTGGGATACCCACGGACTGCCGGTAGAGCTGGAAGTTGAGAAAAAACTCGGTCTGGACGGAAAAGACCAGATCGAAAAATACGGCGTAGAGCCATTCATCGAGCAGTGTAAAGAGAGCGTATGGAAATACGAGGGAATGTGGGAAGACTTCTCCCATACCGTTGGCTTCTGGGCTGATATGAAAAACCCATACGTTACGTATCATAACGATTACATCGAGTCCGAGTGGTGGGCATTAAAAGAGATCTGGAAGAAAGGTCTTCTGTACGAAGGACACAAAATCGTTCCTTACTGCCCGCGCTGCGGTACCCCGCTTTCTTCCCACGAAGTAGCGCAGGGATACAAAGATGTCAAAGAACGTTCAGCCGTTGTCCGCTTTAAAGTAAAAGGCGAGGACGCTTACATCCTGGCATGGACCACCACACCGTGGACCCTTCCGTCCAACGTTGCACTCTGCGTCAACCCGGATGAGGATTATGTAAAAGTAACAAGCAAAGGATATACCTATTATATGGCAGCTGCTCTGGTAGACACCGTTCTCGGTGAGGGCGCTGAAATCCTGGAGCATTATCAGGGTAAAGATCTCGAGTTCAAAGAGTACGAGCCGCTGTTCCCGTACGCTGAGAAGAGAATCGGAAACAAAAAAGCATACTATGTAGTCTGCGATACCTACGTAACACTGACCGATGGTACCGGTGTTGTTCATATCGCCCCTGCATTTGGTGAGGACGACTCCAAGGTCGGTCACAGATACGATCTTCCATTCGTACAGTTAGTAAACGAAAAAGGTGAGATGACCGAGGAAACTCCGTGGGCAGGCACTTTCTGCAAGAAAGCAGATATGGCCGTTCTGCAGGCACTCGAGGACAAGGATCTTCTGTTTGATGCGCCGCTGTTCGAGCACAGCTACCCGCACTGCTGGAGATGCGATACTCCGCTGATCTACTATGCACGTGAGACCTGGTTCATCCGCATGACTGCAGTAAAAGAGGATCTGATCCGCAACAACAACACCATCAACTGGATTCCGGAGAGCATCGGAAAAGGACGCTTCGGCGACTGGCTGGAGAATGTTCAGGACTGGGGACTTTCCAGAAACCGTTACTGGGGAACTCCGCTTCCGGTATGGCAGTGTGAATGTGGCCATCAGGACTGCATCGGCAGTATCGAAGAACTGAAAGAAAAAGCCGACAACTGCCCGGATGACATCGAGCTTCACCGCCCATACATCGACGCAGTGACCATTAAGTGCCCGAAATGCGGTAAAGAGATGCACCGTGTACCGGAGGTTATCGACTGCTGGTTCGATTCCGGCTCCATGCCGTTCGCACAGCATCACTATCCATTCGAGAACAAAGAAACCTTCGAGAAACAGTTCCCGGCACAGTTTATTTCCGAGGCTGTAGACCAGACACGTGGATGGTTCTACTCCCTGCTTGCAATTTCCACTCTGCTGTTCAACAAAGCACCATACGAGAACGTTATCGTTCTTGGTCTGGTACAGGATGAGAACGGACAGAAGATGAGTAAATCCAAAGGAAATGCGGTAGATCCGTTTGACGCACTGCAGACCTACGGTGCCGATGCGATCCGCTGGTACTTCTACACCAGCAGTGCTCCGTGGCTGCCGAGCCGTTTCGCAGGCAAGACGGTCGTGGAAGGACAGAGAAAGTTCATGGGAACCCTGTGGAACACCTACGCGTTCTTTGTCCTGTATGCAAACATCGACAACTTCGATGCAACAAAATACAGTCTGGAATATGACAAACTGGCTGTTATGGATAAATGGCTGCTGTCCCGTCTGGAATCCACTGTAAAAGCAGTAGACGACAACCTGGCAAATTACCGTATCCCGGAGGCAGCAAAAGCACTGCAGTCCTTCGTGATGATATGAGTAACTGGTATGTACGCCGCTCCCGTGAGCGTTTCTGGGCAAAAGGCATGGAGCAGGATAAGATCAATGCTTACATGACTCTGTACACCGCACTGGTGACCGTTGCAAAAGCAGCAGCTCCGATGATTCCGTTCATGACAGAGGATATTTATCAGAACCTCGTAAAGAGCATCGATGCAAGTGCACCGGAAAGTATCCATCTGTGCGACTTCCCGGAGGTACATGAGAACTGGATTGATCCGAAGATGGAAGAGGATATGGCAGACCTGCTGGAGATCGTCGTTATGGGACGTGCCGCAAGAAACACCGCCAACATCAAGAACCGTCAGCCGATCGGAACCATGTACGTGAAGAGCGAGTTCCAGCTTTCCGAGTTCTACAAAGAGATCATCAAGGATGAGCTGAACATCAAAGAAGTTGTATTCAAAGATGACATCGCAGATTTCATCAGCTACAGCTTCAAACCGCAGATGCGTACCGTAGGACCAAAATACGGAAAACTGCTGAACAAGATCAAAGCAACCCTGTCTGAGCTGGATGGAAACAAGGCTATGGCAGAGCTCAAGAGCACCGGCGAACTTAAACTTGACATCGATGGACAGGAAATTGTATTATTAGAGGAGGATTTGTTAATTGACATGGCACAGATGGAAGGCTATGTATCCGAATCCGACCATACAATCACCGTTGTTCTGGATACCAATCTGACTCCGGAACTGATCGAGGAAGGTTTTGTTCGTGAGCTGGTAAGTAAAATCCAGACCATGCGTAAAGAGGCCGGCTTTGAGGTTATGGACAAGATCAGAGTATATGCAAAAGACAACGACAAGATTGTAAGCATCATGAAAAACCATGGTGATGAAATTAAATCTGAAGTTCTGGCAGAAGAAATCGTGACTGGAGAGACAAAGGGCTATGAGAAGGAGTGGAATATCAACTCCGAAAAGGTTACCATGGCAGTAGAGCGTATCTAAGAATACTTCTGGATGCGTTTCCACGACGATCGTTAATATAAAAATCAGCCTGCGAGCGGGGATGCAGACAAGCTCTCCGCTCGCAGACTGCTATTGAGGAGGACGCAGATGTTAAACGCCGAGTTCAACAAAGAAACTTTTAAGAACAGTGTCAAAGAAAACGTAAAAATGCTGTACAGAAAAAATCTGGAAGAGGCTTCCCAGCAGGAAATTTACCAGGCAGTCTGCTACGCAGTAAAAGACGTTATTATTGACAACTGGCTGAAAACCCAGAAAGCAATGGATGAGCAGGATCCGAAGATTCTGTACTATATGTCCATGGAGTTCCTGATGGGACGTGCGCTGGGAAATAACCTGATTAACCTGACTGCATACAAACAGGTACAGGAAGCTCTTGATGAGATGGGACTGAACCTGAACCTTCTGGAGGACCAGGAGAGAGATCCTGCGCTTGGAAACGGCGGTCTTGGCCGTCTGGCAGCATGCTTCCTGGATTCCCTGGCTACACTGGGATATCCGGCATACGGCTGCGGTATCCGTTATAAATACGGTATGTTCAAACAGCAGATCCGCGACGGTTATCAGGTAGAAGTACCGGACAACTGGCTGAAACACGGCTATCCATTCGAGCTGAAACGCCCGGAATACGCAAAAGAAGTAAAATTTGGCGGATACGTAGCACAGGAGTATGATGAGGCTACCGGACGCGTAAACTTTGTACAGAAAGATTACCAGTCTGTAAACGCAATTCCTTACGATATGCCAATCGTAGGATACGACAACGATGTTGTAAACACGCTGACCATATGGGATGCAGAGGCTATTCAGGACTTCTCCCTGGATTCCTTCGACAAAGGTGATTACCACAAAGCGGTTGAGCAGGAAAACCTTGCAAAAACCATCGTAGAGGTTCTGTATCCGAACGACAACCATTACGAAGGAAAAGAGCTGCGTCTGAAACAGCAGTATTTCTTCATTTCTGCAAGCGTACAGAGAGCAGTTGCAAAATATAAAAAACATCACGATGATATCACAAAGCTGTATGAGAAGGTTACCTTCCAGCTGAACGATACTCACCCGACCGTAGCCGTTCCGGAGCTGATGCGAATCCTCATGGACGTAGAAGGCCTTGGCTGGGATGAGGCATGGGAGATCACCACAAAGACCTGCGCATACACCAACCACACCATCATGGCAGAGGCACTTGAGAAATGGCCGGTTGACCTGTTCTCCAGACTTCTTCCGCGTATCTATCAGATCGTAGAGGAGATCAACCGCCGCTTCCTGATCCAGGTAAGAGAGCAGTACCCGGGTGATGAGGAGAAAATCCGCCAGATGGCAGTCATCTACGACGGACAGGTTCATATGGCCCGTCTGGCTATCGTAGGCGGCTATTCTGTCAACGGTGTTGCACAGCTTCATACCGAGATTCTGAAAAAACAGACCTTAAAAGACTTCTACGAGATGACTCCGGAGAAGTTCAACAATAAGACGAATGGTATCACACAGCGTCGTTTCCTGCTTCACGGAAACCCGCTCCTGGCTGACTGGGTAACCGAGTACGCCGGAGACGGCTGGATCACCGATCTGCCGAAGATCGAAAAGATCGCTAAGCTGGCAGATGACACCCAGGCACAGAAGGAATTTATGGAAATCAAATATAAAAATAAAGTCCGCCTGGCAAAATACATCAAAGAGCATAACGGTATCGATGTAGACCCGAACTCCATTTTCGATGTTCAGGTAAAACGTCTGCATGAGTACAAACGTCAGTTTATGAACATTCTGCACATCATGTATCTGTATGACCGCCTGAAAAAGAACCCGGATATGCCGTTCTACCCGAGAACCTTCATCTTCGGAGCAAAAGCATCCGCAGGTTATGAGCGTGCAAAAGCGATCATCAAACTGATCAATTCCGTTGGTGATGTGGTAAACAACGATCCGACCATCAAAGGAAAGATCAAAGTCGTATTTATCGAGGATTATCGTGTCAGCAACGCAGAGCTGATCTTTGCCGCTGCTGATGTTTCCGAGCAGATTTCCACCGCAAGTAAAGAGGCTTCCGGTACCGGTAACATGAAGTTCATGCTGAACGGTGCCCTGACTCTTGGAACCATGGACGGTGCAAACGTAGAGATCGTTGAGGAAGTTGGAAAGGAGAACGCCTTTATCTTCGGACTTTCCGCAGATCAGGTTATCGAATATGAGAACAACTACACCTACGATCCGATGAGCTACTTCATCCACGATCAGGACATCCACAACGTAGTGATGGATCTGATCAGCGGAAGATACTCAAACGGCGACACCATGATGTTCCGTGATCTGTATGACTCCCTGCTCACACCGAAGAATGCTCCGCGCCCGGATATGTACTTTACCCTGGCAGACTTCAAGTCCTATGCGGCAGCACAGGAGCGTGTTGAGGATAAATACAGAAATACTTCTGCATGGGCAAGAAGCGCGATCCTGAATACCGCACACAGCGGCAAATTCACATCCGACCGTACCATCCAGCAGTATGTAGATGATATCTGGCATCTGGACAAGATTACTGTCAGAAAGTAATCGGAATCAAATATAAGTAGTTAGGGGACACCTGCTTTTCCGGGAAAAACCGGAGGGGCGGGTGTTCTTTTTTTGATGACCGCTGGAAGGATTTGCATCCCGAAAAATGCCTGCAAAACAGGCATTCTTTTGACATTCTACGGGGAGTGTGGTACACTGTTCGTGTCTATGAACTAAAACAATCTGAAATGTATTGAGGTGAAAAGATTGGATAAAGCTGAATATCAAAGCCGGCTGGAAGAGCTGAACAGTCTGGTAAAAAAAGAGGACTATGAGGGGGCACTTGCAGTTGTAGAAGCCGTTGACTGGCGGCGTGTCAAGAGTCTGCGCACGCTCGGCATGGTAGCGGATGTCTATGAGGCGAACAAACGATATCCGGAGGCGAAGAAGATTCTGCTGATGGCGTATGACCGTTCTTCCATCGGAAGGGCATTCTGTACCGCCTGGTAGAGGTCTCCGTAAAAATGAAAGACTTTGATGAGGCGATTGACTTTTACAACGAGTTTGAAGCAGTCGCACGTCACGATAATTCCCGGTATCTGCTGAAATACAAGATTTTAAGAGGACAGAAAGCGCCGCTTGAGGAGCAGATTTCCCTTCTGGAGGAATACAAAGAGCGGGAATTTACCGAGAGATGGGCATATGAACTGGCAAACCTTTACAGCAAAGCCGGAGAGACGCAGAAATGCATCGATGCCTGTGATGAGCTGATCCTGTGGTTCAGCGAGGGCAAATATGTAACAAAGGCAATGGATCTGAAAATGAAGTACGAGCCGCTGTCACCGTCCCAGCAGATCAAATACGAGCATCGTTTTGACTACAAAAAGAATGAAGAGCCGTCCGAGGATCCGGAAGCACTTGAAGTGCGGTTAGCCGGAGAGAGCGGAGCCGGTGAAATGGCTGCGACGAAAGAGCCGGCAGAGACGCCGGAAGTAAAACCGGTAAACGGCGGTGTGATGAGCCAGTATGTGGCCGGTGAAGAAGAAAAAGAAGCCGGTTCGCCGTACGAAGCATATGAGAAAACACAGCAGGCCGAGGCAGATGCAGAGCAGGTGCAGGAGTACGAAGCACTGCAGCAGACAGAGGAGCCGATCGAGGAGATTCCGGAAGAGCAGGCGTATGCAGACAGCACGCCGACGTACCTTGGAAATACGATCGATCTTCACGCAGAGCTTGCAAAGAGCATCCGCGACGTCTTCTCCTTCCGCGGAAAGAAACAGGAAGAGACGGCAGTCGAGGAAGAGACAAGCGAAGAGCCGGTACAGTACGAAGTAAAAGATCTGGAGCCGGAGCAGCTTGATGTAAACGTAGAGGTATCCCCGGATGCCAACACGACGATCAAGACAAGACCGCAGCCAAAACCGAAGGAAAAAGCCGAGCCGGTAATGCCGAAAGCACCGAAGCCGGAGAAGAAATACGAAGAGCCGGACCTCGAAGCACTGTTCCAGGAGACCGCAGCAAACCTGTCGGAGGAAGTTGCGGAGGAAGAAGCAGAAGAGCCGGCTGAGCAGGTAGCAGAAGCCGAAACCGCAGAGCAGCCGATGGATCCGGAGTCCGAGGCAGAGGCACGGGAAGCGGCTGAGGAGCCGCAGGCGGAAGCTGAGCCGGAAGAAGCAGCAGAACCGGCAGATGAAGCGGAAACCGAAGAGATCACAGAACCGGCGGATGAGGCTGAAACCGAAGAAGCTGCAGAGCCGATGGATGAAGCTGAGATCGAAGAGATTATAGAACCGGCAGCCGAGGCTGAAATCGAAGAAGCAGAAGTTACAGAACCAGCAGTGGAAGCTGAAACAGAAGCAGCCGAGAAGGCTCAGGCGGAAGCCGAAATTGAGGAAACCGTAGAACCGGCGGAGACGCCGTCCATGGATGCAACGGTTGTCATCCCGGATCTGAAACCGGCAGAGGAGACACGGCCGACCATCGATTTTAGTGAGCTTCAGGCAGCGCTGAACGCAGAAGTGCAGGAAGCTGAAAAAGCATCGGAAATCGAACTGCCGGACGAGCCGGAAAGCGAAACAGAGCCGGAAACCCCGGCCGAGACTGAGCCAGCCGATCCGTTTGAGCCGGCAGGAACCCAGCCGATCGAGATTACCCCGGAGGAAATCGAAATCGAAGTTCCGACCGAGCCAAAGCGTGAGCGCGTATCCGATGCGACGATCAACATGAGCATCGAAAAAACAACGGATGCCACCGTTCAGCTGATCCGCGACAACATTCCGGAAGGAACTGTTGCGAAATCGATTGAAGAGGTGCTCCGCGAGGAGACGCCGGAGGAGGCAAGACTCCGCATCCTGAACGACACCCAGCCGGATAAGCTGAGTGATGAGCAGAAAGCGCTGTTTACTTACTTTGCGAAAGTTCCAGGCATGGATATCCAGATTCTGGATGCAATGCATGGTGTTTATCATTACGCAGGCGACCGTACTTCCCGTCATGGAAACATTGCCATTATGGGCGGATACGGTACTGGAAAAACGAAGCTGTCGGAGGATCTCGTCCGTGCAATCTGTGCTGACTTAAAACTTCCGGCAACGAAGATGGCCCGTCTGGATGCATCTGTTCTGAACAAAAAGGACTGTGCGCAGATTGTTTCAAAGCTGGCGGGAGGTTTCCTCCTGATCGAGCGTGCCGGTCTGATGTACCCGGAGACGATCGAGAAGCTGTCGCAGGCAATGGATTTCCGTACCGACAGTCTGGTTCTGATCATCGAGGATGAGAAGGTCAGCATGAGAGGTCTTCTGCGGAATTACCCTGATTTTGCGAAGAAGTTTGAGACGGTCATTTCGATTCCTGTTTTCACGAACGACGAGCTTGTTACGTTTGCCCGCACGTATGCGCGTGAGAATGGATACAAGATGGACGAGATGGGTGTGCTTGCTCTGTATACACAAATTGGCAATAATCAGAAGGAGGGCGAGCCGATGACGATTTCACAGGTCAAAGATATGGTGGATCGTGCCATCGCCCATGCAGAAAAGGGAACCCGTAAATTCGGAAGACGCATGTCCAGAAAGCATACCGATGCGGACGACCGCGTGATTCTTTACGAGAAAGACTTTGAGTTCTAAATACATGGAGAATTTATGGAGAAAGTAAAACCGTGGCTCGGGGAGCCGCAGAATACAATAGCCGTACTGCAGAAGTACGGCTTTGTATTTCAGAAAAAGTATGGTCAGAATTTTCTGATCGATCCACATGTGCTGGATAAGATTGTAGCCGCTGCAGGTATCGGACCGGACGATTTTGTTGTGGAAATCGGACCTGGTATCGGTACGCTGACGCAGTATCTTGCGTATGCTGCGCGGAGTGTGTGTGCGGTGGAAATTGACAAGAATCTGATCCCGATTCTGGAGGATACGCTGTCGGATTATGATAATGTTGAGGTTATCAACAATGATGTTTTGAAGGTGGATCTGGCGGCGCTGGCGAAGGAGAAGAACAACGGACGGCCGATCAAGGTTGTGGCGAATCTTCCGTATTATATTACGACGCCGATTATTATGGGATTATTTGAGAATCATGTGCCGGTGGATTCGATTACGGTTATGGTTCAGAAGGAGGTTGCGGACCGGATGCAGACGGGGCCGGGATCGAAGGATTACGGGGCGCTGTCGCTGGCGGTGCAGTATTATGCGGAGCCGTATATTGTGGCGAATGTGCCGCCGAACTGTTTTATGCCGCGGCCGAAGGTTGGAAGTGCGGTGATCCGGCTGACGCGTCATGAGGTGATGCCGGTGGAGACGAAGGATGAGAAGTTGATGTTCTCCATTATTCGGGCGTCGTTTAATCAGAGACGGAAGACTCTGGCGAACGGACTGAAAAATTCGGAGCTGCTGCATTTTTCGAAAGAGGAGATTGAGGCTGCAATCACAGCCTGCGGCTGGCCGCTTACGATTCGTGGGGAGGCATTGAGTTTACAGGAGTTTGCGCGGTTGACGGATGAATTGTATAAATAGAGGGGACGCCTCACCGCCGCCCGTCCGCCCTTGCGTGATGCGCATGGCAGCGGGGGAAAAGGGCATGAAAAAAAGCACCGTTGGCGAAACAGTGCTTTCTTTCATTTTTATTTTTAAAGGAAGGAGAGCCGATTTTCTAATCGGCAATATGAAAAAGAAAATTGTGTAAATAATGTTGGCATTCATTATTTATGCTTTTAGTATACGGGTAAATTATGTTGAAAGCGTGTTCATGTTGTAAAAAAATCATGAACAAATTGTGACTATTCAGAGCCATGCGAAATTTCAGAACAAATTGCGAATCATGCTTGCATGAATGAGCACTTTTTTCTGAAATTTCATATGGCGAGAAGCCACATCAAGATGCAGCGCAGCGGAATCGAGATGGGGCTCTGAACAGGGACTTATTTCTGAGTTACAGGTCCAGCAGCTTAAAGGTGGAAATTCCGAGGAAGTTCCGGGAGCAGAGGCTGATTCCGCCCATGAGGACGGAGACATCCTGCAGGTGAGCCGGGAGGACGTGGAGGTACCAGCGGAGGCGGTTCTGGATTCCGGAGGTGATTTCGTCGATCAGACCTGGGATGTAGTTGGTGAAGGAGCTGTTGATGACGATGACGTCCGGGTTGAAGGTGTGGAGAACCGTGTTCAGGCTGATTCCGATGTAGTGGGTGAAATCCTGCATTACTTTGCGGGCGTTGGGGTTGCCTTCCTGGTAATACTGGATGAAGCGTTCGACGGAGACGTTTTCTAAGCCTTCGGCGGCGGCAAAATCGTTCAGGACGGCGGCTTCGGAGATGTACTGTTCGAGGCAGCCGTGGTTGCCGCAGGGGCAGGGCCGGCCATCGGGGAAGAGGATGGTGTGGCCGAATTCGCCGGCGTAGCCGTTCTGGCCGGTGTAGAGTTCGCCGTCAATGAGGATTCCCATGCCGACGCCTTCGTGGATGTTCAGGAAGATCATATTTTTAAAGTGCTCTGCGCAGGCGGCTTCGCCGATGACGGAGAGGTTGGCTTCATTTTCTACGATGACAGGGACCTGAAATTCTTCTTCGAGGTAGTTTTTCAGGTTGGAGTGTTTTAGATCGTAGTAGGGTGTGAATAAAACGAGGTCGTCGCAGACGACGCCGTAGATTCCGATGGAGATTCCGACGAGGCCGCACGGGGTCTTGGGGAGGTCGGATTTGGTTTTGTGGAGGAGGGAAATCAGGTATTCCTCCAGGGAGAGGGATGGATCAATCGGGTATTCTTTTACAGTACATGATTTTCCCTTCAGATCTCCGGTGAGAATGGTGATCTTTTTTACGCCGAGATCGACGGCGATGATGGAACCGCAGCGATTATTAAAAGTAAGCAGAATCGGTTTTCGACCCATGGAAGTTTTTTCGGCGCTGCCGAGTTCTATGACGAGCTGGCGGTCGAGCAGTTCCTGGACGATGGTGGATACGGTTGCTTTTGTCAGATGCAGCATTTTCGCCAGATCTGCGCGGGAAAGCGGCGGATGGTTGGCGATTGCCTCGAGAACCAGGGCGCGGTTCATGTCTCGTATATATTCCTGATTTCCGGTACTCATAAAAAATCCTCCATTCTGCCGCATTGGCTGTACATCAATCTTAACATAAATGAGAGAGAAATGACAGGGAAAATCGGGGATGGGCAATACGAATAGAAAAATTAACGGAGAAAAACGATTTCTAGACAGAGTAGAGAGTAAGGGACAGAATTAGAAATAAAATATGTGATAAATACACAAATAAAATATAAAATAATTCTAAAAAATGTACAGATTCACAGAAGATTCACTGCACGTTCATAATCTGTTCATAATTAATTGGTATAGTTATCTTAGTTCCAAAAGAACAGCGTGTATGCAATCACTACACAATTAAGATTTTTTCATAATAATAGCCCAGGCGCCGAGAGGTTCCTGGGCACTCCTCGTTTTTTGGGAATTTTTGATCTTGGGACAGACGGAAATCTGTGTAGACAGGGTAGTGATCTTTTTCTTGACTTTTGCGAGAAGCAGCCCTATAGTATAAATATAATAACAATTACTGTTATCGAAAGATACGAAAGGAAAAAAACTATGTCAACACTCAAGTATAGCAGACAAAGAGAAAGCATCAAAGTCTGCCTTCGGGGGCGAAAGGATCACCCGACCGCAGATATGCTCTATACCGATGTACGGAAAGAATTTCCCAATATCAGTCTTGGCACAGTATACCGGAACCTGTCTCTTCTTTCTGAATTAGGAGAGATCAAGCGTCTTACAACAGGAGATGGCCCGGACCGGTTCGATGGAGATACTTCCACGCATCACCATTTCATTTGCAGAAAATGTCACTGCGTGACAGACCTTACAATGCGTGACATCAGCGAAATCAAGAACGTAGCAGCGGAAAATTTCAGAGGTACGATCGAAGATTACTCTGTGAATTTTTACGGCATCTGCGAGAACTGCAAAAATCACCCGGGGAACGTATAGCATCCCCAGGAAGAAAGAAAAAATTAAAAATAGGCATTGACAAAAAGGGAAGCTTATGTTAAAGTAATATCAGTAACAGTTACTAATATTAAAAATAAAAAACTGTTATAAACCACAAAATTGGAAATGATAAAATTAAATACACAACAAAAAGAAAGGAAAGAAAGACTATGAAAAAATTTGTATGCAGCGTATGTGGATATGTTTATGAAGGAGCAGAAGCACCGGAAGTCTGTCCGATCTGTAAAGCACCGAAAGAGAAATTTATCGAGCAGGGCGAGGATCTGACCTGGGCAGCAGAGCACGTAGTTGGCGTAGCATCCGATGTTCCGGAAGATATCAAAAAAGACCTGAGAGCCAATTTCGAGGGCGAGTGCTCTGAGGTTGGTATGTACCTGGCAATGTCCAGAGTAGCATTCCGCGAGGGATATCCGGAAGTAGGTCTGTACTATGAAAAAGCAGCTTACGAAGAAGCAGAGCACGCAGCAAAATTCGCAGAGCTTCTCGGCGAAGTCGTAACCGACAGCACCAAGAAAAATCTGCAGATGCGTGTAGAGGCAGAGAACGGAGCAACCGCTGGCAAAACAGATCTTGCAAAACGTGCCAAAGCCTGAATCTCGATGCAATCCATGACACCGTGCATGAGATGGCAAGAGACGAAGCTAGACACGGAAAAGCATTCGCTGGTCTGCTGGCTAGATATTTCGGTAAATAATCAGGAAACCTTTTTGGGGGGCGGAATAAAATCTGCCCTCCTTTTTCCGTTGTTTACAATTTTTACTTGGGATTGCGAACTTGTTTCGAATTACCTGTTGTTTACAAATGAACATAGAAAGAAAAAGCGAGGTTTTCACCATGGAAAAACAGACAGGCTGTGTCCACATCTACTGTGGGGATGGAAAAGGAAAGACGACTTGTGGTATGGGACTCTGTACGCGTGCGGCAGGGTATGGATACCGTGTTTTGATTTATCAGTTTATGAAAGATAACAGCACGAGCGAGCGGAAGGTGCTCTTACTGTCGCCGAATGTGACGTTTGTGCCGGGGCAGGACAAGATAAAGTTTTCGTTTCTGATGACACCGGAGGAGAAGGCAGAGCAGAAACGGTATTATGAAGAGCAGTTTCAGAAAGTGACAGAAAAAGCAGTTCAGGAAGAATACGATGTACTGTTTCTGGACGAGCTGGTTTATACGATTGGAAGCAAACTGTTTGATGAGCAGCTCCTTCTGGATTTTCTGGATCACAAGCCGGAGAAGCTGGAAGTGATTCTGACAGGGCAGGGACCATCGGAGGCGCTGATTGAGCGGGCGGACTATGTTTCGGAGCTGAAAAAAATCAAGCATCCGTTTGACAAGGGTCTTGCGGCAAGAGATGGAATCGAGCGGTAACGCTGAAAAAACAAGAAAAAAGATACTGTTTTGCGGGGAAGATGATTCCATGCAGAACAGTATCTTTTTCTTGATTTTGCGGGCAATGAACCAAAATCTGTGATGGAACAAGTTTCTGGTGATTGCCGCGATAACCTGAGAAGTATCTGGAAGCCGCTGTAAGACAGAAAATAACGTTATTATTTCGCACCGCGATCCGCAATCATTTTCGTGGATTTCTTCACGCAGTACAGACATGTCGGTGCGATATAGCAGCAGGCGGCGAGCCACGCAGCCTGATCCGCAAAGCAGATTGCGGTGAAGCCAAACGCACCGACAAATCCCAGGCAGACAATCGTTCGTGCCAGCATCTCCATTACGCCGGAGAAAACGGCTCTTCCCGAGTAGCCAAGTCCCTGCGTTACCATACGGCAGACATTCAAAATACCAAGCATCCAGTAGAAAAATCCGAGGCAGCGCAGATATTTTGCCGAAGCGTTGATTGCTTCGAAAGCAGAGCTGACAATAAAGAGCTTTGTCAGCGGCCGTCCGAACAGAATCATGATGACACCTGCAAACGCACCATAGCCGACACCGACAAGCACACCCTGGCGGAGTCCCTGACGGATTCGTTTTGCCTGGCCTGCTCCGAGATTCTGACTGCAGAAAACGGAAGCCGCGGTACTGATCGCATCAAACGGGCACATCATAAACTGTTTGATTTTCATAGCAGCTGTGAACGCCGAAACATAAACACTGCCAAGCCCATTATTCGCTGACTGCATTACCATACTGCCGATCGCCGTGATCGAAAACTGCAGTCCCGTCGGAATGCCCATTGCGAGGAGTTCCTGCGCGGCATCCTTTCGCAGAGTGCGGTTTTCTTTTGTCGGAAGCAGGAGCTTTACCCTACGGGAAATAAAAAACAGACATAAGAGTCCGCTGATCGCCTGGGCGGAAATCGTCGCAATCGCCGCTCCTGCGCATCCCAGATGCAGAATGATAATACAGAACAGATCGAGGAAAATATTCAGGATTGCCGAAAATGCCAGAAACAGAAACGGCGTGCGGCTGTCCCCGACGGCACGCAGGATGCTGGAAAGATAATTGTACAGAATCGAAAACGGAATTCCGAGGAAAATCACAAGCTGATATGCGTAGGCATCCGCGAAGATATCGGACGGAACCGACAGCAGGTGCAGAATCGGTGCACAGAGTAAACTGCAGAGTGTGGTCAGAATGGCCGCAATCAGGACAGCAAGTGCAGCACCATTAAAGATATAATCGCGCATTTTATCAAGCTTTCCGGCGCCGAAATACTTGGCAACCGGAACACTGAATCCCGTGCAGCTTCCCATACAGAAGCCGAGCACCAGAAACTGTACACTGCTGCTTGCACCGACGCTGGCGAGTGCCTCCGGGCCAAGTGCCTGGCCGACAATCGCCGCATCAATGATGTTATACGTCTGCTGCAGCAGATTTCCGATGAGAAGCGGAAAGGCAAACGAGAGCATCAGCTTTACCGGATTTCCCTTTACCATAGATGTTGCCATAAAAAACGCCTCCCCTGCTTAATATGCACGTGAATTATAAACGAGTGCCGTCTTATTCAGGTTCTGGATCATGAAATAGTCGGCAACGAGCTGGCCGATGCCGCCGGTCAGGTAGCCGAGCAGCGTCCACAGAAGAATGGCAGAACCATTTTCCTCAATCATCACACCGTAGCGGTCGTAGGATTCGCGGTACATGCGGTTCGCCTGCTTGTAACGCCAGTAAACGCCGTAAATTCCACAGGTAACCCAGGACAGAAGCAGCACAATAATGTAGTTCGGGCTGTCTTCGCCGTCACCGTAAAAGATGGTGTTCAGGTCTTCCACATAAACATACCAGAAGTAGATCGAGTAGAGTCCGCACGTCAGAAATGTGAGCAGAAGATAGAACCAGAAACTGCGGTTGTCTTTTACATTCATTTGTAAATACCCCCTTTAATTAAGATAGAACCATTGTAGCACGCGCCCGAGAGAAGGGTCAATAGAAAGGAGCGGGTCGTGGTAATAAATGCGCCAGGCATAAACGGCGAGAAGCAGCACGACAAGCACCGTAATGATCCCCTTTTTAAAACGCCGAAGTCCCGCCGTCTGTTCCGGCCCGAAGAAGAGCCATATCCCTGCGGGCAGTACGGCATAGACGAGCGGATGCATCCGAAATGCCGCCCGAAAATGACCCGAGAGCAGAAGCAGTACCGCGCGGCTCATTCCGCAGCCCGGGCAGGAAATGCCGGTGGAAAACCGGATCGGACAGCCGATGCCTGTGAGGGTGATGAAGGCGACGTAAACGCCGAGGAGCAGGCAGAAGAAAAAGAAATCGCGGCAGCGTTTCTTCAGAAAAGAAAGATACGCGCTGCCGCGGCCGGGATCACGTTTCATGGAGTTTGGTGACGGCGTATTCATATAAAGCCTCCTTGCGCTCGCTGTCGGTCGTGAGAAAATGCGAGTACAGAACGTCGATCATAACGAGAATCGGGAACTGCGGAGAGATTGCGCCGCCGTTTTTCAGATGCTCTTTGACCGCAAGCAGCAGGACTTCATCGCAGAAGGCATCGTAATCGCTGGAGCTGCGGGAAGTAAAGAGAATGGTAGAGGCTCCCTTTTCCTTTGCGGCTCCGAGCGCACGCAGCACCTCCGGTGTCTGTCCGCTGACGGTAATGCCGATTGCAGCGCAGCTCTCATTGAGCAGAACGGCATTCATTTTCATGATGTGAATGTCGGTAATTGCTTCAATATCCACGCCTGCAAGCATAAAACGCAGCTTCATTTCCTGGGCGGAAAGTCCGGAGCTTCCAAGACCGTAGACATACACCCGACGCTTCGAAGTGAGAATATGGCAGATGCGGTCAATCTGCGCGCGGTCGGCGAGCGAGTAGCTTTTATTCAGCAGCTCCTGATACGTATTCAGCACCTGTTTGATGTGATCGTCCGTACCGGGCAGTGCGGCGTTTAGACCTTCCTGGTAACGGTAGACAAATTCGCGGTAGCCCGTGTAGCCGCATTTTTTCGCAAAGCGGGAGAGCGAAGCCTCCGAAACATAGAGCAGTTCCGAAACGTGGCGCGCGGACAGATCCGACTCGTCGGTATTATGAATAAAAAAATCTGCTACCGTCCGTTCCAGGGGAGTGAACGAGGGATAGACAGACTCAATGACAGGAATAATCGATTTTTCAAAGTGTTCCATGGAACGTAAGTCCTCCTGGTATCTGTAAATATCTGAAAAAAATTCAGATCAGTTCTTGCTTTATTGTATCACAGGCAGAGTGGTGAATCAACTTTCAATTGTGTGTGAATTGCACGGGAAAGCGGGCGGAAAAATGGAAAGAACTTTAATGACGTGAAAGTAATTTCTAAAATATAAAAATAGTTGAAAATAAAATCAACATAAATTATAATCAGAACAGATCAAAGAAAGAAGGCAAGACAATGATTATCAAAAACGGACGCGTATTTCAGGAAGACGGAACGTTTGCGGAAAAAGATCTTTATATAGAAGGAAAACGTTTCGTTTCCACAAAAGAAGAAGTGATCGATCAGGAAGTGATCGATGCGAAAGGCATGATGGTTCTGCCGGGACTGGTTGACGTACACAGCCACGGCGCTGCCGGACATGATTTTTCAGACGGAGACGTGGAAGGTTTAAAAGAGATCCTGCGCTACGAGAAAGCGCACGGCATCACCTCTTACTGCCCGACATCCATGACACTGCCAAAAGACGATCTGCTGAAAATCTTCGGAACCATCGAAGCAATCAAAGATGAGCCGGAAGCAGAAGTGATCGCCGGCGTCAACATGGAAGGACCGTTCATCGATCCGATCAAAAAAGGCGCACAGGCAGAGGAGAACATCGTGGCTCCGAACGCTGAGTTCTTCCGCGCATGCAATGCGGCGAGCGGCGGAAAAATCCGTCTCGTAACCCTGGCCCCGAATATGCCTGGCTCACTGGAATTTATCAAAGAGGTTTCCGATGAAGTCATGGTTTCCATCGGCCATACGACAGCAGATTATGACACCGCGCTGGCTGCTATGAAAGCAGGAGCACACCATGTCACCCATCTGTACAACGCCATGCCGCCGTTCGCACACCGTAACCCTGGTGTCATCGGCGCCGCATTCGACGATCCGGAGTGCTGCATGGAGCTGATCTGTGACGGCTATCACATTCACGGTGCGGTTGTCCGCGCGACCTTCTCCATGATGGGAAGTGAGCGCATGGTTCTCATCAGCGATTCCATGATGGCAACAGGAATGCCAAACGGAACGTATTCCCTCGGGGGACAGGCTGTCTGGATGAAAGACGGAAAAGCAACCCTGACCGACGGTGAGACCATCGCGGGTTCCGCTACGAACCTGTACGACTGCATGAGAAAAGCAGTTTCGTTTGATATTCCGCTGGCAGATGCCATTTTTGCGGCAACAAGAAATCCGGCACAGAGCATCGGTATCTACGATGAAGTAGGATCCATTGCACCGGGCAAAAAAGCGCATGTACTTCTGGTGGACGACGAACTGAACCTGAAACAGGTTATTATGTAATTTATTATATAGAAGAAATTTGGAGGAAAAACAAATGTTATTAATTGAAGCAAAAGATTACAATGATATGAGCAGAAAAGCAGCAAACATCATCTCCGCGCAGGTGATCATGAAACCACACGCAGTGCTCGGCCTTGCAACCGGATCTACCCCGGTCGGCGCTTACAAACAGCTCGTTGAGTGGTACAACAAAGGCGACCTTGATTTCGCAAATGTCACCAGCGTAAACCTGGACGAGTACAAAGGACTCTCTCCGGAGAATGATCAGAGCTATCGTTACTTCATGAACACCAACCTGTTCAATCATGTCAACATCAACAAAGAGCGTACCTTCGTTCCGAACGGACTGGAGCCGGACAGCGAAAAAGCATGTGCAGCATACAACGAAATCATCCGCAGCGTCGGCGGCATTGACCTGCAGCTTCTTGGACTTGGAAACAACGGCCACATCGGATTCAACGAGCCGGGCGCAGCATTCGAGAAAGAGACACACTGCGTTGACCTGACCGAGAGCACCATTCAGGCAAATAAACGTTTCTTTGAAAAAGTAGAGGATGTTCCGACCCAGGCATACACCATGGGAATCAAGAACATCATGCAGGCGAGAAAAGTTCTGCTGATCGTCAGCGGCGAAGGAAAAGCAGAGATCCTCGACAAAGTTCTGTACGGACCGGTTACTCCGCAGGTTCCGGCTTCCATCCTGCAGCTTCACAACGATCTGACAGTTGTAGCAGATGAAGCAGCAATGTCTGTGATCAAAGCAAACCACAGATAATTGTTACGATGAATGAAAGGTCCGCCGAATGGGGAGAATATGAAAAAATCCCCGTACGGCGGGCTTTTTTGCGGTTTACAAATTGATGTAAATGTGTTAGCATAAAACCAGTGCATAAAAACAAAACACAGTGACGAAGAGAGTACATCTGCATGTGCGAATTTACAGAGAACACCCCCGAAAACTATTCCGGTTTTGCAGGCTGAGAGGGGAGGAGGAGCGGCAGATCGAACATGGCTTCCGAGAGGCGCACCGAACCGTGAGAACAACAATCTGAAACGGTAAGGCTGCGACAGGTTCCGCCTGTTACAGCGGAGAGGTATAGCACATGTACCTGCAGAGGTTTCTGCCGTGAGGCAGGGACGAAAAGAAGTGGTATCACGGGTAAACAAACCTGTCTTCTTCCGACTACAAGAGAGCGGAATAAGGCAGTTTTTTTATTTGAAAGGAGAAATGAAAGCAATGGAAAAAATCAGACCAAAATATTATATCACCACGGCGATTGCCTACACATCCGGCAAGCCGCACATCGGAAACACCTACGAGATCGTACTCGCGGACAGCATCGCCCGCTTCAAACGTCAGCAGGGCTACGATGTATTCTTCCAGACCGGAACCGATGAGCATGGCCAGAAGATCGAGCTGAAAGCAGAAGAGGCAGGTATCACGCCAAAAGAATTCGTAGACAACGTATCCACCGAGATCAAGAGAATCTGGGATCTGATGAATACGTCCTACGACAAATTCATCCGTACCACCGACGCCGATCACGAGGCACAGGTACAGAAAATCTTCAAAAAACTGTACGATCAGGGAGATATCTACAAAGGATATTACGAAGGTCTTTACTGTACACCGTGTGAATCCTTCTTCACCGAGTCCCAGCTCGTAGACGGAAAATGCCCGGACTGCGGACGCCCGGTTACGCCGGCAAAAGAAGAAGCATATTTCTTCAAGATGAGCAAATATGCACCGAGACTGATCGATTATATCAACACTCATCCGGAATTCATCCAGCCGGTTTCCAGAAAGAACGAGATGATGAACAACTTCCTTCTTCCGGGACTGCAGGATCTCTGTGTATCCAGAACCTCCTTCACCTGGGGAATCCCGGTATCCTTCGACCCGAAGCACGTTACCTATGTATGGCTGGATGCACTGACCAACTACATCACTGGAATCGGTTATGACTGTGACGGAAACAGTTCCGAGCAGTTCAACAAGCTGTGGCCGGCAGACCTGCATCTGATCGGAAAAGACATCATCCGTTTCCATACCATTTACTGGCCGATCTTCCTGATGGCACTTGATCTGCCGCTGCCGAAACAGGTATTTGGTCATCCGTGGCTGCTGCAGGGCGACGGCAAGATGAGTAAATCCAAAGGAAACGTGATCTACGCAGACGATCTGGTAGACCTGTTCGGCGTAGACGCTGTCCGCTACTTCGTTCTGCACGAGATGCCGTTTGAGAACGACGGTGTCATTACCTGGGAGCTGCTGGTTGAGCGTATGAATTCCGACCTTGCCAATACTCTTGGAAACTTGGTAAACCGTACCATCTCCATGAGCAACAAATACTTCGGCGGCGTTGTGACAAAGACCGGCGCAGCAGAAGAGGTGGATGATGATCTGAAAGCAGTCGTTACCGCAACAAAAGCAAAAGTTGCTGCCAAGATGGAAGAACTGCGTGTGGCAGATGCCATGACCGAGATCTTTGGCCTGTTCAAACGCTGCAACAAATATATCGACGAGACCATGCCGTGGGCACTGGCAAAAGACGAGGCAAAGAAAGACCGTCTGGAAGAAGTTCTGTACAACCTGGTAGAGAGCATCACCATCGGCGCATGCCTGCTCGAGTCTTTCATGCCGGAGACCACCGAGAAGATCCTGGCTCAGTTGAATGCAGAGAAACGCAGCTACGAAGAGCTGGATCAGTTCGGACTGTATACATCGGGCAATCAGGTAACCGATCAGCCGCAGATCCTGTTCCAGAGACTCGACGTCAAAGAGGTTATGGAAAAAGTAGAAGTGATCCAGGCAAAACAGAAAGCTGCCATGGCTGCCGCATCCGGAGAAGAAGAAAAAGAAGAGGAGGCAGTGATCGACCTTGAGCCGAAGGAGGAAATTACTTTCGAAGATTTCGGAAAAATGCAGTTCCAGGTAGGTGAAATCATCTCCTGCGAGCCAGTGAAGAAATCGAAAAAACTCCTCTGCTTCCAGGTTAAAGTCGGAAGCCAGACAAGACAGATCGTCTCCGGAATCAAAGCATATTACAAACCGGAAGATACCATCGGAATGAAGGTTATGGTCCTGACCAACCTGAAACCGGCCAAACTGGCAGGAATGATGTCCGAAGGAATGCTGCTCTGCGCCGAGGACGCCGAAGGCAACGTATGCCTCATGACCCCGGAAAAAGCAATGCCGGCGGGTGCGGAGATCTGCTAGAGCGGAAAATAGAATAGAATGAAAGTTGAAATCCCTTTCCATGCGTGATGTGTGGGGAGGGATTTTTTGCGTTTTAAAAAGTTAAGGAAAACGTCATATAAAGATTCTGAATCTTATGATAATATAATGATAAAGAGAGAATATTTGAACGGGTTTATCGAATATGACAACAGGAAGGAGGAGCGTTGTGTGAGAAAAATGCGGACGTTATTTCTGGTTTTACTTTGTTGCGGACTGTCATTGTATGCGGGGGTATCTTATGTGAAGGCAGAGGAAAAGGTTCCTTCTGATTACGATGCTTATTTGCAGGAAACAGGGATGCCAGAGAATGAGATACAAAAGCTGGATGAGCATGTGAAGCAGTTTATCGTCGATGATTTAAAAAGCGGAGATGGAAAATTCGGGTATATGAAAATCAATGCAGAAGAACAGATGATGAATGGAAGTGCGGAAGATTTTACGGGAATTGAATTTTATGCATCAGCCTTCAAAAATGGTTCGGCGATTTATGTTTATCCAACCTATGGATTCACAGAGAACAAAAAGCCCTGTGGAAACGACAGCTTCTCGTTTTTACTAGGAGAGGCGATCAGACCGTATGAATTTGGCGGAACCTTATGGTACAAAGACAACACAATGAGCGACTGGGCAGTCAGTGGAAATCTTATTGCAAACAACCAACAGCTAAACGGCGCCAGCTACTCCGGAAGCCAGCTGGGAACACCGAGATCTGCGATGAAATTCATGGGAACCACATATTGCCATGCGTCGGTGGGGACGGGGGATGATAACAGAATTTTGATGGGGTATTCGTATCAGCCGAAGGAAGTAAGAGTTGAGTTATTCGGATGGAGGCTTTCGAGAAAACAAATAATTTTTGTGCTGGCGGGAGGAGTTGTTGTAGGAAGCGTATGGTGGAGAAAAAATAAGGGTAAGACGCAAAAATAGCCACCCCTGTCTGCAAACTAGGCGACCATTTTTGACATAATTAGTAAACAGGCTGACCGTCTGTCGGCAGCGCTCTTTTTCGACATCATAGCATCACGCTTTTGTAAAAATGTCAAAAGTTCTTTCAAACATATTTTCTGAATCCAAATTTTTCTATTTGTTGTTTTTATACGCCTTTAGGAGTATAATTTGAAGCAGAGGTGGTAAAATGAAAAAAACAGTTTATCATGGTTCGGATCATATTATTGAACGGCCGAAATATGGTTATGGAAAAATTTATAATGATTATGGTGTTGGATTTTACTGTACAGAAAACCAAAATATGGCCAAAGAATGGGGTGTCAGTGCGGATAAAAATGGTTACGCAAATAGATATGAGATTGAATGTGATGGATTGAAAGTTCTCGATTTGAATATGCGCGACTATACAATGCTCCATTGGCTTACGATTTTGTTGGAAAATCGAGAATTTGATGCATCCACACCGTTGGCGGCAGAAGCAAAAGAATATTTGCTACAAAATTTTCATCTTGATTATGAAAAGGCAGATATTATCATTGGATATCGTGCTGACGACAGCTATTTTTCTTTTGCAGCGGATTTTATTAATGGTGCAATTTCTTACCGTCAGTTGAGTAATGCAATGCGTCTGGGAAAACTGGGCCAGCAGTTTGTTTTAAAAAGCACAAGAGCATTTGAACGTTTGGAATTTACAGGGTATGAGATTGCAAGTGTGCAGGAATGGTATAAGAGGAAAGCATCCCGTGATCATATGGCGCGTCGGCAATATTTTGATTTGGAACGAAACCGCCGTCAGCGGGGTGATTTATATATCACCACAATTTTAGATGAGGAGATGAAACCAGATGATCCACGCTTACGATAAATTATATCTTTCTGTTGCACAAAAAAATCTTGCCTGCATGCTGGATTATATGGTCAATGATTTAAAACGGCCGTTGGAAACTGTATGGCAGTGGTTTTGTATGAGTAATACAGCGTCACGGTTTGAACGAGGTGACTGTTCTGTGGTAGCGGGAATGTCGGGAGTTGAAATTGCATATGAAGTATTACAGGAAGCAGGGGAACCAAAGCCGGAACAAGCCCCCTCTTATTCTTACGATCGCAGCCCTGAATATTGGACAGGCTGGGCGTTGGCCTATTATCAGTGGAGTACCAGTTTGTCTTTTGCGGAAATAAACCAGGCTATTCCTGTAACTGAAGTGCGAATGCTCTACACGCCATATCATGAAATGGATGTTCGTCAGTTTGTAGATAAAATGAATGAATTATATCGTGAAGCAAAACCGGAGACAAACTTGAAAGAATTGCGTACTTTTGCAAATCTAAGTCAGAGTGAACTGGCACAGCAGGCAGGTGTTTCGGTTCGGACCATTCAGCAGTATGAACAGCGAAGAAAGGATATTAACAAGGCGCAGACAGAGACCTTGTTGAAGATTGCGCGGGCATTAGTATGTACGGTAGAAGATCTGGTGGAGAAAGTTCCAACTTGATAAAATGAATAAAAAGTTTTTTGTTCAAAGTTTCAGAAAACGTCATAAACTTTTCCCCTACGCAAGGTTATATCTTCAGCCCCGGGAGGCCGCTGGGAGAGAGCTTAAGCAAAACTCGATTATCAGAACAAGCGAACTAATTGAAAATAGACGCTCCCCTTGTGTTATAGATACTAGGGGAGCGTTTTTAAATAGCGGTAGAGAATTTCTATAAGGGATGTTGTTGCTTTTTCTTTGATTTAAATCGAATGCATAAGAAAAATGTAAGAAAATTTTCACCAAACGTCATAGATTTTCAGAAGAATATATGGTAGTATAGGGCTAACAAAAAAAGTATGTGAAAAAAATAACAAAGCGGAAAGGAGATGCAGGTGTATGAATAAAAAATTAGCAGGTATTTTTGCAATGTGTGCTCTGTTGCTGACTGGATGTCAGGGAGCGAAAGAGAGCAGCAAGGAAATTACGCCGCCGGATACCGGATGGGGGAAAACGGTGGATGAAGTGCTTGCCGACTGGAATCTGGATCGGGACCAGGTGGAAATTTTCTCCGAAACTAACAGTGCAGCCGCGATCGCAGTAGATACAGAAGCCACTGTTTTCGGCGAGCAAACTTCCAGAGTCATGTTTCAGTTTATCAACCTCGATCAGACCGGAGCGACGGGAAAACCAGTATTGTGCGAAGTAGACATCACCTACCCGGATGATGCCGATATGGATACCGTGAAAAAAGAGATGGAAAAATCCTACGGAAGTTCCAAAGACTCCATTACCCGCTATGAGCTGTACCAGTCGCTGGGCGACGATCAGCTCCCGGAATATACTTACAAAAAAGCAGATCAGCTTGCCGTCTGGTCCGGCGAGAGCCTGAAAGATGCGATTCCTTCCGATAAGAGCACCGAATACGAAACTGCCTGGGAAGCATACCAGCCTGGCCTTACTGCCGACAACTGGGAGAGCTACACTGAACAGACAAGCATGGCAACCGCCGTATGCGCATCCGGCGCAGAAGCATTTCCAATGTTTGAAAAAAACGGTGTCAGCCTCGAAGCTTATCCGGGACTGGTATATGAGCAGGTGAAAAAGTAATATGAAATGTAACTATTCAGAGCCATGCGAAATGAAAGAAAATCGTGAATCATGCTTGCATGAATGAACGGTTTTCTGGAATTTCATATGGCGAGAAGCAACATCGAGATGCAGCGCAAGCGGAATCGAGATGGGGTTCTGAATAGTTACTATGAAATAAGAAAGTCATAAACTCCCGGCAGTGCTGGGAGTTTTTCCGTGCATAGGGAGAGGGAAAAGAGTGTGTCCCGGAAAAATTCATGATATACTGAAAAGAGAAAATTCAACTTTTGGAAGGTTCCCGGAATGTCTGTTTTGGAAGAGAGGTGATTTCCTTGAAACGTATGAAAAAGAGAAAAATCACTGTGTTAGCTGGAGTGATCCTTTGCGTGATTGCAGGATGTCTGGTAAAAAGAATGACGGCGGTGTATACACAGAAAGAAAATCCCATTGGTCCTGAGCGGGGTACGACAGATGTTTTCCTGACGGCAGCAGATTTCATCTCAGAAAAATCGGATCAGGAACTGCTGCAGGAAATCGAAACCTTTGATACGGACAAAGCCGAGATGATTTATCTTTATATCCCGGAAGACACCGGAGCCGGAATGTCCTTTGCGATCACGCGCGAGGATCATCCGGAGGAGATGGACGAAATTCTCTCGACCATTTACGGAGAAAAAATTTCCTGCCAGAAGCCAAAACAGGTATTCAACATGACAGAGAGGATTTTGTATGATTATAACTGGTATGTTCTGATCTACGATCATGAGATGAATCAGATGGCGCTTGTATTTCTGTATTCCGATGATGTGATTGTATACAATGGTCATGTACTTCAGACAACAGAAACGTATGATGAAAGCATTCGCCCGTGTATTTTAAAACTGAAAGAGGAGAATCAGGAAAAACTGAAAAGCGGAGAGGCAACACAAAGAAGGGTTGCGATTCCATAGAAAAATAGAGAAAAGCGTGCCTGGAGAACAGACACGCTTTTTAACGTCATGCAGAATGAAAAAGTCTGATGAATATTTGGAAGTACGATTTTAATTTGCACAATTCCGCTCACACAGGAACGCCAGCCCTTTCAGCAGAAGGTTCGGGTCATAGATATGAGGATGTAAAACGAGCGGTTCGACGAAGCGTGCCGCGCCGCCGGTGAGGATGAGGGTGGCGGGGGAGCCGAGTTCGGCTTCGATGCGCTGGACCATTCCGTCGAGCATCGCGGCCATGCCGACGATGGTGCCGGAGAGAATGCATTCTTCGGTGTTTCTGCCAATGATGCGTTTCGGGATCTGGAGGTCGAGCCGCGGGAGCTGGGCGGTCCGCTCGGAGAGGGCGCCAAGTCCCATATCGAGTCCCGGTGCGATGGCGCCGCCGCAGAAGACGCTGTTTTCCCGGATGACATTGAAGGTCGTCGCTGTTCCAAGATCCACGGTGATGACCGGCAGCGGATAATGTGCGGCGGCCCAGGCTGCATCAACGAGGCGGTCGCGGCCTACTTTTTCCGGTTCCGGGATGGAAAATGTCATGCCGAGATCACTTTCGGATGTGACGAGCAGCGGTTCTGTGCCGAACAGATTACGGACACATTCCTGCAGAAGCGTCAGAGCCGACGGAACAACGCTGGAAATGATGACGCCCCGAAAGTCGGACGGGGAAAGATTCTTGTCTTCAAAAAGCTGCTCGATCGCAGATTCATACTGGCTGGCAGACCAGGTGTGGTTGATGTCAATCCGGGCTGTGAATTCGAGGGAATACGCTTGCTGCGGTGCGGTCCGGACGCCGCCGAGCGTAACGGTTGTGTTCCCGATATCAATGGCTAAAATCATAAAAATACCTCGCGATTATTTTAAAAGTAGAGCTCTTTTGTCCTTTTATTATAAAGCCTTTTTGCATCAATGGCAAACAGGATTGGTTGTAATCTGTTTTTCTGTCTGCTATACTTAAAACTATCATAGGAAAAAAGTTGCTTCGAGGCAGCAGAACGGAGTTACAATGGAAAATCTTGACGGAAAATGTGTTGTACTTGGTGTGACAGGTGGAATTGCCGCCTATAAAATGGCAAATGTGGCGAGCGGTCTTCGGAAAGCCGGAGCAGACGTGCATGTCATCATGACCGAAAACGCGACGCAGTTCATCACCCCGCTGACGTTCGAGACGCTGACCAACAACCGCTGCGTGGTCGATACGTTTGCGCGTGATTTTAAATATGAGGTGACGCATATTTCGCTGGCAAAAGCGGCGGATCTGATTATGATTGCCCCGGCTACCGCCAATGTGATTGCAAAAATGGCACACGGCATTGCAGATGATATGCTGACAACGGTGGTGCTCGCAGCGAAGTGCAAAAAGCTGGTCGCTCCGGCGATGAATACGGCGATGCTGGAAAATCCGATTACGCAGGATAATCTGGCGACGCTGAAAAAATACGGTTTCGGCATCATCGAGCCGACCGTGGGAATGCTGGCGTGCAAGGACGTCGGAAAAGGAAAACTGCCGGACCCGGAGGTGCTGCTCGATTATATCGCGATGGAGCTTGCCCGCGAAAAGACGCTCGCTGGTGTGCGTGTCACCGTGACTGCAGGCCCGACGCAGGAATCCCTCGATCCGGTGCGGTATCTGACGAACCATAGCAGCGGCCGCATGGGATACGCGATTGCGCGGAAGGCGATGCTCCGCGGCGCGCAGGTAACGCTGATTTCCGGCCCGGTTTCATTAGCCCCGGTTCCAGGCGTTGTGATGCGACCGGTGACGACGGCGAAGGACATGCTGGAGGCGGTGCGGGAGACATTGCCGGAGACGGATATTCTGATTAAGGCGGCCGCGGTTGCTGATTACCGGCCTGTGACGGTGGCGGATCAGAAAATCAAAAAGAAGGACGGTGACATGAGCATTCCGCTGGAGCGCACCGACGATATTCTGGGATGGGTGGAAAAGAACCGTCATCCGGGGTTGTTTGTGTGCGGCTTCTCGATGGAAACCGAGAACATGGTGGAAAACTCGCGTGCAAAGCTGGAGAAGAAGCATCTGGACATGATCGCGGCAAACAATTTGAAGACAGAGGGTGCCGGCTTCGGTGTGGCGACGAATGTGGTGACGCTGATCACGAAGGACGGCATCAAGGAGCTTCCGCTCATGGGAAAAGACGAAGTGGCGGGCTGCCTGCTGGATGAGATTGCGGCGCGGCGGTGATCATGTTGAAGTGTGACTTTTTTTCGTTTCCTGGTTGACGCGGGAAAAATGAATGCGTTATAATAAGCACAGGCGCAGCGGCGCACTTTACTTTTACGAAAACAACGAACGATAGGATGGATAAACGTGGAAACGGAAACAGGGGAAGGCTATGCAGAGCTTTCTTCCGTTTCTGTTTCGTTTTTTTAAGGAGAAATTCGGATATGATATTTGAAACACATGCACATTATGACGATGAGAAATTTGATGAAGACCGCGCAGAGCTGCTTTCCTCGATGCAGGAAAACGGGATCGGGCGTATCATCAATGTCTCGGCAAATCTGGAATCACTGGAAAATACAAGAAAACTGATGGAAGCGTATCCGTTCATCTACGGCGCGTTCGGCCTTCACCCGGATGAGGTGGGCGATCTGAACGAGGACGTGATGGCGCGGATGCGGGAACTCTGCCGCATGGAAAAGGCGGTCGCGGTCGGTGAGATTGGCCTTGACTATTACTGGGACAAGGAGAATCATGAGAAGCAGGAATACTGGTTCCGCCGTCAGATTGCGCTTGCTCGGGAAGAAAAACTTCCGATGATTATTCACAGCAGGGAGGCGGCGGCCGATACGCTCCGCGTCATGAAAGAAGAAAAATCGGAGGAGATCGGCGGCGTCATTCATTGTTTTTCCTACTCTGTGGAGATGGCAGAGGAATACCTGAAAATGGGATTTTATCTTGGCATTGGCGGCGTGGTGACGTTCAAAAATGCAAAGAAGATCAAAGAAGTGGTTCAGATGGCTCCGATGGAGCGCATTCTGCTGGAAACAGACAGTCCGTATCTGGCACCGGTTCCGTACCGGGGAAAACGAAATTCATCTCTGTATCTGCCGTACGTTGTGCAGGAGATCGCAGAACTCAAGGGAATTTCGGAAGAAGAAGTCATTGAGACGACAGAAAAAAATGCGGTCAGACTGTTTCGAGCAGAGGAATAGGAAGCGATACCAGAGGTGTTTCTTCTGTTTTATTTGTTCGGATCAATTCCGTCTGGCCGGACAAATTGAATAGGAGAAAGCGAAAATGGTTGATAAAACAATGATGGGCGACAAATGCGCCGAGCTGGTGCGCGCCGCGATGATCGGTGCGCTCGCAGTGACACTGGGAAACCCGACAGCCGTTTATGCAGCAGAAGAGGAAACGGCCGATCCGGGACAGATTGGAATTGAGATTGCAGGGGAAGCAGCCGTTGGGGCTGCTTCTTTTTGCGTGGAGGAAGATGCGGCGGAGGAGGCACCTGCGGAAGCGGAAGAGGTGACAGAACCGGAAGGTACGCAGAATGATGAGATGGAAGAGGAAAGTGGATCCGAGGGAAAAGAAGATGAGACAGTCCCGGAGGAACCGGAACCGCAGGAGCCTGACGGCGGAGAGAATGCAGGAATGACGGAACCGGGAAAAACGGGCGAGACAGAACCAGAGGGGCCGGAAAATGCAGAACCGGGAGAGGCAGGCGAGACAGAGCCAGAGGAGCCGGAAAATCCAGAACCGGGAGATCAGGGAGACATGCCGGAAACACCGGGAAACAGTGAAATGGATGGACCGTGGCCGGGCGAAGGGGAAGATATTTCCAACGATCCATGGCCGGGGCAGGAAGAAATCGGCGGCGGAGATGGGGAGCAGATGGACCGCCGGAGGAAGAAAACGGATCTGCAGGAAGTGATGATGCAACTGGTGGGGACAAGACGGCAGAAGTCTCTTCGGATTCTGACTTATCACAGTCTGCGGAACCGCCAGCCGCCGAGGCTGAACCCGTCTTTTCGGCAGAGCAGGAAGCTGAGCGCACGCGGGAAAGCTACAGTGAGTGGCAGGCGGCAGAAGCTGAAAAAGTCACGATTTCCCGTATGCCGTGGCTGTTTCATACGGTTGAAAAAACATATGCTATCGCCGATGTGAATTCCTGGCTTCACGTCCGCGAAGGAAAAGGCACAAATCAGAAAATCGTCGGAATCCTGCCGAAGGGAAGCCTCTGTTATATTTTAGCGGATGCGGATTCTGACTGGGTTTATGTGGAATCCGGCGATGTCCGTGGATTTGTCTGCGCGCGGTATCTCCTGCGCGGAGAAGAGGCTGAAAAAGAGGTAAACCGTTGGCAGGAGGAAAGTTTTCCCATGGCGGAAATGTGGGTGAAGCCATGGAATAATAAGGCGTACACCTATACATATGCAACGACGAGAACACTTCTTTCTTCTGACGAAGCGCGCGGCGAGGTCCTGCAGTACGCGAAAAAATTCCTGGGAAATCCGTACGTCTGGGGCGGGACGAGTCTTACAAACGGCTGCGACTGTTCCGGCTTTGCCCAGCAGATTTTTGCTAATTTCGGGTATACCCTTCCGAGAACCTCACGCCAGCAGGCGAAAGCTGGAACACGCATTCCGGTGCAGGAGGCAAAGCCTGGTGATCTGCTGTTTTACCAGCGGGAGAGCGGGTTTATTTACCATGTCATGATTTATCTCGGTGATGGAAAAGTAATCCACGCTGGAAGCGAGGCGACGGGGATTCTGATTTCAGATTTTAACTATGAGAAATCGACAGAATTTGCTGTGCGGGTGATTTCGGAGGAAATACGTGAGAGCAAAGTAGAAACGGGAGATGTGGATAATGGGAGAAAAGAAGGAAACTCTGTGGATAACCAGACAACAGAAAACGGGAATGGTGGAAAACAGAAGGCGGGAGCAGAAAATGTGCAGAATACAAGTGCAGAAAACAGTACCGCAGGTGATCGGTTGGAAAGCGCTTCGGGAAAATATCTCGGCAATTTTAAACTGACCGCTTACTGCAACTGCGCCGTTTGCTGTGGCCGCTGGGCGGGCGGCCCGACCGCATCCGGAAAAATGCCGGTGCAGGGCCGGACCATTGCAACCGGCGTTCTGCCGTTTGGAACGAAGCTGAATATCGGCGGAAAAATTTACACGGTCGAGGACCGCGGCACGCCGTACGGCCACATTGATATCTATATGGAACGCCATGCAGACGCAGAGGAGTTCGGCGTGCGCTACGCGGATGTATATCAGTCAGAAGAAATCTGATAAAATTTGCCGATCACGGCGGCATGTGCATCCGTGCCGTGGCCGATATACGGAGTCCTTGCAATCGGGAGATCCGGTCCGGCCGCCTGGCGGACAAGCTGCGGCATATCCGGCGTCAGCTGGTCGCGTTCCATCTGGGAAAATGTTCCGAGGAGAATACCATTGATCTGTTCAAAGGCATGCATCATTTTCAGCTGGGACAGAAACGTAACCATCTGCGGAACGCCGCCGCCCATGGCTTCGAGGAGCAGGATTTTTCCGCGGAAATCCGGCTGAAAATCCGTTCCGGCGAGCTTCAGAAAACAGCGGATATTTCCGCCGATCATCACACCTTCCATGTGATCGCCCTGCAGAAATGTGCAAGGGAGGTCGAAGAGGCTGGGAGACTGCCCGGAAAAAGCGTTTTGGAACAGAGTGATCTGTTCGGCGCTGTGGTCGTACAGCAGATTTCGAACCTGATACAGCATCGACTCATTTCCAGTCGCAGTCGTGACAGCATTGACAATCGTTGTGAGATCACTGTATCCCCAGAAGCGCTTGCCGGAGGCGGCGATGACAGAAAAATCCAGATACGGCAGAACTTCATTCGCCATATCGCCGCCGGAAACATCAAAAATATCCGTGATTTCTGGGTCACAGTAAAGGTTCATCAATGCATCCGCCCGCTCCGCGCCCGTGCCGGAAAAGCCGGAACCGTTGTCGAAGAGGCAGGGGCTTAAAACAGGATCGAAGCCCAGCTTCCGCAGAATCTGACAGAGACGCGCCAGATCGGCGGAAAAGGAAGGATGCATGGGGTTGGAGCAGGCGGTAATACCAATTTTATGAGACATAAAGATTCCTTTCTCGGAGTAAAACAAGGAAAAATCTGCATTTTCGTGGCACACCGGTACAGCTTTTTCTTTGAATTTGCAAAGCAGATTTAGAGATCGCCGGTGTTTGCAGAATGCCGTTTTGGACAAAAATTATAAAGCTTTGAGGTCATCAATCAGTGTCTGCACTTCCTTTTCCGTCGTTGCCCAGCTGGTGCAGAACCGCGCAATATTTCCGCCGTCCGCGGATTTCCCCATTGGCTCGAAAATATAGCGTTTTTCCAGAGTTTCCTTCTGCGCATCGGTGAGAATCACAAACTGCTGATTCGTAAAACTCTCCACCCAGAATGGAATCCCCTGCGCCGCAAATGCTTTGCGGAGTTTCATGGCAAGTTCATCGGCGCGGCGTGTCGCAGTGAAATAAAGATCATGCCCCAGCAGGCAGTGGAACTGCAGTCCGAGCAGCCATCCCTTTGCGAGGACAGCGCCGTTCTGTTTCATGTAGGCTTTGAACCGCTTTTTCAGCGAGTCAGCTGTAAGCACAACGGCCTCACCAAACAGCGCACCGCATTTCGTTCCGCCGAAATAGAAAACATCTGTGAGAGCAGCGAGATCCTCGAGAGAAACATCATTCTTCTCTGATCCAAGCCCGTATCCAAGCCGTGCCCCGTCCACAAACAGATACATATCATACTTCCGGCAGACCTCGTGAATCTTCGTCAGCTCCTGCAGCGAATACAGCGTTCCCTGCTCAGTCGGAAATGAAAGATATACCATCTTCGGCTCCGTCAGATACTCCGGCTCACCGCCTTCATAATAAGCCGCCGCACACGCTGCAATCTGTTCCGCCGAAATTTTACCATCCGTATTCGGCAGCTCCAGAATCTTATGCCCGGTATTTTCAATCGAAGCCGCCTCATGGCAGTTAATATGTCCGGTATCCGCCGCAATCACACTCTGCACCGGCGAAAGCGCTGCCGCCGTCACAATAAAATTCGCCTGCGTCGCCCCCGGAAAAAAATGAACCGCCGCATCCGCACAATGAATCTTCTCCCGAATCAGCTCCGCAGCCTTCTCACACCATTCATCCTCCCCATATCCACCATAACTGTTCCCATTAATAGCCCCCAGCGCCTCCAGAATCTCCGGGTGCGCACCGTGATTGTAGTCATTATTAAATCGTATCATCAGTTTATGTTCTCCTTAATTTGAATTTGAAAAATGCTGTTTCCATTATACGGCATCTGAAGGAAAACAGCAATTGGAGAACAAAAAGAGAAAATGCAAAAAAATGCAGAAGGAGGATTATCTGCATCGTACAATATTGGAGCAAGATATTTTATCCGTGAAATTTTAAAACCCTTACCGGCAACGGAAAGGTCTTTGCTGGAAGCAAAAGTTCCTGCAGTAAAGAGTAGAACCTCATGTGTTTATGCGGATTTGAGAGACTTAATTTCAGAAATGGAACTGCGAAAAGCAGCATAAACACAGGCGGATATACCGTGGACTACCTGTTATGTGGAGACCTGCCGTATCCGGCATGGAAGAAGCGCGTATCCGCGCAAGATCTAAGAAACAGGCGTATCCGCCGATATTTTGTCTGCCGCCTAAAGCGGTCTGAAGCACGTGACTTTAGTCATGTGAGGTTCAGTTCGTATAAAAACAGTATCGGAAAATAAGAAAAGAACCGACAGAGAAATCTGAGAACTAAACTAAAGATTTCCCCGCCGGTTCTTTTTCTATGCATCTATTTTCATCCATTATATATTTCGCATTGACTTTTTATATACCGATTGGTATAATGATAACAGAAACACACATAAGAAACCTGCAAAATCCAACAAAATTCGTCAAAATTGCCAAAAACTCACGCAATTCGACCATCACACACAAAAGCAGACTTCTTAAATACAAAATCAACAAAAGCATTTTAAACCAAAACAAATGCCAACTCACACGTAACAAACAACCACCCAAACACACCGCGGCCAGGCGAACTCCAGAGAGCGTCCCTTCCGCAACAAAGAGGATTCAAAATGGACAATCGTCAGCTAATCATGAACTCAGCTCTGACCCTCTTCTACGAAAGCGGGTACGACGCCGTCGGTGTTCAGCAGATCGTAGACTCCGCCGGAGTATCCAAACCAACCCTGTACTATTACTTCGGCAGCAAACAAGGCCTCCTCGAAGCCCTGCTAAACGAGCACTTTCAGCCCATGGAACAAAAACTCATCGAAGCCTCCGAAACCGGGAAAAACATCCCCGAAAAACTGTACCGCATCGCGCGTGCCTTCTTCAACGGAGCCTCCGAAGACCCGAAATTCCATATGCTGATGATGGCACTGTTCTATTCCGGAAGAAAAAGCGAAGGCTTCCGCACCGTATACCCCATGATTGACCGGTTCTATCACCTGTGCGTCGACGTCTTCGACAACGCCAGCGCCGAACTCGGCAACATGAACGGCCGTCAGGAACAATTCGCCGTAGGCTTCTCCGGAATCCTGATGCACTACCTGATGATGACAGCAGGAGATCAATCCGATCTTTCCAACCTCGTCGTCCGGGACGAAGAAGTCTACCGTCTGGTACACCAGTTCATGTATGGAATTTACTCATAACCCAAAAACAAGGAGGACAAACAAAATGGCACCATGGTATGAAGAGGCAGAATTTTATCACATCTATCCGATCGGACTGACCGGCGCGCGAGAAAAAATGAATCGGAAGAAACCGTACACCGCTTTTCCACACTGGAACAGTGGCTTCCGCACATCGCAGATCTCGGTTGTACCGCAATCTATATCGGCCCCTTGTTTGAATCAACCACACATGGATACGACACAAAAGATTACAAACAGGTAGACCGCCGCTTAGGCGACAACGCGGACTTTGCCGCATACGTAAAAAAAGCCCACGAACTCGGCATCAAAGTCGTCGTAGACGGTGTCTTCAACCACACCGGCCGCGAATTCTTTGCCTTCCGCGACATTCAGGAAAAAAGAGAACAGTCCCCGTACTGCGGATGGTACAAAGGAATCTGGTTCGGCGGAAACACCTGCTATAACGACGGATTCTCCTACGAAGCATGGAGAAACTGCTTCGAACTCGTCAACCTGAATCTCCAGAACCAGCAGGTCCGCGACTATCTCCTTGATGTCATCGACTTCTGGATCGACGAATTCGACATCGACGGCATCCGTCTCGACTGCGCCGACTGCCTGGATTTCGGCTTCATGGAGCAGATGCGCGCACGCACATCCGCCAAAAAACAGGACTTCTGGCTGATGGGCGAAGTCATCCACGGCGACTATGCGCGCTACATCGGAGACGGCCAGCATCTGCTGCACAGTGTCACAAACTACGAGCTTCACAAAGGACTTTATTCGGGACATAACGATCATAACTACTTCGAAATTGCACATACGATCCGCCGCGAATTTGACGAAAACGGCGGCATTTACAAAGGAAAGAAACTGTACAGCTTCGTTGACAACCACGACGTAGACCGTCTGGCCAGCAAGCTGAACGTAAAAGAAAACATGATTCCAATTTATGCGCTGCTGTACTTCCTGCCAGGCATTCCGTCCATCTATTACGGATCGGAATTCGGCATCGAGGGAAGAAAAGAAGGCGGAAACGACGATCCGCTGCGTCCGGCGCTGAATCTGGAAGAACTGGAGAAAAATCCGCCGGCAGAAAAACTTCCGGCATGGATCAAAACATTATCAGACGTCAGAAAAAAACATCCTGCAGCACGAACGGGAAGATACCGCGAACTCATGCTGACCAACCGCCAGTATGCCTTTGCACGCCTGGATGAGACAGACGCTCTGATCACAGCAGTAAATAATGATGAAAACCAGAGTGCGGGAGTCTGGATCCTGCATCTTGCGACGGAACATGGAAAAACGCGTTAACCGGAGAAGCCATTTCTCCGGAAAATGGAAAACTTTTTGTTGAAGTACCTCCGTGCGGCTGTGTTCTGATTGAAAAAGAATCATAAAGGGGATTTTTTCTATGAAGGAAACTGCAAAAACAACAGCGAAAACCAGAAAAGCGCCAAAAAAACCGGCGGGCTATCAGCAAGATTTTCTGAACTGGATCAGTATTTGTTTGGTCAGGCAACCCATTACGATATTTCCGGAAATGGGTGCGCACCTGGACAAAAAAGACGGCAAAGTAGGAGCCTGGTTCACCGTATGGGCTCCGCATGCGGCGGAAGTATCTGTCATCGGCGAATTCAACGGCTGGGATGCCCATGCCAATGTGATGCGGAAAGTCGGCGAGGACGGCGTTTATGAAGTGTTCATTCCGGGCGTGACCGAGGGAATGATGTATAAATATTACATCCGCACACCGGACGGAAGAGAACTGTACAAAGCAGATCCATACGCATTTGCATCCGAAAAACGGCCGGGTACCGCGTCAAAAGTAGCGGAAATCGAAGGCTACCGCTGGGGTGACAGCGAATGGCTGACGAACCGCAAAAAATTTGACGTTCAGAAATCCGCGCTCTCCATCTACGAAGTGCACCCGGGCTCCTGGATGAAACATCCGTGGTCCGAATCCAACCCGGACGGATTTTACAATTACGTTCAGTTCGCACATTCGCTTGCCGATTACGTAAAAAAAATGGGCTATACCCACGTAGAGCTGATGGGAATTGCAGAGCATCCGTTTGACGGTTCCTGGGGCTATCAGGTAACGGGCTATTACGCACCGACCTCCCGCTACGGAACACCGAAAGAGTTTAAATATCTTGTTGATTATCTGCATAAAAATAAAATCGGCGTTATCCTGGACTGGGTACCGGCACACTTCCCGAAAGATGCGCACGGCCTTGCTGATTTTGATGGCCAGCCGCTGTATGAGTACGCCGACCCGAGAAAGGGCGAGCACCCGGAGTGGGGAACGAAGATCTTTGATTACGGCAAAAATGAAGTGAAAAACTTTATGCTGGCAAATGCGCTTTACTGGGTAGAAGAGTACCACGTAGACGGTCTCCGTGTCGATGCTGTTGCTTCGATGCTGTATCTCGACTATGGAAAAGAGCCGGGCCAGTGGGTGCCGAACAAGAACGGCGGAAATGAAAATCTTGAAGCCGTCGAGTTCTTCAAACACCTGAATACCCTGGTGCGCGGACGAAACAAAGGTGTCATCATGATTGCCGAGGAGTCCACAACGTGGCCGAAGGTAACGGGAAGCGTAGAGGACGGCGGCCTGCATTTCTCCTACAAATGGAACATGGGATGGATGCATGACTTCCTCGATTACATGAAGCTCGATCCATACTTCCGCAAATACAACCATAACAAGATGACCTTCGGCATGACCTATGCATTTTCCGAGAACTACATTCTGGTGCTCTCGCACGATGAGGTTGTCCACTTGAAATGCTCGATGATCAACAAAATGCCGGGCGATCTGGAGGAAAAATTCCAGAACCTGATGGTAGGCTATGCTTTCATGTTCGGGCACCCGGGCAAAAAACTTCTGTTCATGGGACAGGATTTCGGACAGCTCCGCGAGTGGAGCGAGGAACGCGAGATCGACTGGTTCCTGCTGGCAGATGAGGGGCATCAGCATCTGCAGACCTTCTTCAGTGACCTGCTGAAAATGTACCGCAAGTACCCGGCACTCTACGCGAACGACTGCGGCTACGAAGGCTTCCAGTGGATCAATGCCAACGACGGCGACCGCAGCATTTACAGCTTCGTCCGCTGGTCACCGACAGGAAAAAACAACCTGTTGTTCGTCTGCAATTTCACACCGGTCGAGCGTCCGGATTATATGTGTGGCGTACCGCGCAAAAAACAGTACCGCCTGATACTCGACAGCTCCGATATGAAATACGGCGGCCCGACCGAAAAACGCCAGGTAGCCTACCGTGCCAAAGAGGGAGAATGCGATGGCCAGCCATATCGGATTGCATATGCACTTCCGGCGTATGGTGTGGCGGTGTTCAGCTTCTAAAATAAGATAGCTACTAATTTTCATTAATATCATGACCGGCAGAGAACGAAAGAGATTTCTTAAATCTGTCGGTCATTGTGTTTTGTGTTCGAAGGAAAAGAGGTGTTGATTTGATGAAAGAAGAAAGAAAAGAGCCGATACAGATTCCGCACATCCAGACAATCAACGATCACATTTCCTATCTTACACCGACAGAACATCCACTTTCGGCAAATGTTGTGATCATCGAGGGTGATGCATTTTTCTGGGTATATGACGTGGGAAATCATCCTGCGGTTTCAGAAATTCTGCAGAAAAAGTCAGAACAGACAGGAAAAGAAATTCGGGTGATTTTATCCCATTTTCATCCCGACCATATCGGGAATCTGTCGGAGATTTCGTGCGAAGCGGTTTACCAGGGGAAAAATACGTTTCGTTATACAAAAACAGGAACTGTGATAGAAGAAGATACGTGGTTTCAGGACGGTGACGTGTGGTTACATTTATTTCCGATTCCATCGAGTCATGCCAAAGGATCGCTTGCATTGGAAGTGGATGAGACGTGGTGCTTTCTCGGGGATGCGGCATATGCGACGCAGAAAAACGGACAGACCGTTTATAATGCCGAGCGCCTGCTGGCAGAAATCCGAGTTCTGAAAAACGTGCGTGCGCCGTATTTTCTCCTGAGCCACAGCGAACCGTTTCAGCAGAACAAAGAGGATGTGCTGGAATGGATGGAAGCGATTTATGAGAAACGGAAACGAGATGAATCATATATAAAAACACCCCAGCGCGTATGACAGGGAGTCCTTCGAGGCTGAATCAGTTATGCCACTTCGGCAATTCACTTTCTTTCACTGGAACTGATTCAAGATCCATATTTGACCAATATGAGCCGATATCTGAACTTGTGAAGTATTCAAAATTGCCCGTGGAAGATTTCAGCTTTCCATTCTTGACTCCATTGCAGACATAAACCAGTTCGTAGTTTGTCCCATCCGAAAGGTTAAATCGAAAACTGGTCACATCTGCGCCTGTGTTTTCTTCGACTTGTTTGTCTGTCAATGATAAGTTTTCAAACATATGATACAAGTCTGTTATATCAGTTTTTGCAACGACTATTTTCTTTTCTGCTGATACCGGTGCTCCCGCATAGTGGTACATTTCGATATTTTCAACATCTCCAACTTCAAAAGGAAAGTCGATATGGACCGTTTCTTTGCTACAGCCGACCAGTACCATCATTAAAATCAGAAAGGATATCAAATTTGTCGCTTTTTTCATATCATTGCACTCCTCGTCATGTTTTTGACAGGTCAAGAGTTCAAAAATCCTCTTGCAAGCGAGCTTGCATTAGCTTTTTGAGCCTGGTATCATGATGATTTGAGTATATCATAGTTTAACCGAATCAAACAAGTCCCCTGCTTCCATTGCGAAAAGTAATAAGCAGTGGGTGGGGACTTACTTGATTCGGTTAAAAAAACAAGGGAGATGAAAAAATGAATGAAATTATAGCTTTACAGAAATATGAAAACGAAGCACAACTTGCAAAAGAGCTGATTCGAGGCTTTTGGCTGGCTCATGGTGATTATGTTATAACCGACGAAGAGGCCGCGGAGAATCTTGCTGCCTGGACAGACAAAGGGCATGTGTTTTATTTTATCTTAAAAGAAGAGATCCCCATTGGATTTGTGCATCTCGGAAGCCGCGGGGCGGAAGTTGACTGGATCGAAGATCTTTTCGTACTTCCGGAATACCAGGGAAACGGATACGGAAGTCATGCGATTGCGCTGGTTGAAGCCGAGATAAAAAAGTATTCTGAATCTGTCTATCTTGAGGTAGCTGCGCGAAATTTTGGAGCGATGAAACTCTATCATAGATTGGGATATCATTGCCTGAACACTGTGACGTTACGCAAAGATTTTCAACCGGAGAATTTTGAAGTGATTCGCAGCGAAGAGCTTTTGGGGTATCCGTTGGAAGTTAAGAAGTATATTAAGTAGAATCTCACGCCGATTTGCGCAGCAAATCCAGACCTCTCCACCTCCCGCCTCAATGTCAGCCCGGAAGTGCGTCTGTGTCGTCTGGGACTGTGTCCTGGGGCGGCGCAGGTGCACTTCCGGGTGTCCGTTTTTTAAACAACCGCAACCCCCGCCATCCCCAGTACCGCCGCAATCGCAAACAGCACCAGCAGATGCACCGGATAAAACGCATAAAACGGATACTTCAGATTCAATCCCCGTTTTCCGTTATAAAAATGCACCGGAATCATAGCCAGAAAACAGGTGATTTCATTCAGACTCAACAGCGTAAGCACCGCACACCCGATTCCGATACAGTACATTTTATTCTTTCTCATATTATACATCAGCACAATCGTCAGAATTCCCATTGCACTGTAATCTGTCTTCAACAGCGTGGCCACTGCACAGGCTGCCACAATCACCAGCAGCTTGCCAACCGAAACCTTCCAGTTCGCCCTCTGCCATGCACCGGCATCTTTTTGCGCTTTTGAATCGATTTTCTGCAGAAAAATCATCATCACAAGGCCGATAAATAAAGTGAAAAATACATTCTGATAATTCAGATAAAACGGTTTTCCTGCAAATGCCAGATCGAACGGGATCTCCGAAACCAGTGCAAAAATCCCAAGATTCAGCGCATACTTTTTCACATCATGCGTATGCATGAACCCTTCAATCAACAGAAAACAGAAAATCGGAAAACTGATCCTTCCGATTGCGCGCATAATCATATCCGCATAATAAATCACAGCTGTGTTTCCGGTAGAGAGAAATGATGCGCCTCCGTCCGAAGCGTTCACCGCATTCAGAAGACCGCGGGAAATCAGGATTCGGTCGAAAAGTACAGCTGCAGTGTGGTCGATCAGCATACAGACCATCGCAATGATTTTCAAGGTACTGCCGGGAATTTTACCGGCGCTTTTTATGGGTTTCGTAGTAGTAGCTGCCATATAAAACATCCTTTCTGGAACGCAAACGAAAGGCAGACTGTGCAAGCCGTCTGCGGATCAGGTTCCTGTAACGACAAACAGCAGAAAATCCTGCTGTTTTGCCAGAGTTGTAATACTATGATTATACGTTCTGAGGAGGTTAATGTCAAAGAAAAAACAGTTCTGAAATAACGCAGAGTATGGTAGAATCTGCCAGTCGGGTAAATGAAAATAGAAAGCGTCTCCGGGCTCATCCCAAAACGAACGGGGCAGCGTACCAATTCGTAAACCAGATTGGTACGCTGCCCCGTATTTTAAAATACATCCAGGTCTTTTCCGTTCACGACATATCCGTCATACCCTGCATCCCGGATTTCATCCAGAATCGCGGCATCGCGCCATGCCATCTCGGCGGCAAGGTTTTTGTGGTTATCCTGTACATTCATATGGTAAATCCGGTGATACGTAACGAGCAGTTTCGGATTTGCCTTTTTTGCAACACCGGCAAGATCCGTGCTTAACGTATGCACTTCCCGGTGGTATTTCTGCCATTTTGGTTCGCGGCAGGAGATTCCGGCGGCGTATTCCACTTCGTGCAGCAGGATATCACAGCCTTTCGATTTTTCTGCCACGAGATCCAGCGGAGCGGTATCGCCGGTGATGACGATTGTGCGGTCCGGTGTGGTGAATTTATAGCCGTAGCATTCCAGTGTTCCGTGGCTGACCGGAAAAGCCTCCACCGTAACCAGGTCATCCCGGTAGACAATGCCGGATTCAATTTCTGTTACCTCAACGCGGTAGCCGGATTCGTTTGCTTTTTCGAAACCGTGAATTCGGAAATCAATGTCGGTTTCATAGGCCTGTAAGATATGATCGGTCATGTGCTGTAAGCCCTTTGGCCCGAAAACTTTCAATGGAACCGGGCGCTCCAGCACCCACGGAGTAAAAATCAGATCCGGGTATCCGGCGGTATGGTCTGTGTGAAGGTGCGTACAGAAGGCAACGGTCAGAAGATCCGGCCGCAGGGCATCCACGCCGTTAAAATAGGCGGCTGAGGCCTGGCGGACAACGCCAGGGCCAAAATCTACCAGATAAGCACGGTCACCGACCACGACAGCGGAGGAAGGTCCGTTGGCATTCGGACACGCATTTGGTGTGCCGGTTCCGAGAAGAACAAGTTTTGTCTGCATTCTTTCTCTTTTCCTTTTCTTTTTTTGTTTCTGTTTATGATTTCCTGTTACGATTTCTGCTTTTGCCTTATTTCTCTTCTTTTGATTCATTGTTTTTGGTTTCCGGAAGATGCTTAATGGAAATTCCGGTAAATCCATAGAAAATACTGAAAACCGGGGTCAGGTAAAGCAGGAATAAGTACGGGAAAAATGCCGACCATGCAACACCAAGTGTGCCGGCCATGTATACGCCGTAGCCATGCCATGGAATCATAGGACCAGCCATAGTTCCGGAGTCTTCGAGGCAGCGGGAAAGAATTTCCGGTGCAACCTTGCGCTCTTGAAAGACAGGTGCCATCAGACGGCCGGTCAGAACGTGTGCCATCGGCTGGGAGCAGCTGATGAGGCTGGTCACGTAACCGACAATCATCGTTGCCAGGATCATACTTCCATCGCTGTTGATTCTCTTTACAATCGCCTGAAGAATGTGATCCAGTACACCGAGTTTTTCCAGCATGCCGCCCATGCCGACAGCAAAGCAGATAATGGCTACGTACTGGAGCATGCTTCCCATGCCGCCGCGGTTTAAGATGGATTGTAATACCGGTTCTTCGATTGCGGTTGTGTAACCGTTGTAAGCTGTGCGGATGATGTCCTGCAGAGTATCGTGCTGCACAAAATAGGAAACAAATCCGGCAGCGAAGCTGGAAAGACCAAGTGCAGAGATCGCATTTACTTTGCAGAGGAGCAATACAATAATCAGGATGGCAGGGATCATGGTAATCCATCCGAGCTGGAATTCACCGTTTAAAGCATCGATGTAAACGGTAATGCTTCCCTCGGTATAGCTTCCGCTGGTCTGCTGGAAACCGAGAATAGTAAAAAGAATTAAGGTAATCACATACGTTGGAAGGGTGGTCCAGAGCATCGAGCGGATATGATCGCCAAGTTTTGCATCTGCAACGGCCGGAGCAAGGTTTGTGGTATCGGAAAGAGGACTTAATTTGTCACCGAACATGGCACCGCAGATGACAGCACCGGCTACCATGCCAGGATGGATACCCATGGCGTTTCCGATCGCCATCATGGCAACACCTGCGCTTCCGACGGAACCATAGGAAGTACCGGTTACAATACTCAAAATGGAGCAGAACAGCAGCGTCAGAGGCAGCAGCCAGGACGGGTTAATCATTTTTAAGCCCCAGGAAATGATGGTGGCAATGGTGCCACTCTGCAGCCAGGTGCCGATCATGACACCGATGGCCATCAGAAGGCAGAGCGTCGGGACGACCATACGGATGGCATCGTATGCGCCGGCAACAATGTTGGCGTAAGAAATACCGAAAATCTTACAAAACAGATAGATAAAAATCCAGCTTGCAAACAGGCCGATCATAGGACCGCCGGTTTTCAGGCGGATACAGACTGCGACGGATACGATGATCAGCAGCAGCAAAAGCAGTGACTGTGGCAGATTGAGTTTTTTTTCTTTCGTTCCACTCATAAAAAAATCCCCCATTCATAGGTAAAATGATTTGCCCATTCAACGCGTTAAAGTAGAAAAGACATGTAATATATTATAATGGTGAAATGCAGAAAAAGCAAGGGAAATTCTCTTGATTTTTTGTTCTATGGTTGCTATAATAAGCGTGAGTGTGGGGCGGAGGATAAACTTCGGCCCTTTTGCAGCTAACTATAAACGGAATCAACAAGATAAAGAGGTTAAATCAATGACAAGAATAGACATTATTTCAGGTTTCCTGGGCGCAGGAAAAACAACCCTGATCAAAAAACTCCTCGGAGACGCACTGAAAGGCCAGCAGGTTGTCCTGATCGAGAACGAATTCGGTGAAATCGGAATCGACGGAGGCTTCTTAAAAGATGCCGGTATCGAAATCCGTGAAATGAACTCCGGCTGCATCTGCTGCTCTCTTGTGGGAGACTTCGGCGCAGCATTAAAAGACGTTATCACCAAATATCACCCGGACCGCATCATCATCGAGCCGTCCGGCGTAGGTAAACTCTCCGACGTCATCAAAGCGGTAGACGGCGTAGAAAAAGAAGCAGGCGTAGCCCTGAATTCCGCAACAACCGTAGTCGACGTTATGAAATGCAAAATGTATCTCAGAAACTTCGGCGAATTCTTCGAGAATCAGGTAAAGAGCGCAGGAACCATCATCCTGAGCCGTACCGATAAAGCCGATACGGAAAAAGTAGAGGCAGCTGTAAAAATGCTCCGCGAACTGAATCCGGAAGCACACATTATTACCACACCGGTTGAAGTACTGGGTGGTAAGAAAGTACTCGATACGATGGAAGGTGCCATCATCAACCTTGCGCAGGTAGAAGAGGAAGAGCATCATCACCATCATCATGACCACGACGAGTGCTGCTGCGGCCATGACCACGATGAGGAGCATGAGCACCATCATCACGATCATGATGACGAGTGCTGCTGCGGTCACGATCACGAGGAGCACGAGCACCATCATCACGACCATGATGACGAATGCTGCTGCGGTCACGATCACGAGGAACACGAGCATCACCATCATGACCATGATGACGAATGCTGCTGCGGTCACGATCACGACCATGAGCATCACCATCATCACCACGCAGACGAAGTTTTCACAAGCTGGGGTCAGGAGACTGTGAAGACCTTCACCAAAGAGCAGATCGAAGGCATCTTAAAGAAACTTTCCGAGGATACCGCTTATGGTATGGTTCTTCGGGCCAAAGGTATGGTAGCAGGCGCCGATGGACAGTGGATCTATTTCGATATGGTTCCGGAAGAGTACGAAGTACGTGACGGAGCACCGGAATTCACCGGAAGAATCTGTGTCATCGGTTCCAAATTAGCAGAAGATAAGCTGGCAGAGCTGTTCGGACTGTAAAAATACAAAGTAGCTGCGAAAATTACGGTCCGCAGGGTACCTGTGAACTGTAGTGAAGCTGCCGCATCAGAAACAAAATCCGATGTGGCAGCTTTTTTCTTGATTTAGAGACAAAGCAAAAGGCACGCCCGGAATCTCAGCCGCAAAAGCAAGTGCAGAAAGATTCCGGGAGTACGTCAAAGACAACGGAGGTACAAAATGTACGAAGAAGACGAAGTAGAAATTCCGATTTATCTCATAACAGGATTTCTGGAGAGTGGAAAAACCTCTTTTATCAATTTTACCGTAGCACAGGAATATTTCCAGATTGACGGGCCGACCCTTTTGATCACAACCGAAGAGGGTGAGGTAGAGTATGACGAAAAAGAACTGCTCAAACACAATACAGTACTGGAAATCGTAGAAGGACCGGAGCAGTTTACCTTAGATTACCTGAAAAAACTGAACCGTAAATATCGCCCGGAGCGTATTATTCTGGAATACAATCCGCTCTGGAGTGTAAAAAAACTGGAAGAAATGGAGCTGCCGCGCGGCTGGGGCATTGTACAGGAGATTGTGACGGTCGATGCAAGCTGCTTCCAGATTTATATGCAGAATATGAAATCTGTTTTCATGGAGATGGCAAAAAATGCGGATATGGTTATGTTCAACCGCTGTCGTCCGGAAGATCCGCTTCCGGCATTCCGCCGCAGCATCAAAGTAGTCAATCAGGCATGCGACGTTCTGTTTGAGAACGAAGAAGGCGAAATTGACAACATTTTTGAGGATCAGATGCCGTTTGATACCGATGCCGATGTGATCGAGATCGACGATGCCGATTACGGAATCTGGTATGTCGATATGGGCGACAACCCGGAGCGTTACGAGGGCAAGACTGTTCATTTCCGCGGTATGGTATTAAAGAGCAAGGATGTCGGAGCCGATTTCTTTGTTCCGGGTCGTATGGCAATGACCTGCTGTGCAGATGATACTTCTTTTATCGGCTATGTCTGCAAATGCGCAAGCGCCAAATCTCTCGTAATGGGTTCCTGGGTTGACGTGACTGCAACGGTAAAATGGGGCTATATGAAGGTTTACGATGGCGAAGGCCCGGTTCTGTATGCAAAAGAAATCAAACCGGCCAAAAAGCCGGAGAGCGAGCTGGTATACTTTAACTAAACATTGCCGAAGCATTTCAGCGAATAAAAGAGCAGGAAAAAGGCTGCTCTTTTGTTCGTGTTCTTTCTTTATGACAGATGGAAAAACAATATATCATTTTTCGGTGCGGCGAAGCAGCTATTCGGTTATGCGCAAGTAGCGAAGTGGATGGAGAATATCCGTTTTGACCGTGACGTGAACAAAAACTGCGCCGGAAAATGGTCTGATGACAGGAGAATTTATGTATATTATAGTAGGTCTGGGAAATCCAACGCGCCAGTACGAAGGGACGAAGCACAATGTCGGATTTGATACCATCGATTATCTGATCGATGAATATCAGATCTCTTCCTCCGGTACAGGCCACAAGGCTCTGTTCGGAAAAGGCATGATCGCAGGTCAGAAGGTTATCGTTGCAAAGCCGATGACATATATGAACCTGAGCGGTGAGTCCGTGCGGGAGCTGGTAAACTATTACAAGGCAGATCCGGAGAGCGAGCTGATCGTGGTGTATGACGACATCAGCCTGGCACCGGGACAGATCCGCATCCGTAAAAAAGGAAGCGCGGGCGGCCACAACGGCATCAAAAACATCATCGCCAATCTCGGTACCGACCGTTTTATGCGTGTGAAGGTCGGCGTCGGTGAGAAACCGAAAAACTGGGATCTGGCGGACTACGTGTTAAGTCCGTTTACGAAAGACGAACGTCCCCTTGTAAATCTGGCGATCGAGCATGCGGCAAAAGCAATTGAGCAGATGCTGAACGGGGATGTGGACGCAGCTATGAATGAGTATAACCGCAAATCTGCAAACCCGGCAGAGTAAGGAAAATGAAAGCGTTATTAGAACCGATCAAAGAAATTGCCCGTTTTGACGAGCTGTTCCGTGATCTGAAAAAAGGAACCGCAGGTGTGACGGTGATCTCGGGCTGTCTGGAAAGCCAGAAAGCCCACATGATCGCAGGCCTCTCCGAGGATGCCCCGGTGCGGCTTCTGATCGCGGAAAATGAATTAAAAGCAAAAGAATTATATGAGGATTACCGGCTGTACGATGCGGAGACGCTGTATTATCCGGCGAAGGACCTGATTTTCTATCAGGCAGACATTCACGGAAATCTGCTGATCCGGCAGCGGCTTCAGGTGATCCAGGCACTTCTTGAGCGGAAGGAAGTTACCATCATCACCAGTGTAGGGGGATGTATGGACTTTCTTCTGCCTCTTGGCGTGTTCGAAAAACATTGCATCCATCTGCGCAATGACAGCGAACTCGATCTGGATAAAATAAGAAAAGAGCTGGTGCGGCTCGGCTATGAGAGTACCTTTCAGGTGGAGTCGACCGGTCAGTTTTCCGTCCGCGGCGGCATTCTCGATATTTATCCGCTGACGGAACAGAACCCGATCCGGATTGAGCTCTGGGGCGATGAGATAGATTCCATCCGAAGCTTCGATGCGGAGAGCCAGCGGTCGATTGAAAACCTCGAGGAGATCACAATCTATCCGGCATCGGAGCTGATTTTAACAGAGGATACGATTGCGCGCGGCGTAAAAGCTATAAAAAAAGAGGCGAAAGCGCAAAGCACAAAATTCCGCGACAAAATGATGACAGAGGAAGCGGCAAGGATCCGCCGTGCAGCAGAGGAAATCTGCGACCGGATCGGAGAAGGCGAAATTCTGCAGGGAGCGGAGCAGTATCTTCATTATTTTTATCCGGAGACCGTCTCGTTTCTTGAGTATCTGCCGGAGAACAGCCGCATTTTCCTAGATGAGCCGAACCGCATCATCGAGTGTGCCGATGCGCTGGAAGCAGAATTTCAGGAGAGCGTGAGCCACCGTCTCGAAAAGGGATACCTCCTGCCGGGACAGGCGAAGCTGATGTGCAGTACGGCGGAGCTTGTGGCAAAACTGAACCGCTGCGGCTGTGTTGCCGTGTCGCTGATGGAGCCGCAGAAGGGCGAGTGGAATATCCGTGACGAGTTCAGTGTGACGGTGAAATCGGTTAATTCGTATAACAATCAGTTCCCGCTTCTGGTAAAAGATCTGAAATCCTGGAAAAAAGCGGGTTACCGTATTGTACTGGCGAGTCCGTCGCGGACGAGGGCGCAGCATCTGGCGGAGGACCTGCAGAATGAGGAGATTCCGGCCTTCTACAGCGAGAATGAGAAGCGTGTTCTGAAACCGGGCGAGGTCATGCTGATCCACGGCGCGGCCCGCAGAGGCTTTGAATATCCGATGCAGAAATTTGTGCTGATTACAGAGACGGATATTTTTGGAAAAGAGAAGAAGAAAAACCGGAAGAAATCGGAGTATTCCGGTCAGAAAATCCAGAATTTTGCGGATCTTTCGATCGGTGACTATGTCGTGCACGAGAGCCACGGTCTTGGTATTTACCGCGGCATCGAGAAAATTGAGATGGACCGCGTAACGCGTGATTATATGAAAATCGAGTATGCGGGCGGATCGAACCTCTATGTGCTGGCCACCCAGCTCGATACGCTGCAGAAGTATGCGTCCGGCGAAGCTGCAAAGGTGCCGAAGCTGAATAAAATCGGCGGTCAGGAATGGAATAAGACGAAAACACGGGTTCGCCATGCGGTAAAAAATATCGCACAGGATCTCGTGAAGCTGTATGCCGAGCGGCAGGCGTCATCCGGCTATCAGTTCGGAAAGGATACGATCTGGCAGAAGGAATTTGAGGAACTGTTTCCGTTTGAGGAGACGGACGATCAGCTTGCGGCGATCGAGGCGACAAAGGCGGACATGGAGAGCAAAAAGATCATGGACCGCCTGATCTGCGGCGATGTCGGATACGGCAAAACCGAGGTTGCAATCCGTGCAGCGTTCAAGGCAGTACAGGAGAGCAAACAGGTCGTCTACCTCGTTCCGACCACTATTCTGGCACAGCAGCATTACAATACGTTCGTTGAGCGCATGAAGGACTTTCCGGTGCGCGTTGATCTTCTGTGCCGGTTCCGCACGCCGGCAGAGCAGAAAAAAACGCTGGAGGATCTGAAAAAAGGACTCGTGGATATTGTCATTGGAACACACCGCGTTCTTTCAAAGGATGTGAAGTTCAAAGATCTTGGCCTTCTGATTGTCGATGAGGAGCAGCGGTTCGGCGTGACGCATAAAGAAAAAATCAAACAGCTGCAAAAAAATGTGGATGTTCTGACACTGACGGCGACACCGATTCCGCGTACCATGCATATGAGCCTGATTGGCATCCGGGATATGAGTGTGCTCGAGGAAGCACCGCAGGATCGCCAGCCGATCCAGACCTTTGTCTGTGAATACAATGAAGAAATGGTCCGCGAGGCGATTAACCGTGAACTTGCGCGGGGCGGGCAGGTTTACTATGTCTATAACCGTGTCCAGTCGATTGCGGATATGGCGAACACGATCCAGAAGCTCGTGCCGGATGCAAATGTGGGCTTTGCGCACGGGCAGATGAAGGAGCGCGAGCTCGAGAAGATCATGTACGGATTTATCAACGGAGAGATTGATGTGCTCGTGTCAACAACGATCATTGAGACAGGACTCGATATTTCGAATGTCAATACCATGATTATCCATGATTCCGACCAGATGGGACTGTCACAGCTCTATCAGCTCCGCGCCGCGTCGGACGGTCGAATCGGACTTCCTACGCATTTCTGATGTACCGCAGAAACAAGATGTTGAAGGAAGTGGCGGAGAAGCGTCTCCATGCGATCCGTGAATTTACGGAGATGGGAAGCGGCTTTAAAATTGCGATGCGTGACCTTGAGATCCGAGGCGCCGGAAATCTGCTGGGCGCAGAGCAGTCGGGCCATATGGAATCGGTTGGATACGATCTCTATTGTAAAATGCTCGCAGAGGCTGTCCAGGAGGCGAAGGGCATCGCACCGGCAGAAGCGTTCGAGACAACGATTGATCTGAATGTCAGTGCCTATATTCCGGACAGCTACATCAGCAACGAGTCTCTGAAGCTTGACACCTATAAGCGAATTGCGGCGATTGAAAATAAGGAAGAGTATGAGGACATGACGGAGGAGCTGACCGACCGCTTCGGGGAACCGCCGAAAAATGTACAGAATCTTCTGGCTGTTGCAGAACTGAAAGCGCTGGCGCACTGTGCGTATGTGACGGAGCTGAAACAGATGGGCGATTCGGTACGAGTCACCTTACAGCAGCATGCAAAAATCGATGTGGCGCGGATTCCGGAGCTGCTGCAGAAATACCGAGACGAACTGAAATTCCAGATGGAGTCGCTGGCGTTTGTCTACACGCCGCGGCGGAGAAATTCAAAGGAAAAGATCGATCTGCTGGAGAAGAGCCATGCACTGGTGGAAGATCTGCTGCAGATCACACAGGAGTGAAATACTCGCATAACCACAAAATCGTGTGAAAAAGGCGTGAACAGGGAAGAAAAAAGTTGCCCTGTATCAACAAAAAGGGTATAATAGGAAAAGCGTTTATAAAAATCGATGCAGGACCGGAAATTCGAACGTGTAAAAAGAAAAACTCTTTTTGAGCATACATTTCGCCCTGCATGAGGAGGAAGTAATGAAAAATTTAAAAGCAAAAGCAGTCTGCGTTATGCTGAGTGCTTCGATGGCAGCGATGGGACTGACTGGCTGCGGTTCCGACAATGTGGACGGAACAAAAACGGCAGTTACTGTAAATGACGAGTCGATTACACTCGGACAGGCAAATTTCATGCTGAGATATCAGCAGGCAACCATGTACAATTATTATTCCAAGATGTACTCGATGTACGGAATGCAGATGCCGTCTGAGATGTACGACAAGGAAGGCGACGATGGAAAGACTACCGGGGAAACGTTCAAGGAGCAGTCTCTTGATACGATCGAAAAAGAGCTTCTGATGCGGCAGCACGCAGAGGAATACGGAATTTCCCTGACAGACGAGGAAAAACAGCAGGCGAAAGAGGCTGCACAGGCATTCGCAGATAAGAACGGTGACGATGTGATGAAAAAGCTGCACGCAACCGTTGAGGACATCCAGGATGCACTGGAGCTGTATGTTATTCAAACCAAAATTTATGATCCGATCATCGCAGATGTAGATACCGAGGTATCCGATGAAGAGGCAAAGCAGACCTCCATCAGCTACATCACGGTATCCACAGCAGGAACCGAGAAGGATGACGATGGAAAAACGATTGATTTGACGGACGAGGAAAAAGCGGCAAAGAAAGAAATCGCACAGAGATTCCTGGATCTCTTAAAAGAGTCTGAGGATCCTGCAGCCGCATCGTTTACCGATCTGCGCAAGGAGCTGAACGATCAGTTAAATGCGGAGAATACCGCAGATTCCACCGATTCTGCCGACAGCTCCGATGAGAGCAGCTCTTCTTCCGATGCTTCCGACACAAGCGCATCCGACGCTTCAAGCGCGAGCACATCGAGCAGTTCCGCCAGCGATTCCTCCTCTGAGGTTTCTTATCTGACCTCTTCCGAGACATCCTTTGGAACCGGATCGGAGAAAGACGATGACGATACCTGTTCTCTTGGAGATAAAGTAGCGGAAGAAGCAGCAAAGCTGAAGGATGGCGAGTATTATGACGGTGTCATCGAAGGCGACGATGCATATTATGTGATCCGTGTAGATAAAGCATTCGACGAGGACAAAACCGAGTCCAGAAGACAGACTATCATTTCCAACCGCAAATCGGATAAGTACAACGATACATTGGATGGATGGGTAAAGGAGAGCGATATCAAGGTCGCATCCAACTGGAAAAAACTTGAAGTAACGGACGCAGATCTGTATACGATGACAGTTGACAGCGCTTCTACAGATTCCACAGATGGAACCACAACCGACAGCACAACAACGGACAGTACCGCAACGGACAGTACAACGTCTGACAGCACGACATCAGGCAGTACCGAAACGACATCGACAAGCAGCACAGGCACTGATTCGACGTCTTCAAGCACTGCAGAATAAAAGCATACGATACAGGACAAACGGCAGCCGGATCCGGGAGAGGGGTCCGGCTGCTGTTTGTGTCTGAAAATATTTTTGAACAAAAAAAAGAAAATAATAGGGAATTTGTAGAGTAAATTGACAATAGTAAGAAGTTCATTTAAAATGAAATTACAACCAGAGTGTATCTCGCAAATTGCGGAAATAATTTTTCAGACACGCTCTAATGTTCAGGCGAAAACGATGTACCAGGAAAGAAGGTGGAGAAATGAAGAAGGCAGTAATTTCCGTACTTGTCGGTACAGCAGTACTGGCTTTCGTTGCGTGTGGAAAAAATGCTGCAACGGAAAACAGTTCCGATTCGGGTGTTTCAACGGTATCGGCATCCTCGCAGGTGGAAAATGGACAGAAAGCAACCCGTGTGAACCAGGGAACAAATTTGTCTCCTGGGTCACCGAAAAATACCACATCCGGTGGAGGGAACAGCTCGGGCAGGACACATCATTCGGAGACGCATCATTCGGAGACACATCATTCAGACGCGCATCATGATTGAGAATGTCGGGGTTTGCTGAACATTCGTGAACAGAAACAGACGAAGGGGTATCCAAAACGGATACCTCTTTTCTACTTGTCGGGAAAACAATACAATGCTATACTGAACATGAATTTGACGCGAAAAGCGCGGCAGGTTCAGAAAAAACAGCCGGGATTTGTCAGTATACGCGGACATGTGCTGCAGGGAACTCGGGCAGAATGGAGAAAAGAAAATGACAAGAGAAGAATTTGAACAGCTTGCCGGAGCAGGTGTCATTTTATTGGATGGCGCAACCGGATCAAATCTGACAAAAGCGGGAATGCCAAAAGGAGTCAGTACAGAACTTTGGGTTCTGGAGCATCCTGATATTCTGGCAAATTTACAGAAGGCTTACGTGGAGGCGGGAAGCCAGATTGTCTATGCGCCGACCTTTGGTGCAAACAGACTGAAATTAGCGGATTATGGAAGAGAAAACGAGGTGGAGGAGCTGAATGCACGCCTGGTGGATATCTCGAAAAAAGCGCTTGCCGGAACAGGTGCGCTGATTGCGGGAGATTTTTCTACGCCGGGAAAAATGCTGCAGCCAAAAGGCGATCTCTCTTATGAAGAGCTGCTGGAATCCTACACAGAGCAGGTAACAGCGGTAGCAAATGCAGGCGTTGATCTTCTGGTAGCGGAGACGATGCTGAGCGTAGACGAAACGTGTGTCTTTATGGATGCTGCACTTTCTGTCTGCGATCTGCCGATTATGTGTTCTCTGACGCTGGAAGCAGACGGTTCTGCCCTGTTCGGCGGAAACGCTGTGGAAGCAGTTGAGACACTGCAGGAAATGGGAGCATCCGCCGTAGGACTGAACTGCTCGGTCGGACCGGATCAGCTTGAGGCAGTCGTAAATTCCATGAAAAAAGTGGCAAGAGTACCGGTTATCGTAAAGCCGAATGCCGGCCTGCCGAAAATCACGCCGACCGGTGAGGCAATCTACAGCATGGATGCGCCGACGTTTGCAAAATATATGAACATTCTGGTAGACGCGGGTGCAGGCATTGTCGGCGGCTGCTGCGGAACGACACCGGAGTATATTCGTCTGGTAAAAGAAATGCTGGATGCGAGAAAGTAAATCAAAGGTTACAATTCGCAGAAAACTGTGAGATGTAATGAATTCCCCTGTTGCGGACAAAATCTGTACAGGGGAATTTTTTTGCGTTACCAGAAACTTCGTTGAATTTTCCGATAAAGTAAAAAGCCCTCCGGGCAGGATTCTTTCTTACAGAGAGCAAGACAAAACAGGTTTCAACGATCTGGTCTGATGGACAGCCCGGGTAGAGAAAAAAGATAGGAAGTCTGGAAAAAAGACATGGAATTGTGGAGAAAAGTCTGGTAGAATACGTGTCGTGTGGAAAATCTTCCGTACAGAAAGGATGATGAAGGATGTATCAGAATTATATCTTTGATTTATATGGAACCCTGGTAGATATACATACGAATGAAAAGAAAGCGTATCTCTGGAAAAAAATGAGCCTGTTCTTTGGGATGAAAGGCGCCGCCTATGAGCCGAAAGAACTCCGGATGGCGTATGAGACAAAAATCAAAGAGCAGGAGGCTGCACTTAGAATGGAATGCCGCGGCAGCCATGTACCGGAAATCGACATTGCCGATGTGTTCCGGCAGCTGTTTGAGGATCAAGCTGTTTCGGTAACGGAAGAAGAAATTGCGGATTTGGCGAAAATGTTCCGTGTGATTTCAATAGAAGAACTGAAACTGTTCCCGGGCGTGCCGGAAATGCTACAGCGTTTAAAAGACGCAGGAAAGAAGATTTTTCTGCTGTCCAATGCACAGGCGCTTTTCACCGCGCCGGAAATTTCCCTGCTCGGTCTGACAAGATACTTTGACGGAATCCTGCTCTCATCGGATGCCGGTGTGAAAAAGCGGATCCGGCGTTTTATGAGATGCTGCTGAAGCAGTATCACCTCGATCCGGCAGAATGCCTGATGACAGGAAATGACGACATCGCTGACTGCCACGGTGCAGCCTCTGCCGGAATCGCAAGCCGTTACGTGGCGACACGCCAGTCACCGAAAATAAACGGCCCGCTGCCGGAAAACTGCGAGAAGATCGCGGCGATTGCAGAGTTGTTCTGATTAAAGAGCATTCAGCAGCACTCCTGAAAAAATAATGCGAAAAAATGGGCTGTCGCACTACGTGAAAACATTACAAAATATAGAATTATTTAGCAGACGAAAATCTATATTTTGTGATAATTTTTCTTAGTGCAACAGCCCCTTTTGCTTATGTCAGGAAAGGAATCCTTCAATTTTTCTGCATCCCTTTATTCCACCGGAATTTCCGATAGCAGGCATAAATCAGAACACTGCATACCAGCCATCCCGCCGGATAACCAAGTGCAATCGGAATGATGGAATCAAATATATGAGACATCACAAACAGGTAAATCTGGCGGAACACGACGAAGCTTCCGAGCATTACGATCATTGGTGTTCTGGTGTCTCCTGCGCCACGCAGGACGTTGGAATAAACCTGGTTGACGCAGCAGAGAATGTAGAACGGGGAGAGCAGATACAGGAACAGGGTTCCGTAACGAATCACAGCTGTCTCCTGGTTAAACAGATAGACCATTTGCGGGGCGAAAATCAGCAGAGGAATCATCATCACAATGGTTACAAGCTCAGCAAGCAGGAATGCGGTTGTAGCACCCTTCTTTGCACGGTCAATGTAGCTGGCACCGACGTTCTGTCCGGTGAAGGTGGTCGAAGCAAGACCAACACTCATCATCGGCAGCATCATAAACTGGTCGATTTTCATGCAGGCACTCCAGCCTGCCATAACATCCGAGCCGAATACATTGATATAGGACTGCACGAAAACGTTGGAAACGGAAGTCACCATCTGCTGGATCGCTGCCGGCAGTCCGACGCAGACGATGCGGTACAGCAAAGACCAGTCCATGCAGAGCTTTTTCCAACAGATGCGGTATGGGCCGTCTGTTGTGGTCAGCACATACAGCGTCAGAACCGCCGAAAGGCACTGTGCAATAACGGTTGCAAGCGCCACACCCTCGATTCCCATGCCGAAGGAAACGACAAACAAAAGATCGAGCACGGTATTGACAACAGCGGAAAAAATCAGGAAATACAGCGGATGGCGGGAATCGCCGACAGCGCGGAGAACGCCGGAGCCCATGTTGTAGAACATCAGACCGGCAACACCGCCAAAGTAAATTTTAAGATACGTTGCCGACTCACGGATGACATCGTCCGGTGTGCTCATCATGCGAAGCATGTACGGCGTGATGAGAATGCCGAGAATGGTAAAGACAATGGAGAGAATAAACGTCATCACCAGTGTCGTGCTGACGGTGCGGCTGACCTTTTCATCCGCCTTTGCGCCATAATACTGAGAGATAATGACACCGGCACCGGTGGAAAGTCCCATGAAAAAGCCGATCAGAGAATTGATGATCGGACCGACGGAGCCGACGGCGGCGAGTGCTTCCTTGCCGACAAAGTTGCCGACAACGATGCTGTCAACGGTGTTGTAAAGCTGCTGGAAGAGATTTCCGGCCATCAGCGGAAGCGAGAAGAGAAGAAGCTGTTTCCAGATAGAGCCCTGGGTCATATCGCGGGCTTTGCTCTTTTGTACTGTTTTCGTCATAGTAGTCCCCTTTTTTACGTTGATTTTACCTTCTTTTTTATTGTAGCACTTTGAAGTTGTGATGGAAATATCCATTTTTGACGTGATTTTCGGACTTTGTTGATATAAACAGCCGAAAATAAAAGTGAAAAGAATTGTTTCTGAAAAAATTGTCTGGTATAATAAGGAGCAGATGCGTAAATGCAAAAACAACAGATGCTTCAAAGACCGGTGCAAAAACGGAAAGATCAGGGGGATTTTGCGGTGGCTTTTTGGAAACTGCGCGTCACAGAACAGGATAGAAAGAAGGTAGCTGAAATATGGGAGATTATTTTGTATGCAGTAAAACAGATCCGGTAGTAGAGACAAAGGCGGGAAAGGTACGTGGCTTCCGCCTGAATACGACATACGCGTTTCATGGAATCCATTACGCCGAGGCGGACCGTTTCCAGATGCCGCAGCCGGTGAAACCATGGAAAGGAATCAAAAATGCGCTGGCGTACGGCTATGTATGTCCGCTTTTAAAGCAGGATGAGCCGAACATGGAGGTGCTGGTACCGCATCGTTACTGGCCGCAGGACGAGCATTGCCAGAACCTGAATGTCTGGACACAGAGTCTTGATCCGGGTGCGAAAAAGCCGGTCATGGTATGGCTCCACGGCGGCGGCTTCAGCGCCGGCTCTGCGATTGAGCATGTGGCATATGAGGGGGATCACTTAAGCGAGTTCGGTGATGTCGTTGTTGTTTCCGTGAACCATCGGCTGAATATCCTCGGTTATCTCGATCTCTCGCCGTTTGGCGAAAAATACAAAAATTCTGCGAATGCAGGAAACGCAGATATGGTAGCTGCATTGCAGTGGGTACATGACAATATCGCGGCATTCGGCGGAGACCCGGAGAATGTTACGATTTTCGGTCAGTCCGGCGGCGGTATGAAGGTGGCAACGCTGATGAATACGCCGGCAGCAGACGGCCTGTTCCAGAAGGGTATCATCGAGAGCGGTGTTTATGAGGCAAAGGTTTATCAGAAAGAGGACGGAGACGGCACCGCGATTGTGAAGGCTCTGTTAAAAGAACTGAATCTGGACGAATCCGAGGTGGAGAAGCTTGAGACGATCCCGTATTATGAGCTGTCAAATGCGTACAATAAAGTTGAGGCAGAGGTTGCTGCGAAAGGCTGCTATATCGGACAGGGACCGATGGAGAATGGCTGGTTCCGCGGAAATCCGATCAAGTGCGGATTTACGGATCACGCTAAAACGATTCCTGTGCTGGCAGGAACCAACATCGGTGAGTTTGATTTTGGACCGGTTGTGCCGGGAAAACATGAGATGAACCGTGAGGAACAGATTGCGTTCCTGACGAGAAAATATGGCGATGCAACGCCGGAGCTGATTTCTCTTTTTGAAAAAGCATATCCGGACAAAACAATTGCCGATCTGTGGTCTGTGGATACGTTCTTCCGTCCGGACACGATCGAATTCATTCGTCAGAAATCGGAGTTTACAGAAGCGCCGACTTATTCCTATCAGTTTACCTATGAATTCCCGATCGATGGCGGAAAAGCCGCATGGCATTGTGCCGAGATTCCGTTCGTATTCCATAACATCGACCGCATCGCCGTATGCAATGTCCCGGGCGAAACAGACCGTCTGCAGGAGCGTATGGCCACCGCCTGGATCAACTTTGCCCGCTACGGAAGTCCGGAAACCCCATCCCTCCCGAACTGGCCGGCATGCACCCCAGGGGATGAAGCAACCATGATTTTCGACAGAACCTGTGAAATCCGCCGCAACTTCGATCACGAGCTGGTGAAAAAATTGGTGGAAACCGAGTATAACCCGATGACACCGGTTGTGGAAGACGAGGAAGAGGACGCGTTCTTTATTCATTAATTAATTGACTCATAGCAATCCCAGAAAAAACAGCCAGAATGTTTTGCCTCAGTTAAAAACATTCTGGCATTTTTCAACTTATGCTAAATTGAACTTAAGGCAAGAATATCGTATGATAGAGGTAGAAAGAGAAAGGCGCAGGTGGAATATGGGAGTTTATCTGAATCCGGGAAATGAAAAATTTGCAAAAGCGGTTCAGTCCGAAATTTATGTGGATAAAACAGGGCTGATCGAGTATACCAATCAGGTGATTAATACTGTGCAGAGATATGTCTGTGTCAGCCGTCCGCGGCGCTTTGGAAAATCTATGACGGCGGATATGCTGACGGCTTATTATGGGAAGGAATGCGATTCCAGAGAACTTTTTTCTGGATTGAAAATTTCTCAAAATGCTGTATTTGCACAGCACTTAAATCAATATCCTACGATTTTTTTGAATATGCAGGAATTTCTGAGCCGGAGCAAGGAAATTGGCCAGGTGATTGACCGTGTTCGAAGAATGCTGCTGCGGGAACTGAAAAACAGTTATCCGGACGTGGACTACTTTGACGATACGGATCTGGTAGAATCGCTGCAGGATATTTATGCGGCAACAAAACAGTCGTTTGTCATTATCATTGATGAATGGGACTGTGTTTTCCGGGAATATCAGCAGGATAAAAAAGCACAGGAAGAGTATCTTGATTTCCTGCGGGATTTTCTGAAAGATAAGGTTTACGTAGCACTTGCCTATCTGACGGGTATTCTGCCGATCAAAAAATATGGAACCCATTCTGCACTGAATATGTTTGATGAATTTACAATGCTTGATCCAGGGCCGCTCGCAGAATATGTAGGATTTACGGAGCAGGAAGTAGAAGAACTCTGCGGCCGGTATCAGATGGATCTGGCAGAAATTAAAAACTGGTATGACGGCTATTCGTTCCCGGGAGAAAGTTCGGTTTACAGCCCGCGTTCGGTTGTCAATGCCATGCGATTCCGGAAAATCGGCAATTACTGGAATCAGACAGAAACATTTGAAGCACTACAGTGGTATATTGATCTGAATTTTGACGGCCTGCGGGATGACGTACTGCAGATGATGGCAGGGAAAAAGATTCCGGTGAACACGGGCAGTTTTACGAATGATATGACAACTTTCCGGACAGAGGATGATGTGCTGACACTGCTGATTCATCTTGGATATCTTGGTTATGAGGAACAGAATAAATATGTTTTTATTCCGAATGCCGAGGTACAGTCAGAATATGCCAGTGCGGTAACCGTTTCCCAATGGGGAGATATTTCAAAGGCACTGAAAAATTCCGCAGATCTTCTGCAGGCTGTGTGGGAAAAACAGGAAACACAGGTAGCAGAGGGAATTCGGCTGGCACATTTTGAAACGTCACAGCTTCAGTACAATGATGAAAATGCGTTGAGCTATACGATTTCACTGGCGCTGTATGCAGCACGGAATTTTTACACGGTTTACCGTGAACTGCCTGGGGGAAAAGGGTTTGCGGATCTTGTTTTCGTACCAAGAAAAAGATACCAGGACAAACCGGCGCTGGTTGTAGAACTGAAATGGGACAAAACAGCAGAGGGTGCGCTTGCGCAGATTAAGGACAAAGAATATTGCAGAAGTCTGGAAGAATATCAGGGAAACTTGCTTCTGGTAGGAATTAATTATAATAAAAAGACAAAAGAACATGTTTGCAGAATTGAGGAATATCAGAAGTAAAAGGGAGAGAAGGTATTATGAATACTGAAAATCGTAATATTCGTTTTACTTCAACGGTAATTTGCAGGATCTTTTTGGGGATTTGCTGTTGTTTTTTAGCTGCATGTTCCTCACAGAGTTCCCAAAATAACAGCAACATCTTTCTGTATGCCGTTGATTTCAGCCATTCCACCCTGTCGCCCGGGAATGTGAAATTTGATATGTCTATGGAAGATGTTTTGCAGAAGACGCAGCTTTCGGAAGATGATGTTGATACCACGTTAGGAGAAGCGTATCCGCGAATCATTCATTCGATCAGCATTTCCAGTCTGTCGGATGATATTCAGGAAATCTTTTCTTTTCAGAATGATCAACTGGTATCTGTGGAATATGCCATAACGGTTCCGGAATCTGAATTTCAAACGGTACTGCAGACGCTGGCTCATCAGGCGGCAGAATTACTTGAAGATTTGCTGGTGGGAGAGAATCAGATTCTTGAGGGAAAGACGACAAGGTGGGAAGATGAGCAGAAAAACAGTCTGATCCTGTCTTTCCCGGACACGGATACATCGGAAGAGCGCGTTATTTTTCTGGGCTTATACAGGACGAAGGCCTGATTCGGGACAGGATGAGTGGTGTCCTGAAATCATGTAATAGAAAAACCAGAGTCGGATGAGAATGTTTTCACCGGCTCTGGTTTTGCGTTTCCGGTAACGGTTTTGAGCGGTAAATGCTATGCAATTCTGCCGCGGGAATGGTATAATAAAACCAGTATGCGCCGCTTTAGGCAGGCTGCTTAGAAAGAGGATCGATGCATGTACACATATCTGATTGTAGATGATGAAATGATAGAGCGAAAGGGCATTCGGATGCTGCTTTCGCGGATGAATATCCGGGAGAATATTCTGGAGGCCTCCAATGGAGAGGAAGCGCTGGAGGTGTTTGAAAAAGAGAAAATTGACGTACTGCTGACCGACATCAATATGCCGTTCATGGATGGAATTGAGCTTCTTTCCCGGATTCATGAGGAGTATCCGGGGACGGAAACTGTGATTTTCAGTGGGTATGATGAGTTTTCCTACGCAAAAAAGGCGATTTCCTACGGTGTTTCCGCCTATATTTTAAAACCGGTCAACCCGGAAGAATTTGAAAAGGTGGTTGGTGAAATCACGGAAAAGCTTGCAAAAAGTGAGCGTGAGGAAAAACGGAAGGACGAAAGTATGGAGTTTCTGCGGGAGCATCTGCTGTATCTGATGGTCAATGGTCAGAGCCGCAGCGCAATGCAGGAGAAAACACAGACGCTTCTCGATATGAGCTTTGTCCGGGATTTTTGCCGTATGGTACTGCTGGAGTGTGCCAACAACTATTTTGAACAGGTAAACAGCGAACAGATTGAAAAGATGCAGAGCGATTTGCAGATGCCGTTTCACTATCTGAACCTGAACCCACAGCAGTCCATCCTGTTTTTTAGCGAGGAGCCGGATGGCGGCTGGGAAGCGTTCGGACGGAAGCTGTACCATTATATTCGTGAAATGTGGGACCAGGAATGCTTTCTGGCCGTGTCGGGTGAGATCACGCCGGACGTTGAGCTTTACGATGCATTTGCACAGACGGAGCAGCTCATGGAGCGTCGCTTTTATCACACGGGAAACCATGTTTTTCTTCCCTTTCAGGAGGAGCAGTCCGAGGTGCTGGTGCAGATTGATGCTGAAATCCTGATCCGCCAGATCCAGCAGGACATTCGCATGAAGGATCTGGAGAGCCTGCGTGAACACTTTGACCAGTTCTGCGAGAAGTATGAGCATCAGACGATTTTTTCTCAGATTTATATCAAATTTATGTTTTCCAACTTATTGAAAGAGATTTACGACAATCTCGAGAGAAAAGATGAGCGGGAGCTGGACCGTGAGATTGACGCCCTGTATCACAGCAGCAACATGGTCGGTGTGATTCAGGCAGTCCGTATGGGTATTGAACGGCTTGAAACGGTCTTCCGCGCAGACGGTGGTGTTGCGAAACGCAGAGAAGTCGAGCAGATCAAACAGTATATCCGTGAGAACTATTCTGACAGCGGCATGGGCGTCGACCAGCTTGCGCGCGAGGTCGGCATGACACCGAATTACCTGAGCAGCATTTTCAAGAAAAATACAGGAGAAAACCTGAGCCGCTACTTAAAAGGTTTCCGCATGGAGCGTGCGCGGGAGATGCTTGAAAATACGAATGAGAAAATCGGTATAATCTGTGAAAAATGCGGTTTTGTGAATGTGTCCTATTTCTGTCAGAGCTTCCGCGAGTATTTTGGAATCAGCCCGCAGAAATACCGGGATCAGGGGGAGTAAGATGACATCATTTGCCGCTAGAATAAAAAAAGCATTTTCAGATATGAAGGTACACCGGAAGCTTATCGTGGCTTACGTTCTCACAGGACTTTTCCCAATGTGCCTGATGTTCACAATGTTTTACACCCAGATGCGTCGTGTACTTGTCGAGCGTGAGATCAAAAATCTGCAAACCACCTTTGATCAGGCAGTGGACGATGTGAATACGGAGCTTGCGCTGCACCAGAGTATGTCGGACTATCTGGCATTCGACCAGACAATTGTTCAGATTGTAAAGGCAGAAGACAAAAACAGCTTCGAAGCATACGAGCGCATGGTGAAAGAGTTTGATCCGATGATGGATTCCTTAAGTTATTTTTACCCGGAAATCCGACAGTCTACGGTCTATGTGCGTGATTTCGTCATTCCGCACGGCACGTATCTGCGTCCGGCGCGGGAAATGGAAAATGATGAATGGACAGCACCGGCAGACAATGATGTTCACTGGTATGCCGATATGGATCAGGGAACGGTGACGCTGGTGCGGTCTATGCCGCTGATTGATGACGGAAAAGGCGGTTTTTTATACATTTCCATGGACTACAGTAAGATTTTTGGCTCCATGGAGCTTGCAGTCAATGAGGATTACGGTGTTTTCGTCTACAATGAGGACAAAGAAGTGCTGTATGAAAATCAGAAGATGACCAGGAATGCGAAATACCAGATGGAATTTTCAGACTTTCAGAAGATACAAAAAAAAGAGAAGCAGAATACAGCGAACTACATTCTCCTGGAAAAGGAGATTGAGCAGAATGGATGGCATGCCGCGTGCTATCTGCCGAAAAAAGGCATCATCAGTCCGATGCAGCCGATTCTTCTGATAGTTCTTCTGATGTGGGCAGGCTGCGTCCTTTTCTCTGCGGTCGTGATTATGAGATTCTCCGGAAATATGGCGCACCGCCTTGAAAAGCTGAAAAAGACGATGGCCGAGGTAGAGGAAGGAAACCTGGAAGTGGAAATGGTTTCTACGGAAAGAGATGAAATCGGTGATCTGACGCGTGGCTTTAATCAGATGCTGTCGCGTATCCGTCAGCTGATTCAGGAAGTCTATGAGAGCCGCATCCGCCAGAAGCAGTATGAGATGACGGCGCTCCGCGCACAGATTAACCCGCATTTTCTGTATAATTCCCTGTCGCTGATCAACTGGAAAGCGCTGGAAATCGGTTCGGATGATATCAGCAAGGCGACGCTGGCGCTTTCGCGGTACTACCGGACTTCTCTGAACAAAGGCAAAAATACGATGTCCATCCGCGAGGAGATCGACAATGTGCGTTCGTATCTGCAGATTCAGGAAATGTTTCACGACTACAGCTTTACGGTCAAAATGGATGTGGCGGAGGATATTCTGGATTACCGTACACTGAACCTGATTCTGCAGCCGCTTGCCGAAAATGCGATTGCGCATGGAATTGACCGGCGGCGCGGCAGTGAGCCCGGCGTGATCACAATCAGCGGACGGCGTGACGGAAATTGTGTGGTACTTTCCGTGGCAGATAATGGTGTTGGTATGGAACAGGAGAAAGCACAGACAATTTTGACGGAGAAGAGCAGCGGCTACGGTGTGCGGAATGTCAATTCCCGGATTCAGCTCGAATACGGAGAAGCGTATGGTCTTTCGATTGAGAGTGAGCCGGGAAAGGGAACAAAAGTGACGGTGCGGATTCCGGGCGTGGAAAGGGAGGTACAGGCATGATGCAAAAAAAACTTGCGGCAGGCCTTGCTGTACTGCTGGCAGCGGGAATGGCGCTGAGCAGCTGTGGAGAAAGTGGCGCAGCAGGAAATGATTCTGTTTCCGATGCTGCCGGAAATGAGGCTGCGGCTCTTACGGAAGCGAAAACAACGCCGTACGGACGTTACCCGGAAACCATCACGTACACGCTGGCAAAAATGACGGGTGTGAATAATTCCAATCTCCCGGAGGGAGAAACCTATGAGGACAATGCCTATACACGCCTGATCCGCGAAATCATTAATGTACAGAACGAGGATGTTTATGAAAACTACGGTGATACCTATAACGTTGGCATTTCTACCATGATTGCAACAGGAAACATTGCCGATATCATGGTTGTGGATCAAAAAACGATGAATGCCATGCAGAAAAACGATCAGCTTGCCGATCTTACAGAGGTTTATGCAAATTGTGCCAGCGACCGTATCAAGGATATTTATGCAAGCTACGGTGAGGAGATTCTGCAGGGCTGTACCTTTGACGGAAAGCTGATGGCATTCCCGGAAACCAACATTTCGGACGGTCCGAATCTTCTATGGGTGCGGAAGGACTGGATGGAAAAACTGGGACTTTCCGTACCGGAAACGATCGATGATGTGAAACATATTGCGTTGACGTTTGCAGAGGAGAATCCGGCAAACCAGGAGATGGGTAACATCGGTCTTGCAGTCAGCACAACTCTGTACGGCGGCACGGGCATTTCTTCGGAATACGGCATGAATCTTATTTTTGCCTCATTTGGTGCATATCCGGGAAGATGGCTGACGGATGCGGAAGGAATGCCGGTTTATGGTTCCGTTCAGCCCAATGTAAAAGACGCACTTGGCATGCTGGCCGACTGGTACCAGGAGGGCGTCCTTGACCGGGACTTTTTGATCCGCACACAGGATGACATTGCCGAGCTCATTGCCCAGGGACGCTGCGGCATTTTCTTCGCACCGTGGTGGGCACCGAACAACCCGCTCTGGCGCTGTCATGAGACGGATCCGGAGGCCGACTGGCAGCCGTTTCTGATTCGGACCGGGAAGGATGGAAGTGTGCGATACTGCAACGAAAAGCTGACCGGAAATTATGTGGTAGTGCGAAAAGGGTATGAATATCCGGAGATTGTGCCGAAGATTCTGTCGGTGATGTTTGATTATATGCGCTATTCCTACGATGATCCAAGGGGAGAATTTCAGCAATATTATACGGGAAATATCGATCCGACGGCACGCCCCTTAGCAATCAATCTCGACTATAATCAGGCACTGACGATCTGTTACGAAAATCTGCAGGCGGCACTGAACGGGGAAAAATCGGAGGATGAGCTGGAGATTTTGGAAAGATCGTTCGAAAAGGTATGCCGCGCCTATCTGGAGAACCCGAAAACAGCGAGTGCGGAGGAGTGGAGCGCGTATTTATCCCGTATCACAGCCTGCTCGCTTTTAAGCGACGAAAAGATTCAAAGAGTGAATACGATTTATCCGACCCGGACGAAGACCACAGAAACATATCGTTACACCTTAAAAGAACTGGAATCGGAGACCTTTTTAAAAATTATCCGGGGCGAGTCTGAGCTTTCTTCTTTTGACGACTTTGTAAAAGAGTGGCAGGAGGAAGGCGGAAATGAGATCATTCAGGAGATGATTCAGGAAAGGAAAAGCCTGAGTTCACAGGAAAATCAGAAGACAGAAGAAAAAGCCGAGCAGAAGGCGGAATAAAAAACAGAAGAGGAGGCAGGACGCACCGGAAAAACGGTGCGCGGCCTCTTTTTTTGTTGCGGAAAAGAATTCTGCAGATTGCGGAAATGATTTTCCGGATACGCTCCGGTGTAGAAATGTAACGTAGAAATCCAACATAGATCATAGATTCTTGATATTTCAGAAAAATCCGCCAACTGCTATAATAAAATCAATAAGAACGAGAGATACCAAGCAGCAAATGCGATATGACAGCAGACGTTCCAGAAAGAAAAATCATATAAGGAGGATTTTCAATATGAAAAAGAAAGTAGTATCTATTATGATGACCGCAGCACTTGCAGTTGGCATGCTGGCAGGATGCGGAAACAGCGACAGCGGTTCTTCAAATGCCGCTTCCGGAAACGATTCCAAGAGCACATCCGAGGCAGGAAGCACAAGCGCATCTGCTTCCAACGCAGCAGAGGAAGAGGAAATTACCACAACCCTTACCGTATGGTCTCCATCAGAGGATCAGGCAAGCGACAGCGGTGAGTGGCTGCAGACCATGTGCAATCAGTTTGCAGAGGAGCATCCATCCTGGCACATTACCTTTGATTACGGTGTATGCGCAGAGAGCGATGCAAAAGATACCGTAACACAGGACGTTGAAGGAGCAGCAGATGTTTACATGTTTGCAAACGACAACCTGACATCCCTGATCGCTGCAAACGGAATTTCAAAACTCGGCGGACAGACAGTTGAGGAGGTAAAAGAGAACAACTCTCAGGCAATTGTAGATTCCGTATCCGTTGACGGCGATATCTACGGTGTACCATTCACCACAAACACCTGGTTTATGTACTATGATAAATCTGCATTCACTGAGGATGAAGTGAAAAACCTGGATACCATGATCGCAAAAGACAAGATTTCCTTCCCGATTACAAACTCCTGGTACATTGCTTCCTTCTACGTAGCAAACGGCTGTACGCTGTTCGGTGAGGACGGAACAGACGAGGCAGCAGGCGTTGACTTCGAAGGCGATAAAGCAAAAGCAGTGACCGATTACCTGGTTGACCTGGTAAACAATCCGAACTTCGTATCTGATGCAGACGGATCCGGTCTTTCCGGTCTGCGTGACGGTTCTGTAAAAGCAATGTTCTCCGGTTCCTGGGATGCATCCGCAGTTAAAGAGGCACTCGGTGATAATTACGGTGTTGTACAGCTTCCGACCATCACCATCAACGGCGAGGAGAAACAGATGAAATCCTTCTCCGGTTCTAAAGCAATCGGTGTGAATCCGAACTGTGAATATCCGCAGGTTGCAGTTGCTCTTGCAAGATATCTCGGAAGCGCAGATGCTCAGAAAGCACACTATGAAATGAGAAACGTAGTTCCGTGTAACGAAGAGCTGCTTTCCCAGATCACAGACGATGCACTGGTAACTGCTCAGAACGATACCTTCAACAATACTTCTATCATCCAGCCGTTCGTTAAGAATATGAGCAACTACTGGACTCCGGCAGAGAATTTTGGTAAATCTCTGGTCAACGGTGAAGTTACCCATGATAACGCTGCAGAAATGACAGAGAAACTGAACACAAGCATGAATACTTCTGCAGTCGAGTAAGCAAGACAGGCACTGAAGTGTTCGGAAATCAACAGGATTGAAACCACAGGCATTGTCAGACACCAGGATTGACAATGCCTGTCTTTCGGAAAGGATAGATTATGGCATCATTGAAAAAACGCGCCAAAGAGTTTGAGACTCCCTATCCGGTGACAAAAGCCATCACAAAGGGCGATGCGGTCACGAAACTTTCCATGTTTGTCATGGGACTGGGAAATCTGGCTCACAAACAGATCGTAAAGGGTATTTTATTTCTGGCAGTAGAAATTGCGTATCTCCTGTTTATGATCGAAGGCGGTATCAACAATCTCTATCATCTCATCACCCTGGGCGGCCGTGCGCAGGAAGAGGTGTGGAACGAGGCCAAGGGTATTTATGAATATACCGGCGGCGATATGACAATTCTGTTCCTGCTCTACGGAGTAGCAACGATTTTTATTACGGTTCTCTTCTTTATGATCTGGCGTGTCAATATGAAGAGCGCTTATGAGGTAGAGTGTCGTGCAAAGGAAGGGAAACATATCAACACCATCAAAGAGGATCTGGAAGCACTCGTTGACAAGAGACTGCACTGGACCCTGCTGACACTTCCGATTCTCGGTATTGTGATTTTCACAATCCTTCCACTGGTCTTTATGATCTGTATGGCTTTCACCAGCTACAGTAAAGTCGGCGACCATCTGACGATTTTTCACTGGGTTGGACTGAAAAATTTCAGTACGGTTCTTGGCATGGGCAACTCGATCGGCAAGACATTCTGGTCTGTTCTTGGATGGACCCTGATCTGGGCTGTGCTCGCTACCTTCCTGAACTATATTCTTGGTATGATTCTTGCGATTGTCATCAATCGTAAAACAACCCGCATCAAGGGATTCTGGAGATTCTGTTTTATGCTCTCCGCTGCAATTCCGCAGTTCGTTTCTCTTCTTCTGATGCGTACGATGTTAAAGGACAACGGCCTGATCAACAACCTCTTGGTTCAGGCCGGTCTGATCAGCAGTCCGCTTCCGTTCCTGACAAATGCGACCTGGGCGAGAGCAACGGTTGTTATCATCAACCTCTGGGTTGGTATTCCGTTTACCATGATGCAGGTTACCGGTATCTTACAGAACATTCCGGGTGAGCTTTACGAGGCAGCCCGTGTTGATGGCGCAGGTCCTGTGACAATTTTCTTTAAGATTACGCTGCCGTATATGCTGTTTGTCACGACTCCGTATCTGATTACGACGTTTACGGGTAATATCAACAACTTCAACGTTATTTATCTGCTGACTGCAGGAGCACCGGTTCCGGTCGGAGCAACCGCCGGAAAGACGGACCTTCTGGTTACCTGGCTGTACAAGCTGACGGTTGACTTACAGTACTTTAACGTTGGTGCGGTTGTCGGTATTCTTACCTTTGTCATTCTGGCTGTGGTTTCACTGATCACGTACCGGAATACTGGTTCTTACAAGAACGAGGAGGGATTCCAATAATGAATAACAAAGAGAAAAAAACACACTCCATGAAAGCGCGTGGAATGATTTCCGATGTGATTGTACATGTGGTTCTGGCACTGCTTGCGATTGTGTGGGTGATTCCGGTTCTGTGGATTGCACTCTTAAGCTTCAGTACACAGAAGGGATCTTATGTTACCAGCTTTTTCCCAAAGGGATATACGCTTCATAACTATGTGCGTCTGTTTACAGATACGCAGGTGTTAGACTTTCCGCAGATGTTTAAGAACACATTTATCATTGCGGTGTTCAGTTGTCTGATTTCTACAATATTTGTGCTTTCGGTTTCTTACTGCATGTCGAGAATGCGGTTTAAAATCCGTAAGACTTACATGAACATCGCGATGATCTTAGGTCTGTTCCCGGCATTTATGTCGATGGTTGCTGTCTACTATATTTTAAAGGCAGTTGGCCTTTCGGAGGGATCGATGATCCGTGTGGCATTGATTCTGGTGTACTCGGGCGGTTCCGGAGCGGGATTCCTGCTTGCAAAGGGATTTTTTGATACGGTTCCGAAGGCACTGGATGAGGCGGCTTATCTGGATGGAGCAACGAGATTCCAGGTATTTACGAAGGTGACAATTCCACTGAGTAAGCCGATTATTGTGTACACGACTTTGAGTGCATTTCTGGGACCGTGGCTGGACTTTATTTTCGCAAAGGTTATCTGCAGGGCGAATGCGAAGTATTATACGGTTGCACTGGGTCTGTGGAAGATGCTGGAGAAGGAGTATATCGACAGCTGGTATACTTGCTTTGCGGCGGGAGCGGTTTGCATTTCGGTGCCGATTGCGATTTTGTTTGTTGTAATGCAGAGATATTATACAGATGGGCTTTCAGGAGCCGTCAAAGGATGATTTGTGGAGCAGCCGATGAGGGGTCGGCTGCTCTATTTGTGTGTGGGGGACGGATCTGACTCCGGCGCCGTGGCACCTGCCGCACAGACGGGCGCGGTGGCATCGGCGGGCGGATGATGACGTGTGGGAGGCGGTGGATTGAGGAACCGAGGCTATTCGACAGGAAATCTGATGATTTCCCGTCTCAGAGCCTCTTGACTTCCGGCCTGGATGGCCGTCCGTCATCCTCACCCCACTGCCTCCCACGCGTGCATCATCCGCATGCCGCCGATGCCAATGCGCCCGTCTGCGCGGCAGGTGCCACGACGCCGGAGCCAGATCCTGGGGTTGAAGGACGGGAGGAGGGGCTGGATCTGCCCGGAGGCAGATCGGCGTGAGATTGTTGTGTGTGGAAGGGGAGAGTGTGTTGGAGGACGGGGAGAGGGGCTGGATTCGCCCGGAGGGCGAATCGGCGTGAGTTTGTTGACTGGTGCGAAGTTTGGAGATAGAATGAAAAAAAATATTTCCGGAGTTTTTTGTGCTTGATTTTATGAGAACAGAAAAGTTCCGGGAACATATTGTGTGAAATTTGGAGGTTTTGCGGTATGGATAGGATTCGACTGAATGCTTCGGAGTGGATGGATTTTCGGAGTGGAGAAAAGAAGTGTTTTTTGCTGACAAACGGACTGGGAGGTTATTGTTCGCTGACGGTGATGGGGAATGCGGCGAGGAATGATCAGGCGCTGTTGATGGGGGCACTGAAGGCGCCTACGGTGCGGGAGCATCTGATTTCGAATGTCTGGGAGACGTTGGAGGTGGATGGAGAGGAAACGGAGCTGTTTTCACAGGAGTTTGTGAATCGGACGCAGAATGTGGAGGGGTTTCGGTTTCTGGAAGGATTTGAGATGGGGAGTCTGCCGGTATGGTTTTACCGGGTGAAGGGGATTGAAATTGAGAAGACGATTGGGATGGTTCAGGGGGAGAATACGGTTCTTGTCCGGTATCGGGTGAGAAGTGGGAAGAAGGGGAGTTTTTCGGTTCGGCCGGTGATGCGGTTTGCGGCGAAGGGAGAGCAGCTGCAGGAGGGGCAGAATTTTGCGGTGGACCGGAAGTGCATTGCGAGTAATGGTGTGATTCTTTCTTATGGAACGAATGGGGAGCTTCAGATGGAGAAGGAGAGGATCTGGAGGGATTTGTTTTTTGAGCAGGATGCGCGGGATGGAAGAGATGGCATCGGAAGTGCTGTCGTGAATCATCGGATTCGGTTTGAGATGACGGGAGACGGCAGGGAGCAGGTCTTTTTTGTTGTGTATAGTCTCGCGGATGATGTGGATAAGTGGGATGAGGAAAGGATTGCGCTGTGGATAGAAGAGGAAGAGAAGCGGCAGGAGGCGATTGCGGAAAAGTCCGGGATTTCTGATCCGGTGGGAAAGCGGCTGGCGGTGAGTGCGAGTCAGTATATTACGGAACGTGCATCGACAGGTGGGAAGAGTATTATGGCTGGTTTTCCTTATTTTGCGGACTGGGGGCGGGATACGATGATTTCGCTGCCGGGGTGCACGCTGGCAATTGGGGAATATGAAGAGTGCAAGAGCATTCTTCGAACCTTTATGGCATATACAAAAGAAGGACTGATGCCGAACCTGTTTCCGGAGGGGGATGCGCTTCCGATGTATAATACGGTGGATGCGGCCCTTTTGTTTTTGGATGTGGTGTATGAGTATTACCTTGAAACAGGAGATCTGGAGTTTGTGTGCGAGGCGTTTCCGGTGATGGAGGATATTGTGTTCTGGTATCAGAAGGGAACGGATTTCCATATTAAAATGGACAGTGACGGGCTGATTATGGCCGGGGGCGGTCTGGAACAGGTGACGTGGATGGATGTGCGGATTGACAAGGAGCTGCCGACACCGCGTCACGGGAAGCCGGTGGAGATTAATGCGTACTGGTATAATGGTCTGAGGATTCTGGAAGAGCTGGCGCCGTTTGTCGGAAAGGATGGATCGGCGTATGGGAAGCTTGCGGAGCAGGTGAAGAAGAGTTTCCTCGAAAAGTTCTGGATGGAAGAGGAAGGATATCTGAAGGATGTGCTGAACGGCACGTATGAAGAGAAGCAGTTTCGATGCAATCAGGTCTTTGTGCTGGCGCTTCCGTTTCAGATGATGAGTCAGAAGCAGGGGCAGCGGATCTTACAGGCGGTTAAAGAAAAGCTGTATACGACAGCAGGACTGCGGTCATTGGAGATGGAGGATCCGGCATTTCATCCATGGATCGGCGGAAGCCAGCCGGAGCGTGACAGGGCATATCATCAGGGGACAGTCTGGGGATTTCCGCTTGGGGCGTATTTCCGTGCGGTGCTGAACTATTTCCCGAAGGAGGGAAAACAGGAAGTGCGCCGCGGACTGGACCGTCTTGCGAGCTGGATGCAGGAAGGATGCCTGTTTCATCTGGCGGAGATTTATGATGGTGCGGCGCCGGTGATGTCGAAGGGCTGCTATGCGCAGGCGTGGAGTGTCGGAGAGATTCTGCGGGTTTACAAAGAAATGGAGGGAAAGAAGATGAATGCGGTGGTGAAAAGAACGCCGGCGGAGTGGAAAAGCTTTTTTGAATCGGAAGAATTTGTGGAAAACTTTACGTATGAAGGGGATGACCTCGGTGTCTCGGTGAAGAAGAGCAGGGAATGTGATGGAAACTGGCAGATGCCGAAAAAGGATGAGCAGTTTGTGACAGAGTGGAAGCTCTGGGCGCCGACAGCAATGGAGGCTTCGCTGGAGCTGTTTTCACGTGGCAGCAGCCGGGAGTACGGGGACCGAAAAATAGCCTCGATTGCGATGACGCGCGGCGAAAAGGGTGTCTGGAGTTGTGCATTGCAGGGAGCGCGGTATGGAACGTATTATACGTATCACATTCTGCACTCAGATGGCGTTTTTGATACGGTCGATCCGTACGGCGTGGCTTCCGGTGTTGATTCGGAGCGGAGTATGGTAGTAAATCTTGCAGAGACGGACCCGGTGGGCTGGGAGCAGGATAAAAGACCGGAAATCCGGCCGGAGGACCGCTGTGTGTATGAGCTTCATGTGAAGGATTTTTCAAGCGATCCGAATTCCGGTGTTTCGGATAAGCACCGTGGAAAGTTTCTGGCATTTACGGAAGAAGGCACAACACTGAATGGAGACGGAATTCATGCGACAGGGCTCGATTATCTGAAGTCGCTTGGCATTTCTCATGTGCATCTGCTTCCTGTTTTCGATTTCGGAAGTGTGCCGGAAGACGATGCGGAAGCGTTCAACTGGGGCTACGACCCGGTGCAGTACAATGTGCCGGAGGGATCCTATGCAACCGATCCTTTCCACGGAGAGGTACGTATCCGGGAAATGAAGGAAATGGTTCAGGCACTGCATAAAGCCGGCATCGGCGTGATTATGGATGTGGTATACAATCATACGTATAATCTCGATTCGCCGCTTCAGAAAACAGTTCCTTATTATTATTACCGTGAATGGGAGGACGGCACGATTTCCAATGGCTCCGACTGTGGAAACGAGACGGCAAGTGAGCGGGAGATGTTCCGCCGCTTTATGGTTCACTCGGTTTGTTACTGGGCGAAGGAATATCATATCGACGGTTTCCGCTTCGATCTGATGGCACTGCATGACACGGAGACCATGAATGCGATCCGCACAGCTCTGAACCGGATGCCGCGCGGCGAGGAGATTCTGGTTTACGGTGAACCGTGGAAAGCAGCGGCAAGCGCAATGCAGGAGGGATATTTCCCTTCGGATAAACAGAATATCGGAAAGCTGATGGATGGCATTTCCATGTTCTGTGACGATACGAGAGATTCCATCAAGGGAAGTGTTTTCATTGCCGCAGAGGGAGGCTATGTCAATGGAAAAGAGCGTCTTTCAGCAGGAATACTTTCCGCGACAGACGGCTGGCTGGACGGAAAAGGAGCCTATGAGCCGCGCAATGCGAGCCAGCTGATTCCGTATGTGTCGGCACATGATAATTATACACTGTGGGATAAATTAAAACTGTCCGATCCGAAGCGGAAGGAGGATGCGGAGCCGGATTTTGACAAGATGGATGAGCGGACGCTTTCGATGAACCGTCTGGCGGCGGGCATTGTGATGACCTGCAAGGGAATGCCGTTTTTCCAGGCGGGTGAGGAATTTGCGCGCACGAAGCATGGCGAAGGAAACAGCTTCAAATCGTCGTGGCAGCTCAACAAAATTGACTGGACACGCGCCTTAGAGCAGGAAGAGCTGGTGGACTATTACCGTGGTCTTCTCGCTCTGCGCCGAAAATTTCAGGCATACGGAACGTGCGAGCCGGACTGTAAAAAGACATTTTTCCGTGAAAACCAGATCGCAGGTTACGAACTGGAATACCCGAATGGCCGCGCAGTCTGCGTCTTCTACAATCCATGGGAAAAAGAAGCTTTGCAGAAACTCCCGGAAGGAAACTGGAAACTGCTCTGCGATGGAAAACGCTGTGCAGAGGATGGAGCAGAGATGAAAGAAAGCATGATGCTTCCGGCAAAATCGATGGTTCTGCTGGCGCGGGAGTAAAATTGTAAATTTTGTCCCTTTTTGTCGGAATGCTGTCTGCGGAAACGGGCATCGATCATTCTGCCAGGCGGCGAGCGGGAATCAATTGTTTTTCGTTTAACAGAAAAATGCACTGTGGAATTGTCCGACGACGTTCCACAGTGCATTTTTATGTTTATGTGAGCAATGAGTCAGGATCTGTGCTTACATGAGATCCTGGCGGTATCTAAGAGTTCGGATCATTATTCGTCCACAACTTCCAGTACATCCATCGGGCAGGCTTTCGCGCAGATACCGCAGGCGATACATTTGGAAGCCGGATTTCCCTCGGTTTTTACGATCAGGCCAAATGGACAGGCCTTCGCACAGGCTCCGCATCCCGTACATTTTTTCTTGTTGATCATGTAAACGCCCTTCGGGTTCTGGGTGATGGCGCCTTCCGGACAGGCCTCGGCACATTTACCGCACTGCGGACAGGCGATCGGGCGAACAGCCTTTTTCTCTACGATCTGCAGACATGCCTTGTCCGGATCAAATACCTTATAAAATGCCTCAGAACATGCTCCCACACAGGCAAGACAAGCCATACAGGTGCTGCCTTTTTTTACTTTCAGTTTTTTCATTTTGTTTTATCCTCCGCTTAAAGATGTTGTTTTTCCTATTTTACCATTTTTGAACTTTTTTCTCAATGATATTTCCGGAATTTGCCATCTTTTTCCTGCTTGCGGTTTTGCTTCCGTTTCGCATGGCTTTGCACAGATACAAAAAATCTTAAGAAAGCAGACGGAAAAAAAGTAGTTTTTCTTCGGAAAATATACAAAAAGAAAAATCGGAAATTTGTTATGATGAAAAGGAAGAATGTACTCTCAATCATCTCACAAAATCAGGCACAGAAAGATTTTTGGAGTACACCATAAGATCGGGAGGGGGATTTTTCATGATCCGTGAAAACAATACACTGGAATGGCAAGAGACAGCAGAACAAAAAAGAATGACACAAAGAAGGATAATACAAAGAAGAGAAAGAGCACGGAGACGAAAAAGAAAGGTATGGCGGATCCGCGGGCTGCTATTGCTGTTCGGCTGTCTTCTGCTTTTGGGCGGTGTGCGGCGCTTCCGGCAGAATCCGATCCAACGGTATGCAAAAGCAAACGGCATTTCAATGGATCAGTACCCGGAGGAGCTGTTGTCGCTTTACGAGAGAAACAATGAGACGGAGACGTTCGTCGAAGAATATCCGTTGAAAAAAGAGGAGGAGCCGGAGATTGACCTGAGCGACCTGTCATCCGCATCGGAGGTTCCGCTTCTCTTGCAGTGGGATCAGAGATGGGGCTATCACCGATATGCCGGTGAAGTGATGGGATTAAGCGGCTGCGGACCGACAGCACTTTCCATGGTTGCCATTTTCATGACTGGCGATATCACAAAAAATCCGCGCTGGGTCGCCGATTTTGCCTCACAGAACGGCTATGCCGTAGACGGCAGCGGAACCGCCTGGTCTCTGATGCTGGAAGGAGCCCGGCAGATCGGCCTTTCCAGCAAAGAAATCCCTGTGGAACGGGAACGGGTGGAAAACAACCTGCAGGCCGGAAACCCCATCATTGCCCTGATGGGACCCGGGGAGTTTACCAGCAACGGTCATTTTATCGTTCTTACCGGATTGCAGAATGGCAGACTGAAAATCAACGACCCAAACAGCAGAAAAAATTCCGAAAAAACCTGGGATATCGATCAGGTGCTGGAACAGACAAAAGCGGTATGGGTATATTACAAATAATAAAATAGAAGACATACCCATCAAAGCCTCCGAATACACTGTAAAAACAGCGTCTTCGGAGGCTTTTTGTGAGGGACTATATCGAAGAGCGTGCTGTGGAGACAGCAATTTACATGATTGAGACGAAAGCGACCGTACGGCAGACGGCGAAAAAATTCGGAGTGAGCAAAAGTACCGTGCATAAGGATCTGACATCACGTCTGGTACAAGTGAATCCGGGTCTGGCGGCAGAGGCAAGGAAAATTCTGGATGTGAACAAGTCTGAACGCCACATTCGCGGCGGCATGGCAACGAGAGAAAAATATCTGCATCAGAAGCAGAAGTGAACGAAAGTGAACCAAAGAAGCTCTTTCCTAATTGCCTCAAATAGGGTATGATAGAGAAAGAAAATTACGAAAACAGAGGGAATTTTATGAACGATTATATCCTGGAAGTCTGTGTGGACTCGGCGGAGTCGGCGCTTGCGGCGGCAAAAGGCGGGGCAAGCCGGCTGGAGCTGTGTCAGAATCTGGTGATCGGCGGAACAACGCCGGGTTCGAAGCTGTTTGAGGTGATCCGCAGACAGACAACCATTCCGATTCATGCATTGATCCGCCCGCGGTTCGGGGATTTCTGCTACACCCCATATGAATTAGAAGAAATTCGCGAGGAAGTTGCGATGTATCGCGAACTTGGTGCAGAGGGCGTTGTGGTCGGTGTACTGAAAGAGGATGGAACGATGAATATGGCGGCAATGGAACAGCTGATGGAGGCAGCCGACGGCATGTCCGTGACGCTGCACCGCGCGTTTGATGTCTGCCGCGATCCCAAAGAAGCGCTTGAGCAGGCGGTATCGCTTGGTATGAACACCATTCTCACCTCCGGTCAGCAGAACAGTGCGGTAAAAGGAGCAGAGCTTCTCGCCGAACTGCAGCGCCAGGCGGCGGGACGCATCCGTATTCAGGCGGGCGGCGGTATCTGCGCGGATGCGATCCGCGAGCTGTATCCGAAAACCGGCGTGACCGCCTACCACATGTCCGGAAAAATCGAACTGGCGAGCCGATGCAGTATCGGAAAGAAAATGTGAACATGGGACTTCCATCCTTAAGCGAATACACCCTCTACCGCACGGACGTCAAAGCCGTGCGCAGCGCGAGAGCGGTACTGGAAGAACTTTAAGAAAATAAAAAAAGAAAAGAAAAGGACATAACATTATTATGAAAGCAAATACCATCAGCGGCCAGCGGCAGTATGCGTTCGTCAGCCAGTTTAACTACATCCGCGAAGCCGGAACGGAAGGCGAAGAAAAAGCAGCCTGCCGGATCGAAAAAGAACTTTCTGAAATCGCAGAAAAATGGGGGCAGGGCGAATTGCAGATCCGCCGCGAGCCGTTCGAGATTGAGACATGGCAGGTTGACGAAGCTGTCTTTACGGTCACAGAGCCATATGAGAAAACATACACCGTCCGCGGCTGCTTCGCGGCAGCCAATACCGCTCCGGAAGGCGTGGAGGCACCATTCCTCTACGTAGAAAACGGCGACCCGGTCAGCCTTTCCCATGCAGAAGGGAAAATCGTCCTGATCAACGGCGGTGCCAATGCAGAAAACTATGAAAAACTGGAAAAAGCAGGAGCCGTCGGATTTCTGATCCTGACCGGAACGCCGCTGGACAAAGACGAGGACCGTCTGCCGGACTACCGCACCCTGCGCGGCGTAAAAAATCCGAAACTGCCGTGCGCCGTCATTCATTATCTTGATGCGATGGAACTGGTAGAACGGGGAGCGAGCCGTGCACGCCTCGTTTTACAGCAGAAAAAAATCAGGAGAACGTCGAAAAATATCATCCTGCGCATCCCGGGAACCGAGCAGCCAGAGAAAATCCTGACGCTGACGGCTCATTACGATTCCGTTCCGCAGGGACCTGGTGCATACGACAACATGGCGGGCGCAGCGATCATCATGGAGCTGGCACACTACTTCGCCGAAAACCGCCCGAAACGGACACTGGAATGCATCTGGTTCGGCGCGGAGGAGCTGGGTCTCTGCGGAAGCCGGGCATATGTGAAAGCGCATGAAGCCGAGCTGGCGCAGCACCGCTTCAACATGAACGTCGACCTCGCCGGACAGGCCATCGGCGGAACCGTGCTTGGCGTGGCAGCAACGAAAGAGGCATGCGACGTGATCATGGAGCACTTAAAACAGGCGGACAAAGGCGTATCGCTCATCAACAATATCTGGAGCAGCGATTCCAACACCTTCGCATGGAAGGGCATCCCGGCGATGACGCTGAACCGCGATGGTTTCGGCATGCATACCTGCCACGATACGATCGACTGGATCTCCGCCTGGTCACTGAACCGGAGCGCCGGTGTCCTGGGCGAAATCGCCGAGTATTTGGCGGATGCAGAACCATTTCCATTTGAAAGAGAAATCCCGGCAGACTTTGCGGAGAGATTAAAAGTTTATTTTGGAGAATAAAAAGGAGAGAACATCATGAGCAAAAAACCAGTATTAGTCATCATGGCAGCAGGAATGGGAAGCCGTTACGGCGGATTAAAACAGATTGATCCGGTTGACCCGTACGGAAATATGATTATCGACTTTTCCATTTATGATGCAAAACAGGCAGGCTTTGAGAAAGTCATCTTTATCATCAAAAAAGCCATCGACGAGGCATTCCGCGAGGGCATCGGCAAGCGAATTGAGAAATACATGGATGTAGAGTATGTTTACCAGGAACTCGACGTTCTCCCGAAAGGCTACGAAGTGCCGGAAGGCCGCGTCAAACCGTGGGGAACCGGTCATGCGATTCTCTGTGCGGCAGAAGCCATCGACGGCGCACCGTTCGCCGTCATCAATTCCGATGATTATTATGGAAGAACAGCATTCGAGGAGATCTACCGCCAGCTGACAACCGAGCAGGACGGCGCGACCTATCAGTACGCGATGGTTGCCTACGACCTGTACAAAACCCTGACCGACAATGGCCACGTAGCCCGCGGTATCTGCACCGCAGACGACCAGAACCACCTTGTCGGCATTCATGAGCGCACAAGAATCGAAAACCACGGCGGACAGGCCGAATACACCGAGGATGACGGCGCAACCTGGACCGGACTGCCGCAGGGAACGATCGTTTCCATGAACCTCTGGGGCTTCACACCGAGTATCCTGATTGAGCTGAAACGCCGCTTCCTGCCGTTCCTCGAGGATGTATACAAAACTAACCCGTTAAAAGGCGAATACTTCCTGCCGTTCGTTGTCGATGAACTGCTGCAGGAGAAAAAAGCGGAAGTCACCGTACTCCGCTCCTATGATAACTGGTACGGCGTAACGTACAAAGAAGACAAAGAAAATGTCATGGCAGCACTGCAGAAATTAAAAGACGAGGGCCGTTATCCGCAGAAACTGTGGGAAGAATAACAAACGAACGGTACTGGGAAATTTTCTCCATGAGAGCATCTTTCGCAATGAAAAGAAATCCTGTATAATGGATGGAAGGAAATGCAAGGAGAATACCAATGGATACCTTATATATTGTAATACCAGCCTATAATGAGTCGGAAAATATCAAAAGAACGATCGAGGAATGGTGTCCCGTCGTGGAGAAGCATAACGGCGGCGGTGCGTCCCGTCTTGTGATCATCAACGACGGAAGCCGCGACGATACGTATGAAATTGCTTCAGCAGAGTGCGAAACCCGCCCGTTGCTCACCGTGCTGACGAAGCCAAACGGCGGCCACGGTTCCACCGTTCTGTACGGCTACCGCTATGCACTTGAAAACGGTGCGGACTATATCTTCCAGACCGATTCCGACGGTCAGACCGATCCGGCGGAGTTCGAAAAGTTCTGGCAGATCCGCGAGGCTACGACGCCATTTTCGGAAACCGCACAAGCCGCGGCGACGGCTTTTCCCGCGCTGTCGTGGAAAAAGTGCTGTGCGCGGTGCTCTGGACCTATTTCCACGTATCCGTGCCGGATGCAAATGCCCCGTTCCGTCTGATGAAAGCAGACTACGTGGCCGAGTATCTGCCGCTGATGCCGGAAAACTACAATCTGCCGAACGCACTGCTGACTGCCTTCGGAGCGTATTTTCACCGGAAAATCCGTTTCATCCCGATCAGCTTCAAGCCGCGTCAGGGCGGAACAAATTCCATCAACATCCGTAAAATCGTAAAAATCGGCCGTCAGGCGCTGCACGATTTCTGTGAGATTCAGAAAGCGGCTGCGAAAAAAAGAGGATAAAAAATAATATAAGAGAAGGAACGTATCCCATGTTTCATGAGATACGTTCCTTCTTTTTGTATGCTTATTTTTTATTATGGACCTTATTTTTAATAGAAGCGATGCGATCTTTTCTGATTCATGGAATCCTTTAGTGCCAGAAGTGATTCGATCAGGATCAGAAGCAGGATCACAGCGATCATGACTGCGAGGATCTGATTTGTTCGCTGATGGAACCAGGAGCCGATTCCTGTGTGTGCAGTCTGTGTATTCTCGGCCTGTGCGGCATTTTCAAGAGCTGCAGTTTCCGAAGTAATAATCTGTGCATCCGGGTCTGTTGTTCTGGCAGATGGTACAATCTGCGTTGCGGCTGGAAGCTGGCTGGAAGAAGTAACAGCGGATGCGGTAACTTCCGGGTGATGGTGGAAAGATCAACTTCTTCGTCTTCTGTAACAACTGCGCTGGCAATCGGTTCTGCTGCGATCGGTTCGGATGCAGGAACCTGTTCCGGTGCGGTTTTGGATGCAGGAGCTGCGGTTTCCGGAAGAATATTTTCCTGTGCCGGCTGTTCCGAAGCAGATGGCTGTACCACGGTCGGGGTTTCTGACGGTGCGGATGGCTGTTCCGGAACGGATGGTTCTGGAGCGGCCGGTTCTTCCGGAACTTCCGGTGCAGATGGCTCTTCCGGAAGAGATGGCTCCGGGTCAGTTGCCGGTGTTTCCGGGATTGCGGTACAGTAAACAAGAGAAGTCATCGCCGCCGAAGAATCCGTAATCACAACGGAACCGCCATTGGAAACGGCCTGTCCATTAACATAGAAGGAAATCTGATCCATATCCAGTGTGTAGCCAGGTTCCGTAACCATCGATACGGAGAACGTTCCGTTTACTTCCTCGACCGGTTCGCTGTTCTGATACAGGACATAGGAACCATCATCGGAAAGATATGACATGGTGACCGGTGCATCCATTGTGGAATCCTGAAATGTCAGGGCAGCATCGGTAAAAGCAAGAGCCGCCTGATCGGTGTTCAGATAGAATTCCAGGTCCTGTGCATCGTAATGGGTGAAGTGAATGGTAATTTCACCGGCGTCTGTATTTTCTGCACTTGGAACTGTCTCGGCTGCTGCCGAATACGGAGCGGAAAAAAATAATCCGGCCGCCAGGAGGCCTGCCATTCCGAATCTCAGAATCAAATTTCCTGTGTGTTTTTTCGTTGTCTGTGTGCTGTGTAACATATGACATCCTCCTTTCACCTGATCGGTTTCTAATGTCGGTCTGTTTTATTTTCCTGCGGTAAGTTTCACGTATAAATTGAAAGAAAAATAATTGATAAAATATAAATTTTCTTTCTTTTTAAAGATTATACCATATGTAGAAAGAAATATCATGTAAAAATAAAAAGTTAAAAGAAAATTTGAAAATGCGTCAAAAGTGGAAAAGGTTTGTAATGCATGTCGAAAAATAGAAAAAGAACTGTCACAATTTCTTAAAAAATATTTGCGGAAAAAGAGGGCAGAAAGGGCAGAATGTGAAACAAAAGCAAAATAAAAAGAAGGAAACAAGACACGGAAAAGTATTCCAGGCAGGTCGCATGCAGAAGAAAAAGTGGGAATAAAAACCGATCCAATTCGTCAAAAAAGCGGAAAAGTGGTGAAAAATTGTGGGTTCTATGAAAAAAACGATGGGAAAAGACAGGAATGTTGTCGAAATATTCTAGTTGACAAAAAGATGTAACACTGGTAGAATCGGTTTGTAACAAGATGTAACAAAAACGTAATAATTGTTCAGGAGGTAAGTATGACATTCAAAAAAAGTTATGTGCCGGGCATCCTGGGGAGCGTGCTCACACTGACTGTCATCATGGCTGCACCCGTAAAAGCAGAGACAAAGGAAGAAACCATTTTAAATAAAACAGACTGGAGCACAATGGCTGCAGCAAACGTAGAAGGATATGTCAACATCCGCAGCGAGGCAAACGCAGATTCCGAGATCGTCGGAGTCTGATGCCGGGCTATGCGGTTACTGTAACAGAAAAAGGAGACGAGTGGAGCAAGATCTCTTCCAATGGTGTAGAAGGCTACATAAAGAATGAATATCTGGTATTTGGGGAAGAGGCAAAAGCACATTACCGCAATATGTGCGGTATCACCGGAGTTGTTCAGGCGGACAGCCTTCGTGTCCGTGAGGCAGCATCCACAGATTCCGCGCAGGTTGGAACACTGACACAGAATGGTGAGGTCAGCGTATTCGGCGAAGAGGCAGACTGGTATCAGATCCAGTACAGCGGAAGCAGCGCATACGTTCATGGAGACTATGTGACACTTTCAGAGGAGTTAAAAGGTGCTGTTTCCATGGAGGAATACCAGGCATCACAGGCCTGTGCGGCAAGCAGCGCAGCAGCAGCCTCCACAGCAGGCAGTGCATCGGTAATTTCCGCAGACAGCAATGATGTGGCAATGCTTGCAGCACTGATCGAGTGCGAGGCAGGCGGCGAGAGCTACACAGGAATGGTGGCAGTCGGAGCGGTTGTAGTAAACCGTGTCAACAGCGGTTCCTTCCCGAACAGTGTTTCCGGCGTTATTTATCAGAGTGGACAGTTTACACCGGTTGCGACCGGAACTTTCCAGAGCGTGCTTTCCCGTGGAGCAAGAAGTGACTGTTATGCAGCTGCACAGGCAGCACTTTCCGGCGAGAGCCCGGTTGGCGGATGCCTGTATTTCAACAGCGGCTACGGCAGCGGAATTCAGATCGGATATCAGCATTTTTATTAAAAACAGGCGTGGAACCTTTGCAAGGGGATAGGCGGAGAGAGCATGCATTTCCATAGATTGTGATCGGTTCAAAGTCATGAAAAATGAGATGGAATCGACGGTATAGAAAAAAGAGTAAGTGAACAAGGGGAGACGTTCACTTACTCTTTTTTTACTCTGAAACAAATACTACCGGATAGTCAAAAAGTGCAGACTATCCTTATGGAGTTTTACAGGAAATGTTGTTGGATTTCCAGTTACGGGACATCGTTATTTTCAAAAATTTTCAACAGCTTGGTTTTCTGGTTATCGGCGCGGAAGTCTGCTAATGTCTGACGTAGTGTTGTATGGCGGACGCGGTAGGTATTGGAGAGAAAACAGAAAAAAGTGATTCCCCAAAATACCGGCCAGAGCAACACACATTTATGGCGACCTGATGCTGTTTCACCTGGTGATTGGTGCAATGTATCTGGCGAAGGAAGAGATGACATATGAAGGAAAAAATGTTTCTGTGGTCAGAAAGCTGCTGAAACAGTATGGGTCAGATCCGTTTGTTCGAAAAACCCTGACGATACGGAATTGCCTGCATTACGCAGTTCAAATCAAATCGGTATTCTGGAAACTATTGAGCTTCACCCTCGTATTATTTTTACGTATTCACGCATATGGTTTTTTGTCAGCTATCCTCGTTTTCATGTCCCGGCTTGGAATTGACAGTCTGTAGATGATTCCTGACAAATCTTTCTTTTTTCTGAATGTTTTTAACTTTGCTTGTTATTTTTTCATCATTATAGTATGATGAATACAACAGCCAATTTTTTCAGAAAGGGGGAAAAACGCATGGGTATTACAGCTTACCTGCCGGTTTACTGGCTGATCGCACTCGTCATTTTTTTAGTGATTGAGGCAGCAACACTTGGCCTTGCGACGATCTGGTTTGCAGGTGGGGCGCTTGTTGCTTTGATCGCTGCCATGTGCGGAGCCGGGATTGTAATTCAGATTGTACTGTTTCTTGTTGTATCGCTGGTACTTCTGTTTTTTACACGTCCGCTCGCCGTTCGCTTTCTGAATAAGGATACACTGAAGACGAACGTGGACCGTGTGGTTGGCATGGAAGGAGTCGTGACGGAAGAAATCTCCAATCTTGCGGGAACCGGAAAGGTTTCGCTTGGAGGGAACATGTGGACTGCGCGTACAGAGAACGAAGGAGGTGCGATTCCCGTGGATGCAGTCGTTACGGTGCTCCGTGTGGAAGGCGTCAAGCTGATTGTAAAGGTCAAAGAAAAAGAAGGAGGAAATGAAACATGAGTGGTGGAGGAGTTGCAGGAATTTTATTGATTTTGCTTCTTGTGGTTGCATTGTTTATCGCAGCATCGTGTGTGAAAATTGTACCGCAGGCTAGTGCTTACGTGGTAGAGAGCCTTGGAAAATACAAGGACACCTGGGCAACCGGTCTTCATTTTAAGGTTCCGTTTATCGAGCGTGTAGCGATTCGCGTAAACCTGAAAGAGCAGGTGGTGGATTTCCCGCCGCAGCCGGTTATCACAAAAGATAATGTTACGATGCAGATTGATACCGTTGTATTCTTCCAGATTACCGATCCGAAGCTGTTTGCATACGGTGTTGTCAATCCGCTGATGGCAATTGAAAACCTGACGGCAACAACGCTTCGAAATATCATTGGAGATCTGGAGCTCGATGAAACGCTGACATCCCGTGAGATCATCAACACGAAGATGCAGGCTGCGCTTGATATCGCGACCGATCCGTGGGGAATTAAAGTAAACCGTGTCGAGCTGAAAAACATTATGCCTCCGGCAGCCATCCAGGAAGCAATGGAGAAACAGATGAAGGCAGAGCGTGAACGCCGTGAAGCAATCCTGATTGCAGAAGGAGAGAAAAAATCGACCATCCTTGTTGCCGAAGGTAAAAAACAGTCGGCCATCCTCGATGCAGAGGCTGAAAAACAGGCGGCGATTCTTCGTGCAGAGGCAGAAAAAGAGAAACGGATCCGTGAGGCAGAAGGCCAGGCAGAGGCAATCCTCAAAGTACAGCAGGCAAATGCCGATGGTATCCGTGCGATCAAAGAAGCAGGTGCGGACGATGCCGTTCTTACCTTAAAGAGCCTTGAGGCACTTGGCGTTCTGGCAAATGGAAAGGCAACAAAGATTGTTGTTCCGTCCGATCTGCAGGGACTGGCAAGTCTGGCTACCACATTCAAAGGTATTGTGGAGGAGCAGAAAGTGCCGGCAGGAAAAGAAGTGCAGAAGTAAAATAGAGATAAATCGATAAGAAAAAGAGAATTCTCCCACAGAAAGCGTGATGCCGGATGTGGGAGATTTTTCATGGACAGCGAACAAAAGTCCGCAGTTACAAGAGCCCCCGGTGACAGCCGTGATAACGGGAAAAATGGAAAGAGAGTGTTTTTAAAGTGCATAAAAATGCATATTATATGAATAATATAAAGAAAATACGTAAAAATATACATTTTCCTCTTGACAGATGAACAGGTCTGTTTCATAATAGAGACTATTCAAGGAAACCAAGGGGCAAAAAACTTTTTGACCCAACATCACAGTATAGGAAATAATAAAATACACCATATGCAGATATAAGGAGGAACAAGCCATGGATTTAAAAGGACGCGATTTTCTGACATTGAAAGATTTTACACCGGAAGAGATTGCCTATCTGCTGGATCTGTCCGCAGAGCTGAAGGAGAAGAAAAAGAAAGGCATTCCGGTGGATACCCTGCGCGGTAAAAACGTTGCACTGATCTTCGAGAAAACCAGCACCAGAACCCGCTGTTCCTTCGAGGTAGCTGCACATGATCTCGGTATGGGAACAACGTATCTGGATCCGACCGGTTCCCAGATCGGCAAAAAAGAGAGCATTAAAGATACAGCCCGCGTTCTTGCCGGTATGTATGAGGGAATTGAATACCGTGGATTTGGTCAGGAGATTGTAGAAGAACTGGCAAAATATTCCAAAGTCCCGGTATGGAACGGACTGACGAACGAGTACCACCCGACCCAGATGCTCGCCGATATGCTGACAATCCAGGAAGAGTTCGGCCACTTAAAAGGCATCAAACTCGTTTACATGGGCGACGCCCGCTACAATATGGGAAATTCCCTGATGATTGCATCTGCCAAGATGGGAATGGATTTTGTGGCCTGTGCACCGAAGAAATACTTCCCGAACGCAGAGCTTGTGGCTCAGTGTGAGGAGTATGCAAAGGAGAGCGGTGCAACCATCACCCTCACCGAGGACGTAAAAGAAGGAACAAAAGATGCCGATGTTATCTATACCGATGTCTGGGTATCTATGGGTGAGCCGGACAGCGTATGGGAGGAGAGAATCCACGATCTGACTCCGTACCGTGTCACAAAAGAAGCAATGGCAAATGCAAAAGATACCGCCGTATTCCTGCACTGCCTGCCGTCCTTCCACGATCTGAAAACAAAGATCGGAAAAGAGATCCACGAACGCTACGGCCTGAATGAGATGGAAGTAACCGATGAAGTATTTGAATCTGCGCAGTCGAGAGTATTCGAAGAAGCAGAGAACCGTATGCATACGATCAAAGCAGTTATGGCAGCGACCCTCGGAGCATAAAGTTTTGGGTGGAAAAACCGGAATAGACTGTGTATAATAGAATAACGAAGAAACACGCACAGCAGCGCTGCGGAAAACTCTTCCGCAGCGCTGCTGTTGATTTTCGAAATGCATAAAGCGTGCTTCTTATAGTCAGAAAGCAACACAGGGAGTGTGATAATACGATATGCTGGAAAATAAGAGAGCCGAGACGCTGCGTCTTCTGCGGGAATCCGGAAAAAATGTTTCCGGACAGGAGCTGTGTGAACATTTTGGGATTTCCCGCACCGCAGTATGGAAGATGATGAATCAGTTGAAGGAAGAGGGATACGAGATTGAAGCCGTTCAGAATAAGGGATACCGTCTGTTAAATGAGCCGGATCTCGTAACGAAGGATGAGCTGGAAAGCCGCACGCATACGAAATATGTCGGACAGACGGTTTATTACAGCCGTGAGGTGGATTCGACAAACACGTGGGCGAAGCGGTTGGCGGAAGAGGGTGCGCCGAACGGCACACTGACAACGGCCGAGACGCAGACTGCCGGAAAAGGCCGCCGTGGCAGAGTCTGGAAATCGCCGGAGGGAACTTCCGTTTCGATGTCGATTCTGCTGTACCCGGATCTTGAGCCGGCCAAAGCACCGATGCTGACGATTGTAATGGGACTTGCCGTAGTGCAGGGTGTGCAAAGAGCGCTCGGTATCGATACGAAAATCAAATGGCCGAACGACGCGGTGCTGAATGGGAAAAAGCTCTGTGGTATCCTGACAGAGATGAGCGCACAGATTGATTACATCAATTATGTTGTCATCGGAACCGGAATCAATGTCAATCAGATGGAATTTCCGGAAGAAATCGCGGAGATTGCGACCTCACTGGCGATAGAAATGGGTCATCCCGTCAACCGGGCGAAAGTGGTCGCAGCAGTGCTGGAGGCATTTGAGGAGGACTATGAAAAATTCCTGGAAGCAGGGGATCTCTCCGGGCTGAAGGAAGCATATGAGGCTGTGCTTGCAAACAAAGACCAGCCGGTGCGTGTACTCGATCCGAAGGAACCGTTCGAGGGCGTTGCACTTGGCATCACGCCGACCGGTGAGCTGCGCGTGCAAAAAGAGGACGGAACGATCGTTGAGGTGCATTCCGGCGAGGTTTCGGTGCGAGGCTTATACAGCTACGTATAGAGAGACCGGAAAAAGGAAGAGAAAGGAAAAATCATGTATTCAGATAATGAAAAAGTAGTGCTTTGCGGAGCAAGTGCATACGAACAGAAATATTATTTTAACCAGGATTTTGCATCCCTGCCACAGTCTGTGCAGGATGAGCTTCATGTTATGTGTGTTATGTTTACGGTGGAAATCGGCGGTATTTTTACCATGTGGTTTGACAGCGACGGAAGTCTGCAGTTTGAGACAGAGGCTGTAGACGCGGATGCGATGTATGACGAGATCGGCGGCGCTCTTCGGATTAAGCAGTATCAGGAAGAAAAAAAGGAGCTGCTGGAATCACTGGAGCTGTATTATCGTGTCTTCTTCCTCGGTGAGGAGGTGCCGGAGGAGGCGCTGATGGAAGAGGACGGAGAGAAGCCGAATGGAAAATAAGAAACGTACACTGCAAAAGATGCCGCCGCTGAAAATCGGAAACGTGGAGATGCCAAACCCACTCGTGCTTGCACCGATGGCGGGGGTGACGGATCTGCCGTTTCGTGTTCTGTGCAAGGAGCAGGGCGCGGGCCTGATCTGTATGGAAATGGTGAGCGCGAAGGCAATTTTATATAAGAATAAAAATACCGAGGATCTGATGACGATCGATCCGGGTGAGCATCCGGTGTCCCTGCAGCTTTTCGGCAGTGATCCGGAGATTTTGGGGCAGATTGCCGCTCAGATCGAAGAAAGGCCGTTTGATATTCTGGATTTTAACATGGGCTGTCCGGTGCCAAAGGTTGTCAATAACGGCGAAGGCTCGGCCCTTATGAAGGATCCGCATCTGGTGAGGGAAATCGTGACAAGCATGGTAAAGGCAGTGAAAAAGCCTGTAACCGTAAAGATTCGAAAGGGCTTTAACGAAGAATCGGCGAATGCTGTGGAAATTGCGAAGATCCTCGAGGACTGCGGAGTGGCCGCAATTGCGGTTCATGGAAGAACGAGAGCGCAGTTTTATTCCGGAAAAGCAGACTGGGATATCATCCGCCGGGTAAAAGAGGCAGTCTCGATTCCGGTTATCGGAAACGGCGATGTGACAGATGCGGCGAGTGCCGAGGCACTGGTGGAGCAGACCGGCTGTGACGGAATCATGATCGGACGCGGCGCGGAAGGAAATCCGTGGATTTTTAAACAGATTCTTCATTATATGGAAACAGGCGAAACGCTTGCAAGGCCGACCCAGCATGAGGTAAAAGAAATGATGCTCCGCCATGCACGGATGCAGGTGGAATACAAAGGCGGCGCGATCGGCATCCGCGAGATGCGCAAGCATGTTGCATGGTATACGGCAGGCTTTCCGCATTCGGCAAAGCTGCGCGCGGCGATCAATCAGGTGGAGAGCCTGCAGGCGCTGGAACAGATGCTGAATGAGTGGGAACGAGGATAAAAACAAGTCAAAAAGGTACCTATGATATGCCAATATTGATATATCATGGGTGCTTTTTTTATGCTATACTGATAAACAGAGGTATTGGGACAAAAAATACAAAAGAGGGAGTGTAGTGTATGACTATGAAGGAACTTTTCGCACCGTCCGACATGACGGTGGGAAAGCCGTGGGAAAAGATTGTAGCTTTTACAATCCCTATGCTGATCGGCAACATTGCCCAGCAGCTCTACAACACGGTTGACAGTATTGTAATCGGAAAATATGTCGGGGACAATGCGCTTGCGGCAGTTGGAAGCGCCAGCCCGATCTTAAACCTGCTTCTGGTTCTGTTCGTCGGAATTTCCGTCGGCGCCGGCGTCATGGTGTCGCAGTATTTTGGGGCAAAACAAAGAAAAGAGCTTTCGATGACGATCGGAAACTGCGTCACGCTGACAGCAATTTCTTCCATCATTATTATGATTCTGGGAGCCGTCCTCTCAAGGCCGCTGCTGGAAATGCTGAAAACACCGGATTCCATCATCGACTGGTGTACCTCGTATCTGGTGATCCTGATGGTGGGCTGTGCCGGCAGTGCGTACTATAACATTCTATGTGGTATCCTTCGCGGACTCGGCGATTCGATTTCGGCGCTGATTTATCTGCTGGTGGCAACGGTCATCAACATTGTATTGGATATTGTATTCGTTTCCCAGTTCCACATGGGCGTTGCCGGAGTTGCATACGCGACCGTGATTGCGCAGGCAATTTCTGCAGTACTCTGCATGTGGCGTCTGATGCGTATGACCGACATTTTTGATTTCAGGCCCAAATACCTGAAAATGAAAAAACAGTATTCGATGGAAATTATCCGCCTTGGTCTGCCGTCCGGTATTACCCAGGCGATCTTCTCCATGGCGATGGTTATCGTACAGTCGCTGACCAACAGCTTCGGTGAAATGGTTATCGCCGCGAATGTTATCATCATGCGTGTCGATGGCTTTGCAATGATGCCGAACTTTTCGTTTGGTACCGCGATGACAACGTATGCCGGTCAGAATGTCGGTGCACGCCGTATGGACCGCGTAGAGCAGGGCGCAAAACAGGGAACACTGATTGCTGTCGGAACCTCAACGACCATTACCCTTTTAATTGTTATTTTCGGCCATCATCTGATGGGAATCTTTACGAATACCACAGAGCTCGTAACATTAAGTGCCAATATGATGAAGATCCTTGCGGTCGGTTATATTGCCATGGCAATAACACAGTCGCTTTCCGGCGTCATGCGTGGAGCAGGCGATACGATGACCCCGATGTGGATTTCGATGGTTGTTACTGTTGTCATCCGTGTGCCGCTGGCGTACGGTCTGGCCTTTCTGACCAGAACGCCGGAGCTGCCAAACGGACGATATCAGGTACTCTGGATTTCCATGCTGGTAAGCTGGTGCATGGGTGCGCTTCTGACGCTGATTTTCTATAAAAAAGGAAACTGGAAAAAGAAGGCACTGACAGGAAGTGCCTCCGAAAAATAAAGGAAAAATAAGAGAAAGATGCAGGAAGGATTTGTGAAAAAGAAAATCTTTCCTGCGTTTCTTTTTTTCTTGACATTCCGTGGGCAATCCTTTATACTACTTTAATTGTTAGGATAGGCGGAGTCTATCCTTATTTCAACCGGGAATACTGAAAATACAGCGCATTTCCGGAGAGTTTACAGAATAAAATCAGATATGACTGGATACAGAAACGATAGAAAGGGTGTATAAAATGGAACAGAAAAAAACGATTCTTACCTATGCCGGCCTGAAAAAACTGGAGGACGAGCTTCATGATCTCAAAGTAAACAAACGTAGAGAAATTGCCGGTAAAATCAAAGAAGCAAGAGAGCAGGGAGACCTTTCCGAGAACGCCGAGTACGATGCAGCCAAAGATGAGCAGCGTGACATCGAGGCAAGAATTGAAGAGATCGAAAAAATCCTGAAAAACGCAGAGGTTGTTGTTGAGGACGAAGTAGATTCTGATAAGATCAATATTGGATGTAAAGTAGACGTACTGGATCTGGAGTATGACGAAGAAATCGAGTTCCAGATCGTTGGTTCCACCGAGGCAAACAGCCTGGAAGGAAAAATTTCCAATGAGTCTCCGGTAGGAAAAGCTCTGATCGGCGCGCACAAGGATGATATTGTCGATGTAGAAACACCGGCCGGAATTATGCAGTACAAAGTACTTTCTATCCAGAGAAATATCTAATAAAATACAAAGAAAAGGGAGTGAAGAGATTGGCACAGCAGACACAGGAACAGGACATTAACCACTTACTGAAGGTTCGCCGCGAGAAACTTGCAGAGCTGCAGCAGAACGGAAGAGACCCGTTCCAGATTACAAAGTTCGATCAGACACATCATTCGCTTGAGGTGAAAGGTCTTTACGAGGCACATGAGACTGAGCTGTTAAAAGACCGCCAGGAGCCGAACGTAGAGGGAATGGATGAGGAGCAGGCGAAAGAAGCTCTTAAGAAGGATTACGAAGAGAGAAGAAATATCATGGACGCAAGCCCGATCCATGTGGCAATTGCAGGACGTATGATGTTTAAGAGAGTCATGGGCAAGGCCTCTTTCTGCAATATTCAGGATTTACAGGGAAACATCCAGGTATACGTTGCAAGAGATGCGATCGGAACAGAGTCTTACGCTGATTTTAAAAAATCTGATATCGGTGATATCTTCGGAGTGGAAGGATTTGCTTTCAGAACAAGAACAGGTGAGATTTCTATCCATGCAGAGAAAGTGACACTCCTCTCCAAGAGCTTACAGATCCTCCCGGAGAAGTTCCACGGTCTGACAGATGTAGATACCCGTTACCGTCAGAGATATGTAGACCTGATCATGAATGCAGAGTCTAAAGATACCTTTATCAAGCGTTCCAAGATTCTCAGTGCGATCCGCAAGTACTTAAGCGGAGAAGGATTCATGGAAGTTGAGACTCCAATGCTTGTACAGAACGCAGGTGGAGCAGCAGCAAGACCGTTCGAGACACATTTCAATGCCCTGAACGAAGATCTGAAGCTTCGTATTTCCCTGGAGCTGTACCTGAAGAGACTGATCGTCGGAGGACTCGAGAAGGTATATGAGATCGGACGTGTATTCCGTAATGAGGGTCTTGATACAAGACATAACCCGGAGTTCACTCTGATGGAGCTTTACCAGGCATTTACAGATTACCACGGCATGATGGATCTGACAGAGAACCTGTATCGTTTTGTCGCACAGGAAGTGCTCGGAACGACACAGATCGTATACAAAGGAATCCCGATGGATCTCGGTAAGCCGTTCGAGCGTATCACAATGGTTGACGCAGTGAAGAAATACGCAGGCGTTGACTGGAATGAAGTTGAGACTCTGGAGCAGGCAAGAGAACTTGCAAAAGAGCATCATATTGAGTTTGAAGAGAGACATAAAAAAGGTGATATCCTGAATCTCTTCTTTGAGGAGTTTGTAGAGGAGCATCTGCTTCAGCCGACGTTCGTTATGGACCACCCGGTTGAGATCTCGCCGCTGACGAAGAAAAAGCCAGAGAATCCGGAATATGTAGAGCGTTTCGAGTTCTTCATGAATGGATGGGAAATGGCAAATGCTTACTCTGAGCTGAACGACCCGATCGACCAGAGAGAACGTTTTAAAGCCCAGGAAGAACTGCTTGCCCAGGGCGATGATGAAGCCAATACAACAGATGAAGACTTCATGAACGCACTGGAGATCGGTATGCCGCCGACCGGTGGTATTGGATTCGGCATTGACCGTATGTGTATGCTTCTGACAGGAGCTGAGGCAATCAGAGACGTGCTGCTCTTCCCGACAATGAAGTCCTTGAATGATGTAAACAAGGGCAATGATGTAAAAAATCAGCCTGTCGAGGAAATGAAAGCAGAGCCTGAAAAGATTGATTTCTCTAAGGTAAAGATTGAGCCTTTATTTGAGGAAGCAGTTGATTTTGACACATTCTCAAAGTCAGATTTCAGAGCCGTTAAGGTAAAAGAATGTGTAGCAGTACCGAAGTCAAAGAAGCTGTTGCAGTTTACCCTTGATGACGGAACAGACACAGACCGCACCATTTTAAGCGGTATTCACGCATATTACGAGCCGGAAGAGCTTGTAGGTAAGACACTTATCGCTATCACAAATCTTCCTCCTCGTGCTATGATGGGTATTGACTCTTGCGGTATGCTCCTCTCCGCTATTCACGAAGAAGAAGGCGAAGAAAAGCTCCATCTGCTTATGGTTGATGACCACATCCCGGCAGGCGCAAAGCTGTATTAAACTGATGTAACGATGTACCGTTTAACCAAATAGACGGGACGTACTTCATTTGATAAAAAACTAAAAAAACAGCGATTTACATCAAACTTACATCAATTGATGCAGAAATCGGTGCAAGCAAGAGAAAATCGCATAATTAGTGCAATGAGTGGGCAATTCCAATCGGAGTTGCCCATTTTCTAAAATGAATGGAAATGCAAATCGGTATTTAATGCTTAACGAGGAGGAATAAACATGGCGAAGAAAGAAGAAAGATTTGAAGTTATATTTAGAGATGGAAGTTCGCTTAAAGATGAAGGGATTCGACAAATTCTTGTAGATAAGGAGACTGGAGTTAATTATCTTTGTTGGAAATCTGGATACGGGGCTGGTATTACACCTCTTCTGGATTCTGAAGGAAAAGTCATAGTTACTAAGTAAAATTAAAGTTTGTAGAATTAAGAAAATCGGGATTTGTGGAGGATAATATGAAAGTAGATGTCATTAAGAAATATTTTCAGTCTTGGTTAGATAACGATGTTGAGATTGTAAAACAGACTTTTTCTGAAAATGCTTTGTATAGTGAATGCTATGGACCTGAATATCATGGCTTACCACAAATTGTAACATGGTTTGAAAATTGGAATAATAAGGGACAAGTATTGGAATGGACAATCAAACGAATATTCGAGCAAAACCAAACGTTAATTGTTGAATGGTACTTCAGATGTAATTATGATGGTAAGATAGATGGCTTTGATGGTGTTACAATAGCAGATTTTGATAAGGATATGAAAATATTAAAATTATGTGAATTTCAGTCGAAGGCAGAACACTACTATCCATATGAATCATGATCTAAATTCAAGTTTGTAGGGCAGATAAGCTGTTTATTTGAGTAGAAAAAAGAATTACAATTAATAACGCGGTGCGGGATTTTGATATCCAGTACCGGCGTTATTGATTCTACAGGGGCTTGGGGGTGTAGCCACCAAATATACTATTCGTTTTCTGCTTCGGCAAGTTTGTTAAGGATCCACTCCCGATTGATAACAATGTCCTCATCATCGCGGAGATCCTTGAAATCATTGCAGTGTGAAGAAGCAAATTCATACATATTGTCAATGTCAACTGCACCAGTGATCTTACCCTTATTAATGATGGTTTATTCCATACGAGAATAAAAATAGAGTAGACGAATTATTTAGCAATCTTCATCAAATCTTTATTTTTTTCTGTTAGGTTATATTTCAGTAAGAAATGAAATATGGAAGGAAGGATAGTAAAGATGGAAATGATGTTGCAGACACAAAATTTGTGTAAATATTTTAGAAAGCAGAAAGCGGTAAATAATGTTTCACTTAATATAGAAAAGAAACAGATTTATGGACTGCTTGGACCGAATGGTGCGGGAAAATCTACCACATTGAAAATGTTGACTGGTATGATGAAACCAACTGCAGGAAAGATTTACTTTGATGGAAAACTTTTGGATAGGAAAGATTTATCAAAAATAGGAGCGTTAATTGAAAATCCGCCTATTTATGAAAATCTTTCCGCCAGAGAGAATTTGAAGGTAAGACAATTATTGCTTGGTACAGATGAAAACAGAATTGATGAGGTCTTGCAGATTGTATCACTTACAAACACCGGAAAGAAGAAAGCAGGACAGTTTTCTTTGGGAATGAAGCAAAGACTAGGCATTGCAATGGCATTGCTTGGAGAACCGGAACTTTTGATATTGGATGAACCTACGAATGGATTAGATCCAATAGGCATCGAGGAATTACGAGAGCTGATCCGGTCTTTTCCGGAACAGGGAATCACTGTAATTCTCTCCAGTCATATTCTCTCAGAGGTACAGTTACTTGCAGATAAAGTCGGGATTATTTCAGGTGGAATCTTAGGATACGAAGGAGCATTAAAGCAGGGAGATAATCTTGAAGATTTGTTTATGAATGTGGTAAGAAAAAACCAGAAAGCAGGTGAAATCCATGGTTAATATTATAAAAGCAGAACATCAAAAAGCCAAAAGAACCATGCGAAAAAAGTTTATCTGGGGATTTCCTCTTCTTACATTTGTCATGGCATTTATATTTACTCTTGGGATGACAAATGCTTATGCAGAAAGTGTTTGGAACTGGTGGTATACACTTTTGCTGCCGGGGATGATTGCTCTATTTTGTTATCTTTCTGTGGCGCAGGAGAAAAAGATAAAATACTATCATTTAATGACTATTCCCACGGATAGAAGAAAATTGTTGCTGGGGAAAATTATTTATATTGGGTACATGATTTTGTTTTCTAATGTGATTGTGTTTGCAGGAGCAACGCTTGGAGGCTTTCTTCTAACGACACATGTTCCAGTTGGAGGAGCGTTGATTGCAGTATTGTTTCTGACGGTTTCTGAGTTATGGGAGATTCCGGTAGCTTTATTTTTAAGTGAACGATTTGGAATGATTGTAAACCTGTTCGTCTGCCTGTTTATTACCGTCAGCGGTGTGGTAATATCACAAACCAGAATCTGGTATGTACTTGTTTCTGCAATCCCTATGCGAATGATGTGCCCGTTGCTTCATGTTTTACCAAATGGACTTGCCGCAGAAGCAGGGAATCCTCTTTTGGATACGGGAGTCATTGTTCCGGGAATGTGTCTCTCAATCATCTGGTTTGTTTTTGTAACGGTTCTGTTTTTGAAATGGTTTGAGAGAAGAGAGGTGAAATAAGATGATTGGAAGATCTCTTAATGCAGACTTGCGAAAGATGAAAGGAACATCTGTGATTCTGGCACACTTACTGATTCCGATTATAACCAGCGTTATATTTTTAATATATTACTTTTTTTCACCATGGAATGAAAATATGAAAGTGATTGCATTTTATCAGGCAATAGGAGCAGGACTTCCGGTACTTATTGGAATTTTTACAGCAAGTGTGATGGAACAAGAACAAAATGCAGGTAATTTTCAAAACCTGTTGTCTTTACCGGATAAACCTGCAGCATTTTTATCGAAACTGTTGATGCTACTGGTTTTGTGTCTGTGCTCTATCCTATTGACAGCAATCATATTCGGAATTGGATTTGGAAGAATCGCATCAAGCGATATCGAAATCATGAAAGGATGTATATTTGCAGCATTGCTGCTGTGGGGAAGCAGTGTTCCACTTTATCTGTGGCAGCTGATTCTGGCTTTTCAGTTTGGAAAAGGGGTATCCATTGGAGCAGGGATTATATCAGGACTAATTAGTGCATTGATGCTTACCGGACTTGGAGATTATGTGTGGAAATATGTATTTGTCTGCTGGACGGGTAGAGTACCATATACTTATCTGCAATCTGTATTGGGAGAAACTAGTGTAGGTGAATGGTTGTCATTCATACCAGGTTGCTTAATATTTACAGGGATTAGTATGGTATACTATTTTTGGTGGGTAAACCACTGGGAAGGAAACAGAATATCGGAATAGAATCGAGGGAAACTATGGCAAAAATACTGGCAGTTGATGATGAACCGGCAATTCTGGAAATGATAGAAAGCATTTTGAATAAGGATGGACATCTGGTTACCAAAGTAAGTAATCCACTAAAAATTAATATGGAAGAATTACATCGTTATGACCTGATTTTACTGGACATTATGATGCCTGGAATTGATGGCTTCGAATTATGCAAAAGAATTAGGGCACTTGTGGATTGTCCGATTTTGTTTCTTACGGCAAAAACGGAGGAAAACAGTCTGGTAAACGGACTCTCTTTAGGAGCAGATGATTATATTTCAAAGCCATTTGGAGTGATGGAACTTCGGGCAAGGATCAATGCACATCTTAGAAGAGAGCACAGGGAACATTCTGTCCGGATGGTTTTAGGGAGAGTCTGCATTCAGATGTCTCAAAAGAAACTGTTGATGGATGATAAAGAACTTCCGTTTACGAAAGCAGAGTACGAAATCTGTGAATTTCTGGCTAAAAACAGAGGACAGGTTTTCTCGAAGGAACAGATATTGGAAGCGGTCTTTGGCTTTGACAATGAGAGTAATGACAGTACTATAATCACGCATATCAAAAATATAAGAGCAAAATTTGCGGATTATGATTATATGCCGATAAAAACAGTCTGGGGGATTGGATATAAATGGGAAGAGTAAAGAGAAGCAATGCACTCAGCAGGATTTTTATGAGATATGTACTGGTCATGCTTGGATCATTAGTTGGTTTGGTGATTGTTGCTTATCTGCTGCTGTGCCTTTTGATTAGTGTGGGCTGTATTTATCCGGCAAATTATGCAGAGCAAAAGATTAATGAAGCATATGATACGATTCTACGTGCAGATAAAGTGACTGCTGAGATGATTCCCGCACTTTGTGATTATGTAATCTTTTCAGAGAATGGAGAGAAAATAGGTGGAGATCTGTCAGAACAATACGAACAGATAGCATGGAATGTTGCAAAGTACGGAAACGCATCCGGGAAATATTTTTATAAAGTAATTGTAAGGGAAAATGAATATGTTGTATTGCAATATCGCCTGACACCTCAATATCATTCAGCTTTTTTGAGGGAGCATTTTATAGGACCACAGAATGTGATGAGTATTATGTCAGTGATTGGAGCGGTAGCGATTATCATCATTCCGTCCATACGTTTTGGAAAAAGAATCAAAAAGCAGATGCAGCCTGTATTAGACGCAATCAGACAAATAAAGGATCAAAATCTGGAATATGAGACATCCTGTTCCGGTATCAAAGAGTTTGATGACTGTTTATCGGCAATCGATGATATGCGAGATGCATTGCGAGAATCTTTAGAAAAGCAGTGGAAAACAGAGCAGGAAAAGAAACAACAGATGTCTGCTTTGGCGCATGATATTAAAACACCTCTTACGATTGTACGGGGAAATGCAGAACTACTTTCAGAGACTGAACTGACCACAGAACAGAAGAATAATATCACTTATGTTTTGAACGGCACAACACAGATACAAAGTTATGTAAAACAGTTGATAGATGTCACAAAATCATGGAATTGCAGTGATGTTATCTATACAACGGTGAGGTTAGAAGATTTTTTCGCAGATATAAAGGAACAGGCACTCGGACTGGTAGAAATCTATCACCAGAAGATAGATTGGAAGGCGGAACAAAGTGATAAAAAGGTAACGATTGCTTATGAGCCAATGTTCCGAGCCGTAATGAATGTGATTCAGAATGCAGTGGAGCATACAAAAGAAAATGGAATCATTTATATTGACGCAAAGGAGCAGGATGACCGGCTGACATTCATTGTGGAGGATAGCGGATCAGGATTTACAAAAGAAGCATTATTGCATGGCACAGAGCAGTTTTTTATGGATGACACAAGTAGAAATGGCGAAGCCCATTATGGGATGGGACTATTTTTGCAAAAACTGTGGCTGAAAAATATGGTGGAGGTATTAAACTTTCAAATTCTGAAAATACAGGTGGGGCGCGGGTAGAAATATTTTTCCTGAGTAGTCAAGAAACAAGCTAAATGAAAAGTCTAATCCCCCAGCATAGCTGGGGGATTAGACTTTTCATTTATACGGATATTCGCAAACTACAAGATAAAGCCCAAACTTCATATACTCTAACAGTTAGCGAAAGATGCCAGAGCAGTATACCATGTCAAACGAATTGTGTTAGTTAATTTGGATCTTATTGATGAATATCTGGAAGCATTCTGTGATGAAGAATTTTGATGAAAGAACAGGAGGAACAACTATTCCTCGAAAATTGAGAATTACATATGTTCAATTCTTTGTATTAGGTATATATTTTGAAAAGTTATCCGGTTATACTGACAATATCAAAAGGCAGAACTGTTAGAATGAGGTGAGCAGATGGATACAGCACAGAGAATAAGGATAATTCGGATGATTGAAAAAATAGAGAAGAACCCAGAATTCAGTAGTAAAATCGGTGTGAGAAATACATCTGGGTTTATATCAAGTAAACAATCAAAAAAATGAATGATTCAAATCATAACAGGAGTCAGAAGGAGTAGAATATGTTATCGTTATTATTTGCTATATGCATGATCTGGTTTATTGGAAAATTTTTTATATTTGGTGTAAAAGCATCCTGGGGAATCTTAAAGCTGCTCTGTACAGTTGTATTTTTCCCGGTGATTTTGATAGGAATGGTTGTTGGCGGACTGATTTATATTGCATTTCCATTGTTGATCATCGGCGGAATTATTGCACTTATATCATCTAACTCATAAAAATATGAGGGAGGGAAGAAATTATGGGATATGATATAGAAAAAGAGAAACGAGAAGCGATTGAAGCAGGACAACGTGCGTTAAGTAGTCTTCGGACAGCAAAAGAAAACCTGAACAGTGCAAAAAATTGGGGCTTGGTGGATATGTTTGGCGGTGGATTCTTTTCTACGATGTTGAAACACTCCAAGATGGATCAGGCCAGACAAAATATGGAACAGGCGAAATATGATCTTCGTAATTTCAGTAGGGAATTAAATGATGTGAACGTGGCTTGTAATTTAAACATCAATACTGGAGACTTCTTATCCTTTGCAGATTATTTTTTTGATGGATTTGTTGTGGATTGGATGGTGCAGGATCGAATCAATAATGCTAGACATCAGGTGGAAGAAGCTATCCGCAGAACGGAATACATCATAAACCAGTTACAGCATATGTAAAGGAAAGAGGCAGTGAACCATAAATAGGTTCGCTGCCTTGTTTTTTCATACTTATTTCTGTTTCTTTTTTTCTTCTCTGAGCAATTCGATGTTTAGTCCCTGCTCTCCGGCTGTTTTATCAACCCAGAGATTCAGAGAATCTATTGCCAGAGAAATTTCATCCAGTTTGTTGCTGATAAAAGCAAAATCCTTGATCTCATCATCACTGATCTTACCGTCACGGGCAATCTGGATCAGACGTGTGGTAAGAGGATTAATCTCATTCAGACTGGCAATGGTTTCCAGGATTATATTGGACAAGTCAGAAACTTCGACTTCCGGGACATAACGGTGACCGATTTCGCATTTATGAGAGCAGTAATAATTGCAGAGATCTGGTCGCCCGTAAGCGTCTGCCATCTGGATAATATCATAAGGTGTAGGTTCCTGCATTTCATATTCAAATTTTTCAATTTTAGAATCAGAAACAGCAGTCATTTTTTCGCTGGCTTCTAATCTGGTAAGACCGGCTTCTTCCCGGCAAATCTGATAAATTGTTTTATTTTCTCTTGTAGATTGTTTCCCCATGAGAATAACCTCCCCGTATATCGCCGAACATGAGAATTATCAGGTGTTAAGTCCACATGCTGTGCGTGTATTTTCTTTATAGATTTTATTATACTTGAAGCATCAGTAAACAACAAGTGCATTGTTGATACGGAATTATGAAAGGAAGAAAAAACATGAGGAAAACTAGAAGTGATTGTAGAGTAGGAACATTTGAAAAGAAGCATGGTCTTCCACCGGGGACTATTAGAAACAAAAATGGAAGAGATACCAGAAGTGACAAAAAAATTGGCACCATTCGCAAAGAAGCAAAGTAGGAACATAATCATGGAAAAGAAAATAAGAAAAAGATATCATTCAGAAGAAGCTGTAAAAAAAGCGTTAAAAATTGAATCATTTCGAAATTTAACAAAGGATAAAGTGATGGAGTTTACATCTATGATTCCATATATGGAAAAGGAAGTGGCGCTTGAAATAATAAAGCAGTTCCCAGTATATGTAGAGTTTGTGGAATCAGCAATAGAAAATTATACACAGTTATGCAAAACAATTTTAGAAACAAATAAAGAAGAATATGAACAAGCAGTTCATGCACATCAGTATGTTCTTGAGACCTTCGCAAATCAGCTGGAACAAGAAAACTTAACAGAGGAGGAAAGAAGGGAATTTTCTGAAAAAATGATGGAAGAAGCTGATAAAATAACGGAATTATATTTACAGCAGCAGAAATTTCATGAGCGAGTGTTCAAGACGATTGGGGGAGTTGTAACATTAGCTTTGGGAGTGACGGTAACAATGTTAGGTTTAAAAGCAATTGGTAGCGATGAAGATTTACCTCAACTAGATGATGAGAATCAGAATGTTGCATAATAGCTTTATCTATAATTGAAAACAACAAGATGGAAAGGCTCAGGAAAAAGTATTCTGGGCCTTTTGTCTTAGAAGGATAGCAGTATAAAAGAGCAGGGATTTTTATACCCCACCTATTGATATACACTGTAACCATCAAAGAAGATTAAATCATAAAATTCAAAGAAATGGAGGAGTTGGCAATGAAAGGTTTTAACACTGGTGATGGTTACATGGGATTGGAGACTGTGAGAAAAAGTCTGTAACACTTTTTCTATGCGAACTCTACAAAAATATTAGAAGAATAACGTATGCAAAACTTCCTGTTTGCCAACTTGCCCTTTGAGAGAGGAAAAATCCTTTTCTCAAAGGGCTTTTTTGTTTATACGGATATTCGCAAACTTACAAGATAAAGCTAAAACTTCATATACTCTAAGCACAAGGAGGTTGAGGTTTATGAGCCAAACAGCACAGTGTCTAAGGCATATAAGCCACGAACCTGGTATACATTCTGCCAAATGGGAACAATGACGCAGGGTATCTGTAAATTAAAAAATAATGAAAAGAAGAATAAAAAAATACAACACGAAAGGATGCGTCAAGGTAATGCAAGAATTATCGTGATACATCCTTTTGTATTTGGATTGAGTATTTTTCTTTCCCTGCTTGTCAAAAGTAATGGATGGAATGTATAATATTGTTAATGATCCAGAGATATTTATTTTGGAAACAGCTTAATCAATTTGGAGGTATAAAATGAAAGCACATAAGTATTGGTCAATCGGAGCGTTAATTACTATGATTGGAACTTTTTATACTGGATATAAAGGATCCAAATCAGGTCATAGGTATTTTGCGTGTAGCACTCTTATATGTATGATCATGTCTATGTATACGGGACATAAAATGATTTCAGGTAATAAAAGAACAAGAAAACAGGTGGAAAATACAAAAGCGGAGGAATAGTAAATGTTAGAGTTAGGAAAAAAAGCACCGGACTTTGAATTGCCGGATCAGAATGGAGAAATGCATAAATTAAGCGATTATGCAGGAAAAAAAGTGATCTTATATTTTTATCCAAAGGATAATACACCAGGATGTACGAAGCAGGCATGTGGCTTTTCTGAGCGTTATCCACAGTTTACTGAGAAAGGAGCTGTTATTCTCGGAGTAAGCAAGGACTCTGTAGCGTCTCACAAGAGATTTGAAGAAAAATACGGACTGGCATTTACGCTATTAGCAGATCCGGAGCGTAAAGTTATTGAAGCATATGATGTCTGGAAAGAAAAGAAAAATTATGGAAAAGTATCTATGGGTGTAGTAAGAACTACATATCTTATTGATGAGCAGGGAATCATTATAAAGGCAAATGATAAAGTCAAGGCGGCAGATGATCCTGAAAATATGCTTAAGGAATTGGCATAATGAAGATTATTTTATCACCTGCAAAAAAGATGATTGTAGATACCGATAACTTAGCACCGGTTGAACTGCCTGTCTATATTGATAAGACAGCAGAAGTATTAAACTGGATGAAAAGCAAATCAAAAGAAGAACTGAAAGCTATCTGGAAATGTAATGACAAGATTGCAGAGCAGAACTTTAACAGATTGGAAAATATGGATCTTTATAACAGGCTTACTCCGGCTGTTTTAGCATATGAAGGGATTGCATTTCAATATATGGCACCATCTGTGTTTGAAATCCAGCAGTTTGAGTATTTGCAAAATCATTTAAGAATCTTGTCCGCGTTTTATGGCATTTTAAAACCAATGGATGGTGTGACTCCTTATCGTCTTGAAATGCAGGCAAAGGTTGGAATTGGAGATGCAAAAAATCTGTATGAGTACTGGGGAGAATTGTTATACCGCTCAGTAATTGATGACAGCAGGATTATCATTAATCTTGCATCAAAAGAATACTCAAAATGTATAGAAAAGTATCTGACACCACAGGACAGATATATTACGATTGTATTTTGTGAGTTATCCGGAGATAAATTGGTAACAAAAGGTACCTATGCCAAGATGGCTCGTGGTGAAATGGTCAGATTCATAGCGGAAAATAATATTGAAAATCCGGTGGAGATTCAGAAATTTGACAGACTCGGATATTCGTTTAGGTCTGATTTATCTTCAGATTCAGAATATGTATTTGAACGCAAAATAAAATAGTTATTCAGGTAAAAGATGCTCAGTTTGACAGTTTTTATAATAATGAGAATTATTACTATTTTTATTGACAGCAGGATAATAGTGGTATATAATCCTTATTAAGAACTAATCCTAATAAGGAGGACGAATGACAAGTAGGAGAAATACCATTCAAAAAGATCTCGTAAGAAATACCGTATACGAAATGAGAAAACACGTTACGGCAAATGAAGTGTATGAATTTATAAAAGAAGCATATCCAACAATTGGAAAAGGAACTGTATATAGAAATCTTGATATATTGGTAGAGGAAGGTGCATTAAGAAAGGTTGAAGTTCCGAATGGACCGAACCGATTTGATTTTACATTGAAAAATCATTACCATGTAAGATGTATAAAGTGCGGTGAAATTTTTGATGTGGATATGGATCAAATACCGGATTTGCTGGAAAGAATTCATAACACTCATGGAATTGAATTTGTGGATTATGATATTTCATTTAAAGGCATTTGCCCGAAATGCAGGGAGAAGGTAAAGGAGGAACAGCATGGATAGGAAAGCAATGTATAAGTTGAGTTATGGACTGTTTATATTGACCGCTAAAGAAGCAGAAAAAGATAACGGATGCATCATTAATACAGCCATTCAGGCAGCTTCGGAACCAAACCAGTTAAGTATCTGTGTAAATAAGGCAAATTATACGCATGATATGATTCAAAGAACCGGAAAATTTACTGTATCAGTCTTAAGTCAGAAGGCACAATTTGAATTGTTCAAACATTTTGGCTTCCAATCAGGAAGAGATACCAATAAGTTTGAAGCCTTTGAGCAGTGTGCCAGGGGCACAAATGGTATTTATTATATTACAGAAGGTACAAATGCATACATTTCTGTGACAGTTACTAAAACAGAGGACTTGGGTTCACATACGATGTTTATCGGTGAGATAACCGATATGGAAGTTTTAAGCAATGTTCCTTCAGTAACATATGATTATTATCAGAATAATATTAAGCCTAAGCCACAGGAGGTTGGAAAAACAGAGGACAGTCAGACAATATGGCGTTGCAGAATTTGCGGATATGAATATGTAGGCGAGGAATTACCAGATGACTTTATATGTCCTTTGTGCAAGCACCCGGCATCAGATTTTGAAAAAGTAGTAAAGAAAACGGAGGTAAAAGAGATGGCAGCAAACAAATATGCAGGAACACAGACAGAGAAGAATTTACAGGAGGCATTTGCAGGGGAATCACAGGCAAGAAATAAGTATACCTATTTTGCTTCTGTAGCGAAAAAGGAAGGTTAGTATAAGAAGGTATGATGGTATGAAGATATTAGTAATTCCTGATGTTCATCTTAAACCGCAGATGTTTAAACAGGCTACAGCTCTTATGCATCAGGGAATTGCCGATCGAGCGGTATGTCTGATGGACATCCCTGATGATTGGGACAAGCAATATAATGTCGGACTTTATGAAGAAACTTATGATGAGGCTATTCGGTTTGCAAAAGCATTTCCGGAAACAGCCTGGTGCTACGGGAATCACGATTTGAGTTATCTGTGGCATTGTCTGGAGAGCGGTTATAGCTCCATGGCTTCACTGACAGTGCAAAGAAAGTTGTTGGATTTGCGAGAGGCTGTTCCAGAAGATAATCCCATTAAATATGTTCAGAGAATAGGCAATGTTCTCTTTTCTCATGGAGGCGTACTGAATTTCTTTGTAGAGGAATATGTTCCGCGAGCAAAATATAATGATGTGGATGCTGTGCTAGAGACGATTAATCAGCTCGGAAGAATCGAGATGTGGAATGATGCATCGCCGATCTGGCTGAGACCACAGCATTCAAAAATGAGATTATATAAGCCACGTAAGTTGTTGCAGGTTGTAGGTCATACACCTATGGATGCAATTACGAAAGAGGGAAATCTGATTAGCACGGATGTGTTTTCAACTTACAGAGATGGAAAGCCAATTGGAACAGAGGAGTTCCTCTTGCTCGATACAGTGACATGGGAATACTGCGGAATTAAGATGTAGAATCCGATACGTAATTGGATGCATATTATGTCTGCGTCTCAAATACGCTGCTTCTTTTTCATACTCTGTAATGGAAAACCAACGAAAATCTCTTTTTACCTCAAAAGAAAGTAATAGCCACCAAAAATATCGGAAAAACTTTGTGAAAAAATAGAATTGTGTTTCGCAAGGGTCCCCTGTAAAATAGCGGCAGGAGGAGAAAGAGAGAAAAGGAGCTTCTTAATCTTATGGGAACAAATGAAAAGAATATGACTGCGGGATCCCCCGGAAAACTGATCATAACGTTTGCCATACCACTGATGCTCGGAAATATTTTCCAGCAGTTTTATACGATGGCGGACACCATGATTGTTGGCCAGGTGGTAGGAGTAGAAGCGTTGGCGGCAGTAGGCGCCGGAGACTGGCTGGTCTGGCTGGTGCTGGGCATCATGACAGGTATCACACAGGGCTTTTCGATTCTTGTATCGCAGTACTATGGAGCAGGGGAAAAGGAAAATCTGAAATGTGCGGTGGCGAAAAGCTATATTATGACAGCATTACTGTCTGTGATTGTACTTGCAGTAAGTGAAGGCGCAGTTTATCACGTTCTTTTATTTTTGCAGACACCGGATAATGTTATTGATCTGACGATGCTATATTTGCGGCTGATTTTTGCGGGAGTCCCGATTATAGCTGCCTATAATATCTTTGCGGCGATCTTAAGGGCACTTGGAAACAGCAGATCTCCATTGATTGCAATGACCGTGGCAGCAGTGATCAATGTGGGACTTGACCTGCTGTTTGTGGCAGTTTTTGGCTGGGGCGTAGCCGGAGCAGCCGTGGCGACTGTTATTGCACAGGGATTTTCAGCCTTGTACTGTCTGCTTGTATTACGGAAAATCAGGGATATCCGACTGGAAAAGGAGGATTTTTACAGGCAGCCGTCTATGAGTCTGCGGCTTTTGAAGCTGGGGACTCCTCTTGCCATACAGAACGTGATCATTTCTGTGGGAGGACTTACGGTGCAGTATGTGATCAATGGCTTTGGCTTTCTGTTTGTAGCCGGATTTACGGCAACGAACAAGCTGTATGGAATTTTGGAGATGGCAGCCGTTTCCTATGGATATGCGATTACAACGTATGTAGGGCAGAATCTTGGCGCAAAGAAATATCAGAGAATCCGAAAAGGTGTGCGCAGCGGTACGTATATGGCAGTGCTCACTTCTGTTTTCATTTCCGGTATGATGGTGCTGATTGGGCGTAATATATTGTCTCTGTTTGTATCCGGTGAACCGGAGCAGATCCGACAGGTATTAGATATTGCATATAAGTATTTGTTTATCATGGCTGTCTTTTTGTGGATACTGTATTTGCTGCATGTGTATCGTTCCGCGATCCAGGGGCTGGGCAATACTTTGATTCCGCTTGCCAGCGGCATTGCAGAATTTGTGATGCGTGTCAGCGTTGCGCTGCTGCTGCCGAAATGGATCGGCGAAGAGGGAATATACTATGCCGAGATCTGTGCATGGAGCAGTGCAGCTGTTTTACTGATCATAAGCTATATGATTCTGATACGGAAATATAAAGATACGCAGTATACAGGATCACTATAGAACGCGTGAAAAGAATACGAAATAACCAAAAATTTCAATAACTAATCCAAAAATATTCTATTTTTTTTTAGGCCTCTTGTGATTATAATGAATTCATCAGCTAGGAACGAAGCGAATCTAGCAAAATCACCAAACGGGAGGAATAAAAATGAAAAGAAAAGCATTAGCAGCAATTATGGCAGTAGCTATGGCAGTATCCATGGCTGGTTGTGGAGGATCCACATCAGAGTCTAAAGATTCTACCCAGAAAACAGAAACAGCAGATTCTACGGCATCAACGGGCGGAAGCGTAGAAAACAAGGACAAACCTCTGTGCTGGTTCAACCGTCAGCCATCCAGCAGTGCTACCGGCGAACTGGACAAAGATGCTCTGAACTTCAACGGAAATACTTATTATGTAGGTTTCGATGCAAATCAGGGTGCTGAACTGCAGGGACAGATGGTTCTGGATTACATCAAGAAAAACGCAGACACGATCGACAGAAACGGTGACGGCGTAATCGGATATGTTCTGGCAATCGGTGATATCGGACATAACGATTCTATCGCCCGTACACGTGGTGTTCGTTCCGCACTTGGAACAGGTGTAGATGCAGACGGCGGAGTAGATTCTACACCGGCCGGAACAAACGTAGACGGAAAAGCAAAGGTTGTGCAGGATGCAACTCTGGATGTAGACGGAAAAACATATACCATCCGTGAGCTGGCTTCTCAGGAAATGAAAAACTCAGCAGGTGCAACATGGGATGCTGCAACAGCTGGTAACGCGATCGGAACATGGACAGCTTCCTTCGGTGATCAGATCGATGTTGTAGTTTCCAATAACGATGGTATGGGAATGTCAATGTTCAATGCATGGGCGAAAGACAACAAAGTTCCTACCTTCGGTTACGATGCAAACAGCGATGCTGTAGCAGCAATCGGTGAAGGATATGGCGGAACAATTTCTCAGCATGCAGACGTTCAGGCTTACCTGACACTGAGAGTTCTGCGTAACGCACTGGACGGTGTAGACATTGATACCGGTATCGGTACAGCAGATGAAGCCGGCAACTGCCTGACAGAGGGTGAGGATTACAGATACAGCGAAGAAGAGAGATCTTACTACGCATTAAATATTGCTGTAACAGCCGATAACTACAACGATTTCACAGATTCCACAAAAGTTTACGATAAAGTTGCAAAACAGCTGGATGAAAGCAAGAGCCCATCCAAAAAAGTATGGCTGAATATCTACAACGCATCGGATAACTTCCTGAGCTCTACCTATCAGCCACTGCTGGAGAAATATGATGATCTGCTGAACCTGAAGGTAGATTACATCGGTGGAGACGGACAGACAGAGTCTAATATCACAAACCGTCTTGGAAACCCGAGCGAGTATGATGCTTTTGCAATTAACATGGTTAAGACCGATAATGCAGCAGCATATACATCACTTCTCTCCAAATAATTCGAGACAGAATAAGAGTGTAAATGGTGACGATTCGGAGCCATGCGAAATCGAGATGAGGTCTCTGAATCGTTACCGTAAATGAATGAAATTATAGAGGGGTGTCAGCAATGATACCCTTCTTTATTAAGAAAAGGAAGCGCAGCTATGACAGATGATAAGAATAAATATATCTTATCGATTAACGGCATGAGCAAATCGTTCGGTAGAAATAAGGTTCTGAAACATATCAGCATGAATGTCAAACCTGGAACCATTATGGGACTGATGGGTGAAAACGGTGCCGGAAAATCGACAATGATGAAATGCCTCTTTGGAACCTATCAGAAAGATGAAGGAACCATCGTATTGGACGGAAAAGAAGTGAATTTCTCCGGCCCGAAGGATGCACTGGAAAACGGAGTGGCAATGGTACACCAGGAGTTGAACCAGTGTCTTGAAAGAAGTGTTGTAGATAACATGTTCCTTGGAAGATACCCAAAGAATTCCGTTGGAGTGATCGACGAAGGAAGAATGAAAAAAGAAACATCAGACCTGTTCAGAAAACTGGGAATTACAGTTGATCTGACGCAGCCAATGAAGAAAATGTCTGTATCTCAGAGACAGATGTGCGAGATCGCAAAAGCGATTTCCTATCATTCCAAAGTCATTGTACTGGATGAACCTACATCATCCCTGACTGCACCGGAGGTTGAAAAACTCTTTAAGATGATGCGTCAGCTGAAGGCGCAGGGAATTGCTCTGATCTACATTTCACATAAAATGGATGAAATATTTGAAATCTGTGACGAAATATCCGTACTGCGAGACGGAAGCCTGGTCATGACCAAGCCAAGTAAAGAAACGGATATGAACGAACTGATCGCCGCCATGGTTGGACGTTCTCTGGACAACAGATTTCCGCCTGTAGACAATACACCGGGAGAAACGATTCTCTCCGTACAGAATATATCAACAAAATATGCACCGAAACTGCAGAATATTTCCTTTGATATCAAAAAAGGAGAAATTTTCGGATTCTATGGTCTGGTCGGTGCCGGTCGTACGGAACTTCTGGAGACCATCTTCGGAATTCGTACAAAAGCAGAAGGAAATATCGTATATGATGGAAAAGTACTGAACTTCTCCTCCCCGAAAGATGCTATGGATCACGGATTTGCTCTGATTACAGAGGAAAGAAAAGCCAATGGTCTGTTCCTGAAGGGCGATATTACATTCAATACTACCATTGCGAATATGAAGCATTATAAGAGCGGAGTCGCATTATCGCATGACAAGATGGTGCGTGCAACGGCTGAAGAAATCAAGATCATGCATACAAAATGTATGGGACCGGATGATATGATCGCCAACCTTTCCGGTGGTAATCAGCAGAAGGTCATCTTTGGTAAATGGCTGGAGCGTTCACCGAGCGTATTCATGATGGATGACCCGACACGAGGAATTGATGTTGGAGCAAAATATGAAATTTATGAACTGATTATCAATATGGCGAAACAGGGAAAAACAATCATCGTTGTTTCTTCCGAAATGCCGGAGATTCTTGGTATTACCAACCGAATCGGTGTTATGTCTAACGGACGTCTGGCCGGAATCGTAAATACCAAAGAAACAAACCAGGAAGAATTATTGAGACTCAGTGCTAAATACCTGTAACAGGAGGAAAATTGGAAATGGCAGAAAACAGCGTTATTATTTCGTCGGAAGAAGAAGCAAAGCTTTTGAAGCCGATCGATGAATATGTGGAAGAAATCCAGAAAAAAATCGATGCATTACGTGCAGACGGCTTTGACAAAGTGAGCGATCTGAAAAAACAGATCGCGATCGCAAAAGAAAACAAGAACTTATCCGCAACACAGAGAGATAAGATCATTGAAAACAGCAAAAAAGAGCTGGAAAATGCAAAAAAAGTAGAGGCAGACAACAAAGAAGAAATTAAAAAGCTGGTCGCAGAGGCAGAAGGCTATCTGGCTGCGCATTACAAAAAGGATTATTACGATGTAGTAAACAAAAGCTGCAAAGCTGCAAAAGCAGAAGAAAACAGCAGATACGAGAAGATCAAAGCAGATCTGAAGAGCGAGCATCAGAAAAAGATTGCTTCTCTGAAGGATGCAGAAGAGATCAAGGCCGAGAAATACGTGCTCAAAAACAAACTGTTTGACGCACAGATGGCTCATGAATCAAAGCTCCAGGAAATCAAGGACAGAAGACATGAAGCATTCATGCATAAATATCATCTGATCGACCTGCTGAGAGCGTCCAAATTCACATTCCAGCAGCAGAGAATACAGAAACTGGAAAATTACAGATATACCTTCGATTTATCTCAGTTCCTGTACAAAAACGGTCTGTATATCGTAATCATTCTGATCTTTATCGCACTGTGTATCATCACACCGATCGTTAAAAATACACAGCTGCTGACGGTTACCAACATCCTGAATATCTTACAGCAGGCATCCCCGCGTATGTTCCTTGCACTTGGTGTTGCCGGTCTGATCCTGTTAACAGGTACCGACCTTTCCGTAGGACGTATGGTTGGTATGGGTATGGTTACAGCAACCATCATTATGCATAACGGAATCAATACAGGTGCCGTATTCGGCCATGTATTTGACTTCTCCGCTATGCCTGCTACAGCGAAAGCACTGTTTGCACTGTTAATGTGTGTGATCTTTACAACAGTATTTGCCATGATTGCCGGATTCTTCATGGCAAGATTCAAAATGCATCCGTTTATCTCTACCATGGCGAACATGCTGATCATCTTCGGTCTGGTTACCTATGCGACCAAGGGTGTATCCTTCGGTGCGATTGATTCTGCTATCCCGAATACTTTCATTCCGCAGATCGGAAAATTCCCGACCATCATTCTGTGGGCTGTTGCAGCAGTTGCCATTGTATGGTTTATCTGGAACAAAACAACATTTGGTAAAAACCTGTATGCGGTAGGTGGAAATCCGGAAGCGGCAGCAGTATCCGGTATCTCTGTATTTAAAGTAACAATGGGAGCGTTTATGCTGGCAGGTATCCTGTATGGCTTCGGTTCCTGGCTGGAATGTAACCGTATGGTTGGTTCCGGTAGTGCAGCTTACGGACAGGGATGGGATATGGATGCCATCGCAGCCTGCGTAGTTGGTGGTGTATCCTTTACCGGTGGTATCGGTAAGATCTCCGGAGTTGTAACCGGTGTACTGATCTTTACCTCCCTGACATATGCCCTGACGATTCTGGGTATTGATACCAACCTTCAGTTCATCTTCGAAGGTATCATTATTCTGGCAGCTGTAACACTTGACTGTCTGAAATATGTACAGAAAAAATAATGAGACATTCATAAAGATACCAGGAGTGCAAAGCACGTAGCAATCTGGTATCAAAGGGGTCAGAAAAACTTTTGATTCCAACATCTTCATAAACAGATAGAATATAAGACAGCCCGGTCGTCCGATGGATGACCAGGGCGGTCTTTTGTTCTGTTTTGGCAAAAATTTTTGTAACTATTCATTCAGCAGAGAGCAATCTTCTGCTATAATAAAGGAATAATAATATGCTCCGCAAAACAGGAGGATAAGGATGGAACAATATAAAGTGATTCTTGTCGATGATGAAGTAGAGGTCATCGATGTTATGAAAAAAAAGATCCGCTGGAATGATCTGGGATTTGACGTAGTGGGAAGTGCCACCAACGGCGTGAAGGCTTTGGAGCTGGTGGAAAAACTTCAGCCGGATGTGGTACTGACGGACATTAAAATGCCTTACATGGATGGACTGGAGCTGGCAAGAAAACTGAACCAGGACTATCCCAATATTTACATTATGCTTTGCACCGGTTTTGACGAATTTGAATATGCGAAAGAGGCCGTCCATCTGGAGATCAAGGAATATATGCTGAAACCCATCAGCGCCACCGAACTGTCAGAAAGCCTGATGAAGCTGAAAACCACACTGGACAGGGAACGGGAAGAAAAGTTAAATGTAAAAAAACTGGAAGACTATTTCCAGGAGGTATTACCAAAGCTGCAGTCCAATTTCTTTATTTCCCTGATCGAGGGAAGGGTCAGAGAAGAGGATTATGAACGATTCCTTTTGGACTATCGGGTGGATATGAAGGGACCTTTGTTTTGCTGCATGATTTTTCATACATCGGAAAATGATGTGCCGGATGGCATGAATCCCTTATTGTTATCCATGTCCGTGGAGCGGGAGATCAAACAGCGGTTGATGGAGAACTGTAATTGCCAGGAGTTCATCTATATGGGTAATACCATTCTGATTATGGAACTCCATTCAGAAGATGAGATAGCTCAATTGACGGACAAGTGTGACCGGTTCTGCCGCTGGGCATGGAGAATTATGGGGGCGGCGGTTACCGCAGGGATCGGAACCGTCTGCAACAGTCTGTACGATATCAGTATTTCCTACGAGGGAGCCAGAGAGGCGGTATCCTACCGTGTCCTGTACGGAACGAAAAGAGCCATCAATATCGCGGAGATCGTTCCCAAAGAGTCAAAAAAGGCGGTTCCCTTAGAAGAGACAAGGATGCAGGAGCTGTTTCGTGCCATCCATGTAGGGGATCAGGAGAAGATCCGGAAAGAAGCCATCAAGGAGACAGAAAAGCTCCATAAGAATGCAGCCACCATCAGCCAGTACAATCTGGCTACCATGGAGATTGTCAGCGGATTTTTCAAATTCTGTGCCAATAATTCCATGGATTTCAATGAAATTTCCGGAAATGTACAGAACCTTTATGAAAGAGTGACTCAGTTGGATGAAAGCTCTATGACAAACTGGATCATCAATATGTCTATAGCTATCAGCGAAAAACTGAGAAGTACCAGAAATAGTACCTCCAGACGGATCATCACCGATGCACAGAACATCGTAAAAGACAGATATATGGAACCGGCGCTCTCACTGGATGATGTGTGCGCAGATCTTGGTGTGTCCAATTCTTACTTTTCGTCCATTTTTAAAAAGGAAACCGGTCAGTCCTTCGTCTCCTATCTTACGGATTACCGAATGGACAGGGCAGAAGAAATGGTGCTGAACACCGATGAAAAAAGCTATAAGATCGCAGAAAAAGTGGGATATCAGGATGCGAACTACTTCAGCTATGTATTCAAAAAGAAATTCGGTGTTTCCCCTTCCAAATACAGAGCTTCCGGAAAATAGGGAACAGGTGAAAGGGAAAATACATGAAAGATAGAAAAAGAAAGCCGGATTCCAGGAAGAACATCGTATTTAACATACAGTCGATTATCCTGTCTGTCCTTATGGCGATTTCACTGGTTACGATCATTGTAATGGGATTGCTGCTTTACCATCGATTCAAGCTGGCATTGGAAAAAACAGCAGTGGACAACACGGAAGCTACTGTAGAGGCTACCGTGGACCGGTTAAATGCAGACCTGCTGGATATCCGGCAGATTATAAACGGGGCAAACTACAACGTGGTCCAGCAGTTTGATATATCCAGCCGGGAATTCTCGGAGCAGTTCAGTCTGCTCTATGAGACCAACTCCGATAAGATTCAGAGCCTGGCTTTGTATGACCCCAAAGGAAATCTGATTGCATCGGAGCCGGTGGCGGCAGAAAAGAAAAATGTGAAGGTGCAGACGCAGGAATGGTATAAAAATGCGGAAGATGCCATTGAAAATATACACTTTTCCACACCGCATATCCAGGAGCTGTTTGAGGACGGCTCTTATCGGTACCAATGGGTCGTTTCCCTGAGCAGGTATGTAGATGTCAACAAGGGAGAGACACCGGAAACCGGTATTCTTTTACTGGATATGAAATATTCTGTGATCAGGGACGTGATGAAGCAGATCAATGACTGTTCCGGCGGAATCTACTATTATCTGACCAGTCAGGACGGAGAGATGATCTATCATCCACGGGGAACGGAGTTAAACCGCGGATTATTTGAAGAAAACAGTCTGGACGCGGCAAAATACGAGGACGGAACCTACGAGATCCGTTCCGGCGGTCAGAACGAGACCGTGATTGTCGGCAGCGTAGCCTATACAGGCTGGAAGATGATCGGTGTTGTGCCAGAGAGCGTGCAGGCGGCAAACTACAAGAACTTCCGTTACTATGTATTTGCTACTGTTCTGGTTCTTATGGTCATGCTTTTGGAGGGAAACCAGCTGGTTTCCCGGAAGATATCCAAACCGATCCGGGAGCTGGATGCTTCCGTCAAGGCCCACGAGGCAGGAGGAAAACCGGATATCTATATCGGCGGCTCCTCGGAGATCCGCCATCTGGGACATTCTGTGCAGAAGTCCTATGAACAGATCGAAAAACTGATGGACGAGATCATCCGGCAGCAAAATGAACGAAGAAAAAGTGAACTGGATGCCCTGCAAAGCCAGATCAACCCCCATTTTCTGTATAATACACTGGAATCCATCACGTGGATGGTGGAAGCCCAGGAAAATGAAGCAGCGGTTCGTATGATTTCTGAACTGGCAAAATTACTTCGTGTCAGTCTATCCCGCGGTAAGACCATCATTCCCATTAAGGATGAGCTGCAGCACAGCAGAAGCTATATGAATATCCAGCTGGCCCGGTACAAAGAGCGGTTTAAAACAGAATTCCGAATCGAGGAAGAGATCGAAAACTGCTGCATCGTAAAGCTGGTGATCCAGCCCATCCTGGAAAATGCCATCTATTATGGCGTTGGCAATATGGATGAGGATGATGGCGGCATGATCATCGTCAGCGGAAAAAAGAAAGACGAGGACATTCTGATCACCATCGAAGACAATGGGATGGGCATGCGGGAAGAAGTCCTGGAAAATATTCTGACGGATAACAGCAAGGTTCCGAAGCATGGTTCCGGTGTGGGCGTAATCAATGTGCATTCCAGAATCCGGCTGATGTTTGGCGAAGAATACGGACTTTCCATAGAAAGCGAACCGGACGAAGGAACAAGGGTTACGATCCGTATTCCGGCAATCCCATATACACCGGAAAACGCAGAAGCATTGGAATTACAAAAATACATACAGAGGAGACCGGGCGGATGAAAAAGAACAGAATGAAATTTCTTATAATTGAGTTTCTTTTGCTGCTGCTGGCAGTATTCTTTGTATGGAAGATTTTCGATCAGAACGTAGCAGAGCCCCGGATTGCGGTGATTCTTCCGGAGTCCGGTGACAAACGCTGGGATGCCTGATCAAGGGAATGAAGCAGGCTGCGGCAGAGAACAACGTTCATATGATCATCTGCAATACGGAAGAGATCGACGGGCCGGAGGCGGAAAGAGAATTTATCAGGGAACAGAAGGACAACGATATTGATGGCTTTATCATATATCCGGCACCCGGTCATGAGACGGAAAATATGCTGAAAAAAGAGTGTGGAAATAAACCGTATCTGCTGATTGCAGATGGTCTGGCGGTAAAAGAAGGGAAAACTGCCAGTCCCACGATCCAGCCGGATTACCGGGAGATCGGAAGATGGCTGGGAGAACGGCTGAGAACAAAAAAGCAGAAGATCGGAATTATCGCCGACTGGAAAATGTCCGAGGCTGTACAGGCGGAGATTTGTGGATTGAACGAGGCGCTGGAAGGCAGCGAAAGCAAGATCAGCTGGTGTATTTACCGGAGAAAAGAACAGGACATTGTGGAGCGGATGAAGAAGGAAACAGAGGCGGATGCTCTTGTCATCCTGGATGCAGGAATATTGGAAGAGTTTGGAGAGCAGGCAGAAAATGGAACATACGAGGGCGCGGAGCTCTATGGAGTGGGTTACAGTCTGAAGACGATTGCACTTCTGGATAACGGAAACATTCAGGGGCTGGCTGTGCCGGACGGATATGAAATCGGCTATAAAAGTGTGGAAGAAATAACCAAAAGGATCGAGCACAGGTCTTATAAAATGCAAGGATATATAACCGAATATCAGGTACTTGGCAAGGAAAATTTCTCTATGGACGAAGATTTAGAAAGGTTTTTATATTCCTATGAATAAAAAGAAAAGAAGGGTGGCAGTATTATTATCTGCCACGATAGGGAGTGCGGTGCTTGTGCTGTCGGGGTGTTCCGGCAAGTCGGACCAGACAGAGAAAACCCTGCGGGTCGGAGTGATAACCTACACTCAGGATGATCCTTTTATCAATGGATTGACGGATGAACTGAAGGCGCAGCTGAAAGCCATGGAAAACAAAGAACGAAGGATTATCGTATCGACAAAAAGCGGAAACGACGATCAGCAGGAACAGAACGAAAAGGTGGAAGAGATGATTGATGCCGGCTGTGATGTGCTCTGTATCAATCTTGTGGACCGGACAGCTCCGTCCCGGATCATCCGAATGGCAAGGAATGAAGACATTCCTGTGATCTTTTTTAACAGGGAACCGGTAAGGGAAGACCTGATGCAGTGGGAAAAGCTGTATTATGTGGGCTGTGATGCAGAACAGTCCGGGATTATGCAGGGCGAGATTGCAGAAGAATACATCAAGAGCCATCCGGAAGTCGATAAAAATCAGGATGGAAAGATCCAATACGTGCTTCTGGAAGGAGAAGCAGGCCATCAGGATGCCATCAGCAGAACAGAGTATTCCGTAAAGACACTGATGAAGAATGATGTTATACTGGAAAAGCTAAGCTATCAGTTAGCGGACTGGAACCGGGGACAGGCGGAAAACCGCATGAACCGTCTGATCAGCCAGTACGGAAAAAAGATTGAACTTGTTATGTCCAACAACGATGAGATGGCACTTGGGGCTGTGGAGGCCTATCGGAAAGCAGGCTATGTCCGTGAAGAATGGCCGGTGATCTTCGGAATTGATGGCCTGGAAGAGGCTCTGGAAGCCGTAAAGGCAGGAGAGATGCAGGGCAGCATCCTAAATGACAGAGTGGATCAGGCAAAGAAAATGGCGAAAATGGCAGTGGAGCTGTTCGAGGGAGAGGAATTTGACCAGGAAAGCCTGAAAGAAGGCCGGTATTATTTTTCAGAATATCAGAAGGTAGACGGCAGCAACATCGATGAGTACCTGAACGCAGAAGAGACGATTTCCCACTCCGGAATGTAAGCAGGAAGACTGCGTTTGCAGGCAGAAAGAGTAAGAGAAGACGTGTCTTTATTTTAACTGAATCAAGCAAGCAGCGAAACGGATTGCGAATATCCGCTTGACAGAATGAGGAAAAACAGATGGAACATACATGGACCAAAGATTTTTATCAGGAGACAGATCCGGCAAAACGGCAGCAGATCTTAAAAGAACATATCGGAGAGGAGGAAGCCTGGGAAGAAGAATACCGGGCTCGGCTCTGGAAGGCCCGATACGGACAACGCAGGCTCCAGAAGGATGAATTTGTCAAATGCCTGATGGAACTGAAGTATCTGGCGGAAGGAACCTCTCTGGATCTGGGAGGCGACAGAAGAAAGATGGGAGCCGGATTTTCTCTACGTTGTGCCTGGCGGAAGCCATGCAGTCAGAGGAGGGATACCGGAAAATTCTTGCAGATGAACTGTACAATGTATTCCTGAAATTTATTCAGGTCAGCAGAGGAGGCAGAGGATTTACCTCTCTGGTATTCGGCATGGGACAATTGTCCGAAGAAGGAATCGCGAAAAAAATCGCCGAACAGATCAGTGTAATCGCGTTCAAGGCACCACGCCTGCTTCACATGGAAAAAGAATTCACCCTGCTCCGGGAAGCCGCCCTCCGGGCATATCGGCAGGAGTATCCGAACAGGGAGCATTTCCTGAATAAATATTGAGTTTATTGCAGTAATGTCTGAAAAGTGACCGGGCGGAAAGAGAAAGGAGAATAAAATGGAATACAGAAAATTTGACAATGTTATAGTAGCAAGGATTGACAAAGACGAGGAAATATTGGAGCAGCTGAGGGTAATTGCCATAAAGGAGAATATAAAGCTTGCCAGTGTCCAGGCTCTTGGAGCGATCAATGATTTCACAGTCGGAGTATACAAGACAGACGAAAAGAAATATTATTCAAACAGCTTCCAGGGGTATTATGAAATTACATCACTGACAGGTACAATCAATACAATGGATGGAGAATATTATGCACATCTTCATATGAGTGCCGGAAATCAGAAGGGCGAGGTGGTTGGAGGACACCTGAACAGAGCGATTGTCAGTGCAACCTGTGAGATGGTCATCACGGTAATTGACGGAAGAGTGGACAGAGTTCATGATGAGGAAACCGGACTTAATATTTTTAAGTTTAACTGAAGCTGCAAAGCAGCTATTCGGTTATGAGCAAGTAGCGAAGCGGATTGCGAATATCCGCTTGACTTAAAAGCCTGAGAGGAAATAGTGAGAAGCAACATCGGGATGCAGCGTAAGCGAAATCGAGATGTGATCTGAAGAGATAATACAATTTACGAAAAAGTGGATTTTCCACATAAATACCTGAACTGGAGGTGTATGGGCTATGATAAAAGAACATTATTCGATCCTGTTTTGCAGCTTAACGGGTAATACAAAGAAGCTGGCTGATGCAATCTATGAAACGTTGCCAAAGGACAAATGCGATTATTTTGGCACAAACGATTCGCAGGTACCGCAATCCGACGTATGCTATATCGGATTTTGGACGGACAAAGGGAATGCAGACCAAAAGACATTAGAATTGCTGTCGAAATTAAAAAATAAAAAGATTTTTCTGTTTGGAACAGCTGGATTTGGCGGAAGTGATGCCTATTTTGAAAAGATTCTCGGACAAGTCAAACAGTCGATTGATGCAAGCAATACGGTCATCGGTGAGTATATGTGCCAGGGAAAGATGCCGCAGTCTGTGCGTGAACGGTATGTGAAAATGAAAGAAAACCCGGAACATCCGGCCAATCTTGATCTGCTGATTCAGAATTTTGACCGTGCTTTGTCACATCCGGACAGCGAAGATTTGGAAAGACTGAAAAAGTCATTATGAGATAGAAAAATAATCAGATAAGAGCAAAATTCGCGAAATGATTGCAATGGATCGTCAAATGGAATAGAATGGAGAGAAAAAAGAAAGGTGTGGAAAAGGCAGGGCTGGCAAAGCATATGCGGCAGATGAGGTCATGCAGAAGTAAAAACAATGAAAACTACAACAAAACAAACTCATTTATACAGTAACACGGATCTTCGCAAGCTTTTAATTCCGATCATCATTGAACAGTTACTTTCTTCCCTGATGGGAACTGTCGACACGATGATGGTCAGCAATGTCGGTTCTGCCGCAATTTCGGCAGTCTCGCTGGTGGATTCCATTAATATCTTAGTCATTCAGGCGCTTTCTGCGCTGGCGGCAGGAGGAGCGATTCTCTGTTCGCAGTATATTGGAAGCGAAAAACGGGATGGAGCAATCCGTTCGGCACAGCAGGTGCTTTTTGTTATGACAGTTTTGTCCGTCGCATTATCCGCGGGCTGCCTGATTTTCCGTGTTCCGCTGCTGCGTGTGATTTTCGGGGCAGTGGAAGCGGATGTTATGAAAAATTCACAGGTGTATTTCCTGTTTACGCTGCTGTCATTCCCGTTTATCGGTCTTTACGATGCGGGCGCATCCATTCTGCGGGCGCAGAACAACAGCCGCAGTCCGATGGTGATTTCGGTGATTTCCAACTTTATGAACATCGGCGGAAATGCCATTCTTATTTTCGGCTTCCACATGGGTGTCGAAGGAGCCGCGATTTCGACTTTAATTTCGCGTATTTTCTGTGCGGTTGTCGTACTGTGGAAGCTTCGGGATGAAAGCAAACCGATTTTTGTGAAGCAGTATCTTTCCATTCGGCCGGACTTTGGTTTGATCAAAAAAAATACTGTTCATCGGTATTCCATCGGGAATCGAGAACAGTATGTTCCAGTTTGGAAAGCTGGCGATTCAGTCCACTGTGTCCACACTTGGCACGGTTGCCATTGCCGCGCAGGCGATGACGAACATCCTTGAGAACCTGAACGGTGTCGCTGCGATCGGTGTCGGCATCGGACTGATGACGGTAGTCGGTCAGTGTCTCGGCGCGGGCCGGAAGGATGAAGCAATCTACTATATTAAAAAACTGTGCTGGCTGTCAGAAGTGGTTATCGTTGCAAGCTGTCTGCTGGTATTTGTGCTGACAAAACCGATTACGATGATCGGCGGTATGGAGGCAGAGAGTGCAAAGCTCTGCATGCAGATGATGATCTTTATCACGATTGTAAAGCCGCTCTGCTGGGTCATGGCGTTTGTCCCGGGATACGGCATGCGGGCCGCGGGAGATGTAAAATTCTCCATGATCACGTCCTGCTGTACGATGTGGCTGTGCCGTGTGAGTCTCTGTATTTACCTGTGCCGCGTATGGGGATTCGGCCCGATTGCGGTCTGGATCGGTATGGCGGCAGACTGGAGCCTGCGGTCCATTCTCTTTACAATCCGGTTCAAATCAGGAAAATGGCTGAATCATCATTTGATAGAAGAAAAGAAATAGGAAGTTCGCCACACGCTCTAGACATCTTCTTGCGGTAAAAAGGAAAGCGCATATGCAAGAGAGTCGTTGAGATGAGATTTTTGACCGCGGCCGGAAGCCGTACCGGATCAATCACCTGAGCTGGTGGAAAGAGGAGCTTGCATCCGAAGAAGAGATGGAAGAGGGACGGAACAATCTTGCAGCACACGACAATCGGAATGTAGATGAAAAGAAAATCCTTTTGTATGAACAGATCATTCGGGTTGTGTAGAAACAGGAAGAAAAAACTGGATTTTTCCAGTACCGGATGATAAGATAAAACTGTGTTTCGGGATGGCTTAAACATATGGAGGTGCAGGATGGAACCAATTTATTTGTCAATCCAGCAGAAAGAAACTGGCAGCCGCATCAAATCCCTTCTTCGTGAAAGCGGATACACCGTGAGAGACATTCAGAATGCCATGGGTTTTGAAAATCCACAGGCGGTCTATAAATGGATTTCCGGTAAGTGCCTGCCAAGTCTGGACAACTTTCTCATTTTAAGCAGATTATTAAACACAAGCATCGAAGATATCCTCGTCATTGACGGGGATATTCCTCGCTTCAGGATAATTTTAAACTACACACAACGGTGGCAGGAAAGTCTCCACCGGCTCCGTTGACTTTATATGTGCAAACTGATAAGATACTCATAAGTATGTTCTTAGGGGTATCTTATTTTTGTATTTCAAAAAGAAAAGGGGAAATTAAATAATGACAAAAAAGAAAATCATTGGCCTTTGCATCGGCGCTGTCGTTCTTGCCGTGGCTGCGGCCGGTGTGAAGGAAGGCAGCTGGCTGATGAAGCATCGCCGGATGCAGAATGAGTTTACGCATGAGATGAATGCATTCACGACCAAAACAAACGCTGAGCTGATCCAGCCGACGATTGTTGCGGAGGATGATATCTACGGCTGGTTTTTCCATGAGGAAGATGACGGGCTGTACATGAATCTCTATTACCGGATCAAAAACGAGTCCAATCAGCACGAAATTGCATCCAGTGAATTTCCTGTGAAGATCAAAAAGGAGCTTCTTGCGGATGATAAAGTGTGGAGCAGAACGACGGGGACCGCGAAAAATCAGGTTCACGCGGAATACCTGGAAGGAGAAGATGACATGACGGTTTCGTTTGACGTCTATTACCAGTGTGAGGGTTCCTGCGGGGAATATTTTGCGGATATTACCGTGACGGACAGTGAGACCGGAAAGCTCTACTACAGCAGTGAAGCAGAAAATGAAGCGGCAGAATAGGAGGAGCAATGGCCGAAAAAGAAAGCAAAAATAAATGGCATACCCCGACGGAGCGGATTATGATGCTGGGATTTGCGGCGGTAATCCTGCTGGGAACGATTCTTCTGTGCCTGCCGGTTTCTGCGGCGGACGGAAAAAGCGTTTACTGGCTCGACGCCCTGTTTACCGCAACGACATCTGTCTGCGTGACGGGCCTTGTCACCGTTCCGACGGCGACGACATGGAGTACCTTTGGAAAAATTGTGATCCTCGGGTTGATTCAGTTCGGAGGTCTTGGCATCATGGCGTGCCTGACGATGGTGTTTCTGATCCTGCGCCGGAAAATCAGTCTGCAGAGCCGTAAATTAATTCAGGATACCTATAATCTGCCGGTTTTAAAGGGCAGTGTGGGCATCGTGCGCCGGCTTCTGATTGGAACAGCAACCGTAGAGATTGCGGGGGCGGTTCTGTATAGCTTCTGGTTTGTGCCGGAGTATGGCTTCTGGAAGGGAATCGGCTACAGTATTTTTCACGCCGTTTCCGCTTTCTGTAATGCGGGAATCGATCTCGTTGGCGAAGCCTCTTTTGCTCCGTTTGTAACGAACCCGCTGATAAACTTTACGACGATGGGACTGATTCTTTTGAGCGGTCTTGGTTTTCCCGTCTGGTGGGAAGTTATGGAGCGGGTGCAGGAGCTTGTGAAGGGAAAACGGCCCCGTAAAAATTTTGTGCGAGGATTCACGCTTCATACGAAACTGGTTTTAACGACAACCATGATTCTGGTGTTCGGTGGAGCACTGCTGATTCTTGCACTGGACTGGAATCACGCGCCATCACTTGGCAGCCTGAAACCGGCGCAGAAGGTCATGGCGGCTTTTTTTCAGTCCGTGACGACAAGAACGGCAGGTTTTGAGACGATCCCGCAGGCTGATTTCTCGGACAGCTCTGCAATGGTAAGTATGGTTCTCATGTTCATCGGTGGCTCCCCGATGGGAACGGCAGGTGGTGTTAAGACGACAACGGTTGCCATTCTGGTTGTGCTGGTTGCCTCCTATATTCGCGGAGACTCAGATACGGTGGCCTGGGGGCGGAAAGTGATGGAAGAAAATATCCGTACCGCTGTCGTCATTTTCTTTTTTGTACTGACGACAGTCTTTACTGCCACCGTGCTGCTGATTTCCGTAACCGGAAGCCCGCTGCTGGATTGTACGTATGAAATTATTTCTGCGGTTGCAACGGTGGGCCTCACCCGTTCCCTGACGCCGACGCTTCCTTTTATGGGAAAGGTGATTGTTATTCTGGTTATGTTTATGGGAAGAATCGGGCCGGTGACGCTGGCTGTCGCACTGCGCCGCAGAACAGGAAGAAAAGATGTCGATATTCAGAGACCGGAGCAGCGGATTCTGATTGGATAGTTGGGAAAATAAAAAACAGGACAGATTTCAGAAAACGAGGAAAAGAAATGAGTAAACAGTATGCAGTCATTGGACTTGGAAAGTTTGGTTTTTCTGTAGCAACGACACTTGCGCAGGCAGGAAAAGAAGTGCTCGCGGTCGATAAAGACCCGGAGCTGGTACAGGAGATCGCCGATCTCGTCACATATGCGGCGCGCGCGGACATCACCGACAGCCGTGTTTTTGCATCGCTTGGCATCAGCAACATGGATGTCGTGATCGTCGGCATCTCTGAAAATATGGAGTCGAGCATCCTCGCCACCCTGCAGGCAAAAGAGGCGGGCGTGCCGCTCGTCATCGCAAAGGGCATGAGCCAGATGCATGCCAATATTTTGAAAAAAGTCGGCGCGGACCGCGTCGTGATGGCGGAGAGTGAGACGGGCATCCGCCTCGGAAAAAGCCTGATTTCCGGTGGCTTCCAGGACTTCTTCATGCTGTCGGATTCGTTCTCCATGGTAGAGCTTCCCGTGCCGGAAGAGTGGACGGGGCATAACCTCGAGGAGCTGGATCTGCGGAAGAAATACAGTATCAACGTAATCGCCGTCAAGGACGGGGAAGACATCCGTGTCACGGTCAATCCGAAGACGCTGCTCCGCGCAGAGGAAGTGCTGATTCTGATCGGCGAAAACAAAGAACTTGCCAAATTGATGAAAAACAGGAAATGAGGGGACCATTCATGATTACAAGCAGCAGCAATGCACAGGTAAAAAACATTATTGCGCTGAACAAAAAAGCAAAAGAACGCCGGGAGCAGGACGTTTTCGTGGCGGAGGGCTGGAAAATGTTCCAGGAAGCGCCGCGGGAATGGCTGAAAAAAGTATATGTGTCTGAGAGCGGCAGCAAAATGCATGAAATGCCGTCCGACGGGACAGAATACGAAGTAGTGGACGACCGCGTGTTCCAGTCCATGTGCGACACGAAGACGCCGCAGGGTGTTTTAGTGTGATCCGCATGCCGCATTACACCGAAGAGGAGGTGATGGACAACGGAAAGACACCGCTTCTGATGGTACTTGAGGATCTGCAGGACCCTGGAAATGTCGGAACAATCATCCGCACTGCAGAGGGCGCAGGAGTCACCGGCATCATCATGAGCCGCGGTACCGCGGATATCTTCAATCCGAAAACGATCCGTTCGACGATGGGCTCGATCTACCGTATGCCGTTTCTGATCGTTGACGATGCGGTCGGATTTGTAAAAGGTTTAAAAGCGCGGAAGATCTGTACGTACGCGGCACATCTGCACGGCGTGCATTCCTACCGCGAGGAGGATTACACAAAAGGAACGGCATTCCTGATCGGAAATGAGGGAAACGGCCTGACCGACGCAATGGCAGAGGCTGCCGAGTGCTTGATCCGTATTCCGATGGAAGGAAAAGTGGAGTCGTTAAATGCAGCGATTGCATCCGCCGTTCTGATGTATGAGGCACATGGCCAGCGTGCATAAAAGATACCTTCGATTGCGTTACCGGTTTTCTTACATTTCTCTTAACCTGCCGGAAAACTACTCGACAGAACCGGTATTTTGAGCTAAAATAGAAAAAACAGAGTCCGGGCTGAATTTCTGTCAGTCCGGTAAAATTGTAATATTTGCCAGAAAAGCAAAAGCTGTTTTGGGAGGAAGGAAAAATGAGTGAGAAAAAAAACATCAGTAAAAAGGAGCTCCGAAGAAGAAAGCGGAAGCGTGCGCTGATGATCAAAACAGGAATTCTATGTGTTCTGCTTGTCATCTTCGGCATTGGAATCTGGCTTTGGCCGGAGGAACAGAAAAAATCCAGCAGAAAGCACAGGAAAAAGAGGATCAGAAAACAGCAGAGGTGGACGGTTCCGTATCGTCGGACAGCACGGGAAGTGCTGAAGCGCCGACAACGAAAGCACAGATTATGGCGGAAGCCGATGCACTTGCGCAGACATACGATTACGATGGAGCCATTGAAAAGCTCCAGAGCGTAGAGGGCGCAGCGACCGACGCGGATATCATCACAAAAGTAGCAGAGTACACCAGCACGAGAGATGCCTGTGTGCGCGTCAACGTCAACGAAGTAACCCACATTTTCTATCATTCTCTTGTAGTCGATCCGCAGAAAGCGTTCTATCAGGACAACGCACAGACCGCAGGCTTCTGCCAGTGGATGACCACCGTGGATGAGTTCAACGCGATCACCCAGCAGATGTACGACAGAGGATATGTCATGGTTTCGATCAACGATCTCGTGAAAAAGACCGTAGATGATGACGGAACCGTTCATTACGAGGAAGGGGACATTTACCTGCCGGAGGGCAAGAAAGCATTCGTTCTTTCTCTGGATGACCTTTCCTATTACCACTCTTACGACGGACGCGGCATTGCCAGCAAGATGGTAGTCGGCGACGACGGAAAACCGACCTGCGAATACATTCAGGATGACGGAACTGTTGTGACCGGTGCTTACGACTGCATCCCGCTGATGGATCAGTTTATCGAAGCGCATCCGGATGCCGTATACCACAATGCGCGCGGAACCGTAGCACTGACCGGCTACGATGGAATCCTCGGATACCGCACCGACGGTGATTACAAGACGAGAGAAGATCTGACGGATGATCAGGTAGCATGGCTTGATGCACACCCGGATTTCGACTGGGATAAAGAGTGCGAGGAGGCGAAAAAAGTAGCCGATGCGATCAAAGCAGACGGCTGGACATTCGCAAGCCATACCTGGGGCCATATCCGTGTCGGCGACAAACCGATCGAGACGATCCAGGCGGATACCGAGAAATGGCTGACGTATGTTGCACCGCTCATCGGCGGAAGCGATATCATCATCTTTGCACATGGACAGGATCTTTCCGACTGGCACGATTACACGATGGACAATGAGAAGTTTGCTTACTTAAAGAGTCAGGGCTTCAACATCTACTGCAACGTAGATTCCTCCCAGTATTTCGTTCAGGTAAGAGACAATTACCTGCGTATGGGACGAAGAAACCTGGATGGATACCGTCTGTACCAGAACCTCTACGGAGGCGGCGAGGACAGAACAAGCGATCTGTTTGATTCTGCCTCTGTTATTGATCCGCAGCGGCCGACAGATCCATCTCTTTACAATTTAGGTTAAAGAATTTTGAAAATGAAAAAGATCTCACAGAACTTTCTATTATTTATAGAAGAAAGTTTGTGGGATCTTTTTTTCAGCAGGGCGAACCGTTTACAGATATTTTTCTACGAGCGGAAACGGCAGAGGCCCGAGACGGAGCAGTTTTTCATGGAAACCGATCAATGAGAATGAGTCACCTTCCTGTTCCTGCACTTCCGAGAGGAGCTGTGAAAACGAGAGTGATCCGACACAGTATTTCAGATAGTTCGCCGGTGTCTCGAGAATATACTGATATAAAGAGGCAGCGGCCGACGCATCCGTGATTCCGAACTGCGCCAGAAAGGCTGACGCATCCGAGAGGAGCCATCCCTGGCTGTGGATTCCGAGATCCAGCAGCGAGCAGAGGGTAAGATGCACCGAGCGGTTCAGATACCAGAGACGGCAGAGCGCCTGCGTGTTTGCATCGAGATTACGTGCGGCGTAGCGGCAGGCATATGATTCAACGTAAGTTGCCCATCCTTCCACATAACCCGACGGCGCGTAGAGACGGCGGATCAGAAGCGGGTCGGAGCGCGAGAACGAGACGGTCTGGTACAGATGGCCGGGAAAGCCCTCGTGGGCAAGTGTGGAATACAGCTCGATGCCGGTCATCTCATCCGCGGGATTCAGGTAAATGGAGTTGGGTGAATTGACATCGGCGGGCGGTGTGAGATAAAAGGCGGGGCTTAAAAAATCCTTGAGAGAGTCATCCACGGTCTTTACTTCGTATGCGATACCCGAAAGAACGGGAAAATCTTCAGAAACGGCATTCTGCAGATCGGCAAGCATTTCCTCCGGCGTGGAGAACGGCAGCACGAGCGCCTGCTCTGAGAGGGAGAGCGACGGATTCTGATCGAGAATGATCTGCATTTCGGCACACTGGTCCGCAAGCTGCTGTGTTAAAAGGCGGGTCAGCTCCTCCGGTGAAGCGTCAACACCGACGCGGCTGCGGAGAAGATACGCATAGTAGGAAAGTCCGCCTTCCTGCCGGGAAAGACCGCCGGCGTTCTGCGTTCCCTTGCCGCGGAGTGAAGAAAGCGCATCGGAAAGAGAGCGGTAGGCGGGAAAAACACAGGAGGTAAGGAGTTTTTCATGCGTCTGCAGACAGAGATTCCTTTCCGCCTCAGAAAACAGTGAAGACGCCTGCAGTTTATTCTGAAAAACGGTGTGGAGCAGATGGCTTTCCGGTGTATCCGCGTCGGCGAGAAAAGCACTGCACTGGCGGATAATGCCATCGACCGCAAGGTCATTCTGAAACACGCCCTGCCGGGATTTTTCCTGCTCGAGTGCGATGAGGTCGGAGAAATAGCGCGGGAGATCCTGCAGAAGATGGAGGTAGTCGGCGATATCCTGCTGTGTGCGGAACGGGTACTCCGCGAGCAGAATGGGAAGCTGTGCCTGAATCCCAAGCGACGGACCGAGCGGTTCCGCAAGAAGGCTGGTGCTGCCCGGCATTTTCTCGCAGTCCAGCTCGTAGAGCAGAAGATCGAGCGTGATCTGATTTTCCGCGGAGAGGCGGTTGCGATGAAAGGATGTGAGCGTTGTTTCCACACTCTGCAGCAGGGCATCATACGAGGTGCGGTCAGGGATGGAAACCGTGCCGAACGAGGCGGTGCCGGGGGCAATTCCGCGGGAAGCCGGATCAGCGAGGGTATAGTGGAGCGTGATGGCAGAAGAGGTTACCTCGGAGTGGAACCGTTCCTCCACATACGCGGAAAACCGGCGGTTCTCACCAGGGGAAAAGAACGGGGAAAAATACCAGAACAGCAGGGCGAAAAGAAGTCCGCCGCACAGAAGCAGAGGGAACAGGATGCGGCGGTGCAGAGAAGCTGGTTTCATAGAATAGGCTCCGGTGCGGACAGTTATCATAAAGTATGTAAAAAATGCTGATTTTATGCGCTTTTTCCGTGGCCTTTCATTTGACTTTCCAAAACGGCTTTGCTATAATCAGTAACGAATGAAATAAGGGACTTTTCAGTGCAGAACGGATTTGAAAAAGAATCCGCGAAGGTAAAAGAGAATCAGGTGGAAATCCTGAGCGATCCGGTCACTGTAAGCAGGGAGTGTTAGCTGCAGAAATGCCATTGTGCGAAACGCATGAGAAGGCGCGGCTGCCGTGAAGATCTGCGAGTCAGGAACCTGCTGGAAAGGTTAGTGAATCGCTTCCGATGAAAGCATATATTCATGGAAAGATGTACGAAGTAAAATCGGACATCTGCTTTTTTGTCGCCATGCGTCCGAAAAAGAGCTCCGGTGGAGAAACTCTTTTGCAGAAAAAGCAGATGTCTGTTTGTCTTTTCGCAGAAAAAATGTGTCCTCAAAAACAAGATTACTTGCAGGGAGACATCATTGACGGGGACAGGCACCGCCCAGCTGCCTGAAAAAGTCAGACGGAATCCGGAGCAGATGCGCGAAGGAGATCCGAAGAAAAGGAGAAGTTATGAAAGGAAATTCAAGCAAATTTCTGGCACTGCTGCTGTCGGCGTCCATGATCATGAGCCCGACTGCCAGCGTATTAGCAGATACGCAGGAAAAAGCAGCACAGACAGAAAGCAGCGCAGCCGCAGAGGAAGCGCCGCAGAGCGAAGAAACAGCAGAGACGGCAGAACCGGAAACAACACCGGCAGAAACCGAGAGCAGTGAAAGCACTGCAGAGACTCCGGCAGAAGAGCCGACGGAAACACCGGCCGCGCCTGCAGAGGATCAGACACCGGCAGGATCTGACGAGACCGAGACACCATCCGCAGATGAGGATGCTTCGGAAGATACTGCAGAGGACACTGCAAAAGACGGTGAAGAGACTGCCGATACCACAGAAAAAGAGCCGGAAGCAGCAGATGAGACTTCCCAAGATGCTGAAAAAGAAACACCGGCAAAAGAAGAAACCAAAGATGTTGTAAAAGAGAATACCAGTCCGGCGGCAGAACAGCCGAAAACGGAAGTAAAAGAAACAACCAAAAATGAGGCATCCAATACAGCCGAGGAGAAAGAAACAAAAGCAGCGGAAGCAGCAAAACCGGCAGATGGTGAGTATGAGACTTCTGCAGAAGCAACCGGAAGCATGTTCCGTGTGATTTCTTCCAGACTCATCGTAAAAGATGGAAAACTGAAAGCATCCATTCTGCTGAGTGGAACCGGCTATGATTACCTGTATACGGGAACAGCAGCAGAAGCTGCCGCAGCAGATGAAAAGAGCTGGATTGCTCCGACAGGAAGCGAAACCTATACGGATACGAAGACTGGTGCAGAAAAGACCGGATATCGTTTTGAAATTCCGGTGGAAGAGCTTGACAAACAGATGGATGTTGCCGTTCGCTCAGCCAAGAAAAAAACATGGGCTGATAAAACCGTTACGATCCACAGCACCGATGCAATCCCGACGGTAACACCGGAACCAACCGAGACTCCAAGCGAAAATCCAGGTGAGGATTCCTCGAATAAGCCAGCCAGTGTAGAAGCACCGGTTACCAAAGAGGACGGCAGCGTATTCAAAATGTTCGTCATCTCCGAGGCAACAATGATCAACAAGGGCGATAAACTCGTTCTTACACTGAAAACAAACAACGTATCATTTGATAAACTGTATCTTGGAAAGAACGATGACCTTGCAAAAACACCGGCTATCCAGGGAATGCAGGAAGCAAACGGCGGTTATTCCTTTACATTTGAAGTAGATGCGGACAAAGCCGGCACAACCGTTCCGATCGTTCTTGGAAAGAAAGACGGAACCTGGTACACCAAACAGCAGCTTTATCTTGCAGTTCCGGGAAGCAAAACACCGGAAGTAACTCCGATACCGGAGCCGACCGAGACTCCGGTCCCGACTGCAACCCCGACTCCGAGTGAGACTCCGGTTCCAACCGCAACTCCAACTCCGGAACCGGCGAAAGTAGAAAACGGTATCTACAGCGGAACCGCGGAGACCGGCGCAGCTATGTTCAAAGTAGTCGGCGTAGAGCTGACCGTAAAAGACGGCGACATGAAAGCACGCATCACGTTAAGTGGTGTTGCCTACGATTATCTGTACATGGGAACACCGGAAGAGGCAGCTGCCACAGACAAGAGTGCATGGATTGCAGGCGTCGGCACCGTTGATTACACAACAGCAGACGGCGAGACGAAAACAGGAATGCAGTATGATATTCCGGTAGCAGCACTCGATCAGGCACTTGTTGTTTCTTCCCATTCTGCAAAACGGGATAAATGGTATGCAAGAACCATTACTATTGCATCTTCCAGTCTGAAAAAGACCGCAGATCTTCCGGCAGATGAGACCAATAAAGTAGCAGATGGTATTTACAGTGCAGAGGCAACAACTAATGCAGCAATGTTCAAGGTAGTCGGCGTAAAACTGACCGCGAAAAACGGAAAAATGACAGCAGTTATCACCTTAAGCGGAAGCGGCTATGATTATCTGTATATGGGAACCGGAAAAGATGCGGCAGCAGAGAGCGGCGCATGGATCGCTTCCACCGGAAAAGTGGACTACACCTTAGACGGTGAAACCAAAACCGGAATGCAGTTTGAAATCCCGGTAGAGGCACTTGATCAGGAATTTGCTGTAGCAGCTCATGCAGTAAAGAGCGGCAAATGGTACGACAGAGCCATCACGATTGCATCTTCCAGCCTGAAAAAGACCGGAGACCTTCCGTCGGATGACAACAAGGGCGATACTCCGAAACCAACCCTCGTTCCGACCAATACCCCAACCGTATCTCCATCTGAGACACCGGTTGTAAAACCCACCAGCACCCCGACTCCGGCACCGACCCAGAAACCGGCCGATACCAAACCGGAGCAGGAATCCAAATATGAGTCTGACTTAAGCGGTGGCACATCCAAAGTAGACAGTGCAACCACACTGGCAGACGGCGTTTACACACCAGACGGATTCTCCTTCTCCGGCGGATCCGGAAAGGTAACCATCTCCTGCAGCAAGATTACTGTAACGAACGGACAGGCTTATGCAACGATCGCATTCAGCAGTCCGTACTACGGATATGTAAAAGCAAACGGAAATAAATACATGGCAAATGTCAGCGGCGGAAGCAGCATCTTCACCATTCCGGTTGAGCTGAACAAGAACAATACCATCATCGGTATGACCACCAGAATGTCCGTTGCCCATGAGATTTCCTACAACATCTTCATCTCCCTGGCAGCAGCAAAGAAGGGCGGCAGCACTTCTTCCAGCACAGGATTTGTAAAAGCAGACGGAACAACCTCCACGATCAGCACCGATAACTCCAAGCTGGATACCACCGCTCCAGAGATCATGGGACTGGAATACAAAGCAGAGACAAAACTTGCTTACGCAGAGTACTTCAAGATGTATCATTACGACGAAGGCATCACCCTGCTGGAGATCGATATGACAAAAGATACCGAGCGTGATCCGGAGAAACAGACCGAGGACGACAAGAAAGCAGAAGATACCGATACCGCAGCAGCAGAGGATACCGCAGCAGCAACCGACGAGGAAGAAGCGGCAGCAGCATCCGATTCCAAAAAGACCAGCACTGAGAAAGCGAAAGATCTGACCGAAAAGACAAAAGAGCTGTACGAAGGCAATGTTGTCAAATATCTGATCGTTCCGAAAGATGTTGAGATTCCGGCAGGACTGGACAAAGATATGATCGTGATCCAGCTTCCGGTTGAGAAAACATACGTAGCATCTGAGGATGCCCTGAAACTTCTCGATGAGCAGTTAGACGCAGCAGAGAGCATCAAAGCAGTCGGCATGGAGCAGAAAGACTGCCAGATCGAAAACATTGCAAAAGCAATGGAAGACAAAAAAATCTCCTTCGATGGAGCATTCGATGATCTGGACTACAAAGCTCTGGTAAAAGACGAAATCGACTTTGCAATTCTTCCGTCTGAGTTCCTTCCGGGAAATGCAAAAGATGAGGAAGATGCTGATGCAGCCGACGAGACCGCAGATACCAAAGCTGAGGATCAGAAGGACGATAAAGACGATAAGACAACGGATGAGAAAGCCGACGAAGGCAAGACTCCGGAAGAACTTCTGAAAGAGGAAAATGAGCGTCTGTCCGACACCGCAGAGCGTCTGGCAACCCTGACCATTCCGATGCTGGTTGACCGTTCCGCAGACGAGAAGACCGATCTTGCGAAAGCAGAGTGGCTGAAAGTCTACGGCGTGATCTTCGGATGCGAGGATCAGGCAAACGAGCTGTTCCAGCAGATGGTAAAGGCAGAAGAGAATAAATAAGTACAATAATTTGCAGCAAAAAATGAGAAAGGGCTGCTGCCGTATGGCAGCGGCTTTTTCTTTAAGAAAGGAATATCAAATGACAGGAAAAAACGAAAGAAAGCTGAAAAAATGGGCTGCATTTTTTCTTGCAGCAGCGATGTCACTGACGGCCTGCGGCAGCACCGCATCAACGGGAAGCAGCACATCGTCCGCGTCGGGAATTTCAGCAGTTTCTGAGAGCAGCACATCCACAGCATCCGCAGCAGACGTTTCCGAAAGCCAGACGGAGAGCACATCCGTCTCGGAAAGTACGGCTGAAAGTGAAAGCACCTCCGAAGCCACTGCTGCGAGCAGCACCTCCGGGAGTGATACCGCATCCGCCGATGGTTTCGCAACGACAGACGATGTCAGCGACGCACCGGACATCACCGGAATCACCATCGAGAGCAAGATGGTCCTGAATTACGCCGAGTGCTTTAACGTATACTACTGCACAGACGGCTATAAACTGATCGATGTCAAAGACGGCGCGCAGTATCTGCTCGTCCCGGACGGAAAAGAGGCGCCGGATGACCTCGATTCCGACGTAATTGTAATCCATCAGCCGCTGGAACGCATCTACATGGCAGCAACCTCTCCGATGGCGTTGTTCGATGCCATCGACTCCCTCGATACGATTCGTCTCTCCGGTGAAACCGCAGACAACTGGTACGTACAGGATGCCGTTGACGCGATGAATGCCGGAACGATGATCTTCGCCGGAAAATACAGTGAGCCGGATTACGAACTTCTGGTCAGTGAGAACTGTGATCTGGCCATTGAATCCACGATGATCCTCCATTCCCCGAGGTACAGGAGATGATCGAGATGCTCGATATTCCGGTCTTCATCGACCGTTCCAGCTACGAATCCCAGCCTCTTGGCAGAACCGAATGGATCAAACTCTACGGTGCCATGCTGGACAAAGAGGAGGAGGCAGCCGACTTCTTTGCAAGTCAGGCAAGTGTTGTGGAAAATCTGAAGGATTTCCAGAATACCGAAAAAACGGTCGCTTTCTTCTATATTAATACGAGCGGAGCTGCCGTTGTGCGGAACCCGGAGGACTATATTTCCAACATGATCGAGCTTGGCGGTGCGCGCAACGCCTTCCGTGATCTCCAGGACGACAGCGGAAAAACATCCGTGCCGATCACGATGGAGCAGTTCTACGATACGGCCGAAGATGCGGACTACCTGATCTACAACGCAAGCATCGATTCCACCGTCAAAACCCTGGACGACCTGCTGGCAAAGGATTCTATGTTTGCCGATTACAAAGCAGTCAAAGAGGGCAATGTCTGGACAACCGAGAAATCGATGTATCAGGCAACCGATAAAATTGCACAGTTTACCAACGACATTAACCTTCTGGTAACGGGCGGCGATCCGGATCAGATGGTATTCTTAAGAAAATTATCCTGATGGAGGAACGTATGTCAGAGAAAAAAAATATGACAGGAAAAGAGAACAGTTTCCATATGGAAAACTTCCGGCGCCGTTCGCGGTATGCCGCTGTGTTCCTGGTGCTGATTCTGGCGTTCGCCGCCATCACCGTGTTGAATATCAATTCCGGAAACGTAAATATTTCGATTCCGGAAATTTTCCGGATTCTGCTGCGGCGGACCGGAGAGGGGAAAGAGTACAATATTATCTGGAAAATCCGCCTTCCGCGTATTCTGATGGCGGCAATCCTGGGCGGTGCTCTGTCCCTGTCGGGCTTCCTTTTACAGACTTTCTTTGAAAACCCGATTGCCGGTCCGTTTGTTCTTGGAATTTCCTCGGGAGCCAAAATGGTCGTGGCGCTGACCATGATCTTTTATCTGGAGTGGGCGCGCAATATCACATCTTACACGATGATTGTTGCAGCATTCTTAGGATCCCTTCTCTCCGTCGGCTTCATTCTGCTGATGTCCCGACGGATCAAAAATATGGCAGGACTTCTCGTCGGCGGTATTATGATCGGTTACATCTGCTCGGCGGTCACGGATTTTGTTGTCACTTTCGCGGAGGATTCCGATATCGTCAACCTCCACGGCTGGTCACAGGGAAGCTTCTCCGGCATGAGCTGGAGCAACGTAGCGATCTCTGCGGCTGTGATCGGCATCACCTTTGTCATCACGTTCCTGATGGCAAAACCGATCGGTGCATACCAGCTCGGTGAGGCGTATGCGCAGAGCATGGGTGTCAACATCAAAGTATTCCGCATCGCGCTGATTCTGCTTTCGAGTATTCTCTCCGCATGCGTCACCGCATTTGCCGGTCCGATTTCGTTTGTCGGCATTGCCGTCCCGTTCCTCGTTAAACAGAGCCTCGGCACATCGCGTCCGCTCGTCGTAATCCCGGGAACGTTCCTCGGCGGAGCCGTCTTCTGTATGATGTGCGACCTGATCGCGCGTATGGCGTTTGCACCGCTGGAGCTGTCCATCAGTACGGTCACATCGATCTTTGGTGCGCCGGTCGTTATTTTCATGATGCTGCGCCGGAAAAGGGGGTAAGAGAATATGAATGAATATTATTTTCATCTGGACCACCTGACGGTCGGCTATGATAAGAAGCCGCTGATCAAAGATATCTGCATCGGCATCGAAAAAGGCGAGATCGTTACGCTGATCGGACCGAACGGTTCCGGTAAATCAACGATTCTGAAAAGTATCACCCGCCAGTTAAAGCTGGTCGGTGGAAATGTGGAGTTTGACGGGAAAAACCTGCATGAGCTTTCGTTCCGCGAGTTGTCCACGAAGATGGCCGTTGTGCTGACGGAGCGCATGAAGCCGGAGCTGATGACCTGCCACGATATCGTGGCAACGGGCCGCTATCCGTACACCGGACGGCTCGGCATGCTGACCCGCGAGGATGAGGAGAAGGTCGAGAAGGCGATGCGCGCCGTTCATGCCGAAGAGCTCGGCGGCCGCGATTTCAACGCTATCAGCGACGGCCAGCGCCAGAGAGTGCTTCTTGCGCGTGCGATCTGTCAGGAGCCGGAGGTCATCATCCTCGACGAGCCGACTTCTTTCCTCGATATCCGCCACAAGCTGGAACTGCTCGCGATTCTGCGCCGCATGGCAAAGGAGAAGGGCATCACCGTCATCATGTCGCTGCATGAGATCGATCTGGCACAGAAAATTTCAGATAAGATCATCTGCGTCAAGGGCGATGCTATTTCCCATTTCGGCGCACCGGAGACAATTTTCCGCGAGGATATCATCCGCGAACTGTACGAGATTGACAATGGTTCGTTTGACCCGTGCTTCGGAAGCATCGAGCTGCCACGGCCGGAGGGAACACCGCGCGTCTTTGTCCTCGCAGGCGGCGGAACGGGAATCCCGGTGTTCCGGAAACTGCAGAAGGAAAATGTTCCGTTTGCGGCAGGCGTCCTGTATACGAACGATATCGATTACCAGCTCGCCCGCATTCTGGCGATGGAGACGGTAACCGAAGTACCGTTCCAGGAGATCAGCGACGAGGCATTTGCCCGTGCCTGCGAGCTGATGAAGAGCTGTGAACGTGTCATCGACACCGGCGTCCCGGTGGGCATGTGCAACCGCCGGATCGAAGAGCTGAGGGCAGAAGCAAAGCGGCCTGGAAAGCTGGCAGAGTAAAACAAAGAAAAATCCAATCAAAATCTCCTGTCTGGGAACGAAACAATTGTTTTCCGAACAGGAGATTTTCTTTTTGCAGCCATTGTAAAAACAGCAAAAGAACACGAAAAATGTAATATTAAATTGTACGAAAAATTCACACAATTCAAGCCAAAAACAAACAGAGATTGACACTTAAAAAGTCAAGTGCTTTGTAAAATCTTTTGGCGAAATAACGGTTTTCTCTGTTATAACCAAAACACGCGTTCTGATTTCGCAAGATTTAAACACATGCTTTCCACACCGTTTTTTGTGGATAATGTGGATAACTCGGTGTATAACTTGTTTTTAGGCATGTTTTCGGTGGTTAACTATGTGGATAACTTGTGGACGAGATGTTTATAAAATTGGCCCGTGTGGAAAAACCCCGGTTTCTTTGTGCAATTTCGACAAAAAGAGGTTTTAAAGTTTTGCACGACTGACATGAAAGGTTTTTCAGATTTCAGAAAATACGGGAAAACAAAAAAAGCAGGCAGTTCTCCGTACAATACGAAGAATGCCTGCTTTTGCTGTATTCTATTTGAAAGAAGCCATCAGTGGCTGATCAGATATTTCTCTACCGAAGTCACACAGTTCGCGCCGTCGGCGGCTGCTGTGATGATCTGACGGAGCTGCTTCGTGCGGACATCGCCTGCGGCGAACACGCCCGGCACGCTCGTCACACCGTCCTCGCCGGCTTTGATGTAGCCAGCCTCATCGGTTTCTACGGTGCCTGCGATCAGTGCGGAGACCGGAACGATGCCGACGGCAATAAACACGCCGTCCACCGCGATCTCACCGGCTTCCCCTGCCTTTTTGTTCGTTACCTTCACGCCGGACACCATCTCGTTTCCCTCGATGGAATCCACAACCGTATCCCACACCATTTCCACATTCGGCAGTGCCAGCAGTGCATCCTGGAGAACACCGGCTGCCCGCAGTTCATCGCGGCGGTGGATCACGTAAACCTTTTTGCACGTTCTGGCAAGGAAAATCGCATCCTCCACGGCGACATCGCCGCCGCCGATAACGGCAACGGTTTTGTCTTTGAAAAATGCGCCGTCACACGTTGCACAGTAAGAGACGCCCATGCCGGAGAGCTCCTTTTCACCAGGTACATTTAACGCGCGGTGCTCCGCACCGGTTGCAAGAATGACCGTTTTGGCATGATACTCATTTTTTCTCGTGCGGACAATCTTGATCTCTTCGTCAAGAACAAGCTCCTTCACACGCTCGCGGGAAAATTCCGCGCCCATTTTTTCAGCGTGTGCGCGCAGCGTGCTTCCGAGATCCATGCCGCTGATGCCCGGAAGGCCGGGATAGTTGTCTACTTCATAGGTATTCAGCACCTGGCCGCCGCTTGCAAAGTTTGCCTCAATCGTAAGAGAGGAGAGCTTTGCGCGTTTCGCATAAATCGCGGCAGAAAGACCCGCCGGGCCGGAGCCGATGATGATAACGTCGTATAAGTTTTCCATAAAAATCCTCGTTTTCGTCTGTAGTAAGCTGCCATGCAGCCATTTTTTTGAAAGTATCGTTACGGAGCCGGTGTTTCGGACGGTTCCTGACTGTCGGAAACGGAAGATGAATCTTCCGCGGAAGTTTTTTTGGCTTCTTCTTCCGGCGCTTCCGGCTGGTTGTGAACCACCTTGATGCTGCGTACCAGCTTCAGATCGTTGTCGATGCCGATTTCCGTGTAGTCCAGCTTTTCGTCATCACTATAGAATGTGTAGAGTGTCAGGTTACTATCCTCTTTTTCCGTTTTTTCTGATTTGGCATCCCCTGCCTTCGCCAGAAAATCGCTCTCGGAAGTGCCGAGCGTGATGCCGTTTGTGATTGAAATCGGAATCTTTGTCGTATCGAGATCGCCGTACAGCGAAGTAACGAAACAGTTGCGCACTGTCGTCGCCTCCGCGCCGTAATTATGTACGGTGCAGTAAAGTTTCTGACCGCCCTTTTCCAGCGTGACGTAGCCGTATTTTCCGTTTAAAACGGCCGTATCGGACTCTTTCGTATTGACGGTCCAGTCGTGGTCCAGAAGTTCACTGACCGGAACGGGAAGATGATAGAGTACATCGTCAAAGCGGACGGTCCAGTCGTTGATTTTACTGCTGTCGGCTTCCGGTGCCTGGTAGGCCTCCACTTCCGGTGTTGTGGCATCGCTGACACCATCGAGCGCTTCTGCATCAGCCGTGGTCGTAAAGTTCTGCATATCGAGGGAATACAGAATTCCCGTTTCGTTATCGAAGCCGAGCGTGATCGTCTGGTACAGCCCGTACTCATACGTGAACTGCACAGAGGTATCGGCCTCATAACGGTCCTTTGGCGCACCGTAGATGCTTTCCACATCCTCCATCAGCGACTGCTGCAGGGTGACGCCGTTCGGCAGGCCGACATAGATATTCTGGCCCTCAGCGGTCGAGGTGTCGATGTGAATGCCTCCGATCAGGCATTCCGCCACTGGCTTTGCCGTGGTATCCGGATTGGCAATATCGACGGTAATCTGGTTTCCGTCCTTTTCAAAACTTTCGCCCTCTGAGAAGGATTCCGGCTGGATTTCCTTCGTGTCGTCGCCGCTGTAGACCCAGCCAAGCGCTGTAAAATCCGCGTAGGATTCCGGAATTTCGTATGTATCGCCCCAGATGGCAAGCTGAAAACTGTTCAGGTTCTTCGAGAGATCCACATCGTATTCCGGAATCTCATCGGAATCGCCGGAGGCCGCCAGATTGTCTTCGGGGTCGTCATCGTCGGTACTCTGACTGATGGTTGTGATCGGAATCGTTTCTGTTTTCTTTCCGCAGCCGCTCGTTCCCACGAGGAAAGCGGCAAATACTGCTGTTAAAACCCAACGGTATTTTTTCATCAAAACCTCCTCATAATAAATGGTTAAAAATATTTGAAAGTTGCTTCATGTAAGTAACGATATCAGTTCCCCCTATTCTATCACATTCCGCTTCGTTTTCCAATGTCTGAAGCGGATTTGAGAAAAATGGTTTTTCAAAAGCGCGGTACGGAATACATATTTAGTAAGGAACTGGAAAGGGCAGAAGTCTGGGAGGAGGCTGTGTATGCGTTTTACAAAAATGCAGGGCTGCGGAAATGATTATATCTATGTAAATGCCATGGAGGAGCGGGTGGAGAGTCCGGGACGGCTGGCAAAAGCGGTAAGTGACCGCCATTTCGGCATCGGCGCGGACGGGCTGATTCTGATCGGGGCATCCAAAACAGCAGATTTTTCGATGGAAATGTACAACGCCGACGGCTCGAAGGGCGCGATGTGCGGCAACGGCATCCGCTGTGTGGGAAAATACGTGTACGAGCATGGGCTGACGAGAAAAACGACGCTGACTATCGAAACCGGCAGCGGAAACCGTGTGATTCATCTGCAGACGGGGGAGAATCTGAATGAGATCTGTCAGGTGACAGTGGAGATGGGAACGCCGGAATTCCGCGCCGCACAGATCCCCGTTGTTTCTCTGGGGGAATATGTGCTGGAGCATAAAATTACCGTGTGCGGGGAAAATTATACGATGACCTGCCTTTCGATGGGAAATCCGCATGCGGTGATTCCGGTGGAAGATGTGGAAAAAATATCCATTGCAAAGACCGGTTCCGCTTTTGAACACCTTTCCTGCTTCCCGGACCGTATCAATACAGAGTTTATCCAGATTTTAGATCAACACACAATAAAAATGAGAGTCTGGGAACGTGGGAGCGGTGAAACGCTGTCCTGCGGAACGGGAGCGTGTGCGGCAGCCGTCGCGGCGATGGTTTCCGGCTGTGTTTCGGAGGGAGAAACTGCCGTAGAACTGCGCGGCGGCAGGCTTTTCGTTACATGGGACCGGACGAAAAATAAGGTCCTTCTGACCGGCCCGGCCGAGACCGTTTTTGAAGGAACGCTTGCAGAACGAATTTGAAAAATGCAGATTTCTGTCTGCACGAAAGAGCAGTATGCAATATTCTGAAAATAAAAACTTACAGGAAATGCCTTTTCTTTTTAAAAGAAACATGCTACAATATGTGGTACCCGCTACAAGAAAAGGGTGGGGGACACACAAGATATAGTGTTTGATTTGGAGGACACCACAATGGTTTATATTATCAAAAAGGACGGCACCAAAGAAGAATTCGACGCGCAGAAGATCGTCCGTGCCGTAAATAAATCCGCACAGAGAATCCTGTATACCTTCTCACAGCAGGAGATTGACTTTATCTGTAAGTTCGCAACCGAGCACGTATATTCCCTTGGAAAGACCGAAATTCCGATCAGCGATATGCACAATATCGTGGAGGGAGCACTCGAAAAAGTAAACCCGGCTGTGGCAAAAAGCTACCGCGATTACCGCAATTACAAAACTGATTTTATCCATATGATGGACGAGGTCTACACGAAGAGCCAGTCCATCCGCTACATCGGCGACAAGAGCAATGCCAACACCGACAGCGCCCTCGTTGCAACGAAGCGAAGCCTGATTTTCAACGAGCTGAACAAAGAGCTGTACCGCAAGTTCTTCATGAACCGCAACGAGCTGCAGGCCTGTAAGGACGGCTACATCTACATCCACGACCAGTCCGCACGTCTCGATACCATGAACTGCTGTCTGTTCGATGTCGGAAACGTTTTAAAAGGCGGCTTCGAGATGGGAAATGTCTGGTACAACGAGCCGAAGACACTCGACACTGCATTTGATGTCATGGGCGATATCGTCCTCAGCACCGCTGCACAGCAGTACGGCGGCTTTACTGTGCCGGAGGTGGACAAGATCCTTGCTCCGTACGCACAGAAGAGCTACGATTACTACGTAAAAGAGTTCCTGAAATATACCGACGCATCCTGGGAGGGTGCACAGGAGAAAGCCATCGAGTATGCGATCGACAAAGTAAGAAGAGAGTGTGATCAGGGATGGCAGGGAATTGAGTATAAGCTGAACACTGTTGGATCTTCCCGCGGTGATTATCCGTTCGTTACCGTGACCCTCGGCCTTGGAACGAGCATGTTCGAGAAGATGATTTCCATCTCCCTTCTCGAGGTCCACAAAAACGGACAGGGCAAGAAGGGCCACAAAAAGCCGGTGCTCTTCCCGAAAATTGTCTTCTTATATGACAAGGCAATTCACGGAGAGGGCGGCATCGCAGAAGATGTCTTTGAGGCAGGACTTGACTGTTCCTCTAAAACCATGTATCCGGACTGGCTGTCGATGAGCGGCGAGGGCTACATCGCCGAGATGTACAAGAAATACAAGAGAGTCATCAGCCCGATGGGATGCCGTGCTTTCCTTAGCCCGTGGTACGAGCGCGGAGGCATGGAGCCGGCAGATGAGAACGACAAACCGGTCTTTGTCGGACGTTTCAACATCGGAGCCGTTTCCCTTCATCTTCCGATGATCCTGGCAAAATCCCGTTCCGAGAACCGCGATTTCCATGAAGTGCTCGACTTCTACCTCGAGATGATCCGCGATCTGCACAAACGGACCTACGATTACCTCGGCGAGATGCGTGCATCCACGAACCCGCTGGCTTACTGCGAGGGAGGTTTCTACGGCGGCCACTTAAAACCGTCCGACAAGATCCGCCCGCTGTTAAAGCCGATGACCGCATCGTTCGGTATCACGGCGCTGAACGAGCTGCAGGAGCTGTACAACGGAAAATCTCTTGTTGAGGACGGACAGTTCGCACTCGACACGCTGAAATATATCAACGACAAGGTTGCCGAGTTTAAGAAAGAGGACGGCATCCTCTATGCGATCTACGGCACACCGGCAGAATCCCTGTGCGGCCTGCAGATAGAGCAGTTCCGCAAACAGTACGGCATCGTCCGCAACGTTTCGGACCGCCCGTATGTGAGCAACAGTTTCCACTGCCACGTAACCGAGGACATCACCCCGATCCAGAAACAGGATCTCGAGGGACGTTTCTGGGAGCTCTGCAACGGCGGAAAAATCCAGTATGTGCGCTACCCGGTCGGCTACAACAAAGGTGCGATCAAGACCCTGATCGAGCGTGCAATGGAGCTCGGCTACTACGAGGGCGTCAACCTGTCCCTGGCTTACTGCGATGACTGCGGCCACCAGGAACTCGACATGGATGTCTGCCCGGTCTGCGGTTCCAAGAACCTGACGAAGATTGACCGTATGAACGGCTATCTTTCCTACAGCCGTGTCCATGGCGACACCCGTCTGAACGAGGCGAAGATGGCAGAAATTGCGGAAAGAAAATCCATGTAATCGTCCATGAAATAGTCAATGGAACAATCAATGGAATAATCAAAAGCCTCTGAGAAAAGTCCGGTGTGAATGTGACTTTCCTCAGAGGCTTTTTGGGTATTGCATCCGGTGGAAGCTGCCGGCGGCAGGGACTGCAGATGATGTGAGAATTAATCTTCGACATCGCGGGTAATATTGCGAACCCAGATGTACTTTTTATAATGATGATAAACGGCAGGAAGCTTTACAATTTCATCGAGATTTACAATGCAGTAAACCACCATAACCGGAAGCTTCAGCCAGAATGCGGCAAGGAAGCCAAGCGGTACAGAAAAGCACCACATAGCGCCGATGTTTCCCTGCATATCAAATTTCGCATCGCCTCCGGCACAAAAGATACCGTCGAGAACGGTGGTGTTGACCGATTGTGCCATCAGGTTCAGACCGCAGAAGAGAAGCATGTACTGCAGGTACTCGGCTGCGATATCGGAAAGTGGGGCAAAATGAACGATGGCTGGGGAAATGAGCATCAGCAGGCCGCCGGTCACAATGCCGATGGCAATGGAGAGATGGCTTAAACGTCCTCCATACTCGCGGGCTTTTTCCAGCTCGTTCGCGCCGAGCAGATTTCCGATCAGAACCCCGGCACCACCGCTCACACCGCGGATCAGGCAGGAGAGAAGGCTCTTGGCAATCGAGGTGATGGAGTTTGCCGCAACGGCATCGCTTCCCATATGTCCCATGATAACGGAGTACAGAACGTAGGCAATTCCCCAGACGAGGGAGGCCGCAAGCACGGGAAGCGTGTAGCGCCAGAAGTCTTCTGAAAGTATTTTCCCTGCGGAAGAGAAGAGGCGGTTCCAGAGAATCCGTACACGCTCCGGTTTCTTTGTCTCGAGATAAGCCCAGATCAGTTCCACAACGCGGGCAGCTACCGTTGCATAAGCTGCTCCGCGGATCCCAAGTGCCGGAGCACCGCAAAGACCGTAGATGAGGATGGCATTTAAAATGATGTTCAGTACAACCGCAGTGGAACTGATACGGGAGCTGACTGCTGCATGACCGGTGTTTTTCAGCAGGATTAGATAGACCTGCGAAATACCGCAGAGTACGTAGGAGAGTGCAACAGCGCGTAAATACTGGCTTCCGCTTGCAACCAGGGCCGCATCATTTGTAAAGATGCGCATCAGCATTTCGGGACAGAAACCGGCAAGGATGGTAAACAGGCCGGAGAACAGCAGGTTGGTGCGAAGTGCGATCGGAATCACTTTTTCGATCGAAGCGGCATCCTGTTTCCCCCAGTACTGCGCTGCCATAATACCGGCGCCCGCCGCGATGCCTGAGATAAAAAGGCTCAAAACAAACTGCACCTGTCCGGCCAGTGAAACAGCAGACAACGAAGTCTGATCAATCCAGCCCAGCATGATCGCATCCGTTGCGCTGACGAGAGCCAGCATAAAATTCTGGATCGCAATCGGAAGGACGAGGAGTTTTAGTTTCTGGTAAAATTCATCCTTAAAATTCATTCGTGTTTTCATAAAAATTCCCCCAAAGTATAAATAGTAGTTTTTGCTGTATTATAGCGGAAAGAAAATGGGAAAACAATGGCTAAAACAAGCTATTTTCTGGTCAATGTTGACATTCCCTGTATAATATAGAAGAAAAAGAACTTTTCCGGTGCCCGTGTCCGGTACGCCGGAAAGCGGAGAAGAAGTTTGATCAGAAAATCATGTTTCCTTCAGCAGAAACTCCAGGATTTCTGCTATCAGAATAAATATGCCGGCAGCGGCTGTCTTTATAAAATCCAGAAATCCATGCAGGAGCTGGAGAAGCTTTTGAAAAAGAAAGATAAGAAACGGAAGTAGGTTCGGCTGCCATTGGAGCCGTCGTCGAAACAAACGGAAATATACGAAAAAATTGTGAAATTTAATAGAATTATAAGACCTGTTTTCGCTGTTTTTAACAAAAGTAAAGAAACTGTGAAAAAAAGGTTGCTTTTTTCGGCAGAATCCTTTATAATCTTATTTGTGTTCAGCGAGTGGATCATTCAATGAAACACAGAAAAACAAAAGTAAGCGCCTTTAGCTCAGTTGGTAGAGCAGTAGACTCTTAATCTATTTGTCCAGGGTTCGAGTCCCTGAAGGCGCATCGAAAGCACTGTTTTTGCAGACCTGAGAGCTGCGGGGACGGTGTTTTTCTTGTTTTACGCACAAAAAAAACGACAGCGGAGAGATCTTAAAAAAATAGATCTTTTCACTGTCGGTTTTGCATTCCAAGTAAAAAATGTCAATAGTTCTTCAGCTCGCTCGCCGAATCAATAATAATCTGGCAGCCCGGCTGAACATTTTTCAGAATCGTAATCATCTGGTCTTCCGGAACAGAAATGCATCCGCCGGGAAATTCCAGGCTTTCGGCGTTGTCTTCGTCGTGACGAACTGATTGTAGTATCTGGAATTTACATCATCGACCCAGTAATACGTATCATCCACCTGGGTATAGGAAAGTTCCGTTCCGGGATTCGGGAGAATGCCGAAGGCATACGTAAAGCTGAACTGTCCGCGCGGTGTTTTGCGGTTCCACTCGGTAGTTTCGCCTACACCGCCGTATCCGACATAGCCGCTTGTACAAAGATCCTCGTTCCAGGTGCCGTCCGCATCTTTCGTTACCATGGCCACTGTCGCACTGGTGCCGCCAGAACTTTTCTTTTCGTTTTCAAATCCCCCTTACATGCAGAAATGTTTTTTACAGAAACCGTGCCTCCATCTTACAGATCGGGTTTCCGATTGAGGAAAACTTCTCCTCATATTCCGTCATTACATTTCCTTCTGAGAGAACCACATCGTGGTGCAGATCGTATGTGAATGCAGTGAGTTCCCATCTCTCTGCATTTTTCATCTCTTCAAGAGAGTAGTCAAACAGATCTTTATTATCGGTTTTGAATTCCAGTGTTCCGTCCTTCTTTAAAATCTTCTCGTACCGTGCAAGAAACTCATGCGATGTCAGTCTCCGTTTCGCATGGCGGTCTTTCGGCCACGGATCGGAGAAGTTGAGGTAAATGCGGTCCACTTCGCCTTCTGCGAATACTTCCGGAAGCTGGCGCGCATCCATGCGGATGAAAAACAGGTTTTTAAGTTCTGTTTCTAATTTTTCACGTTTCTGTACCGCGCGGAGCAGTACGCTGTCGTACATCTCAATGCCAATGTAGTTGATCTCCGGATGCAGAACCGCCATATCCATCAGGAAGCGTCCTTTTCCCATTCCAACCTCAATATGAATCGGATTTTCATTTCCGAAAACCTCAGCCCACCGTCCCCGGCAGCTCTCCGGTTCCTGCACAACGAACGGACAGGAAGCAATCACATCTTTTGATCCTCTGATATTTCTAAGGCGCATATGCGTAAAATTCCTTTCTTAAGTGATAAATATTAGAATAAAAGCCAATCATATCTAGTATATCATAGCTCCCGGAAAAGCAAAACAGAAAAATCCCGTTTTCAAATTTTCAAAGTTTTCAAAATACTATATACAATATCAACCTGCACATAGCATTTCTTATCAGCAATATGACAATCGGATTGGAACCATATCGAAATCATATGAGGGACCATCTTTTGGCTATTGAGATTGGAAGAAAAAATATGACCCATTGTCTATTTTTAATCAAAAAGTCGATCGAAATTCCACTTTTTTTTACGATTTCAATATGTCAACTTTGGAAAAAAAGGTGTAGAATACTAACAGCAAAGATGCGGGGAGTTTTCCTCGTCTTTGTTGTCTTTTAAATAAATAAGGAGGGAAAGCGATGCTATGGAATCTGTAATTAACAAACTTGCAGAGATCGAAACGGCTGCTACCAAGATTATGCAGGCTGCCGAGAATCAGAAGAAGCTCCAGGATGAGCAGCAGGAAGAGCGGATTGCAAAATTCGATGCAGATCTGGAAGCGGAAACGGCAAAGCGGATTGAAGAGATCACAACAAAACTTCATTCTACTACAGATGCGGATCAGAAAAAGCAGCGGGACTCTGCCGCCGAACTTCTATCTTCACTGGACGCTTATTACGAACAGAATCACGGAACACTGTCCACGCAGATTTACGAAAACATTATAAGGAAGTGAAACGATGAGCGGTCTATTATCCTACAGCGGCCTTACCACAAAGATAAGAGCCATGCAGAGCCATCTTTTAAACGACCAGAATTTTCGGGAAATCGTGGAATTGGAGAGTGTACCGCAGGCAGTTTCTTACCTCAAGCAGCATAAAGGCTATGAGGATCTGTTTGAGGGCTACAACGAAGCTGACCTTCACCGAGGTCAGATCGAGAAAATGCTGCGCCTGACGGTATACCGGGATTTTTCCAAGCTGTACCGTTTTGCAAATGTGGAGCAGAGAAAGTTCCTTGCGCTCTACTTTAAACGATACGAAGTGTCCGTTATCAAAGAATGCCTGAACACGGTATTTGATCACCGTGATGTGGTATTGAACCTGTCCATATTCGACGAGTTCTTTAACAAGCATTCCCAGCTGGACATCAATCTTCTGGCGTCCTCCAGGACGATCGAAGAACTGATTGCGAACCTGAAAGGGACAGAATATTATGCCCCGTTGTCGCAGCTCGCGGATATCGAGCGTCCGACCCTGTTCGACTATGAGATGACCCTGGATCTGTATTACTTTGCACAGATGTGGAAAGACAGATCAAAAGTAGTGACAAAGCGGGATCTGGAAGAGCTGACCGCTGCATGGGGAAGCAAGTTTGACATGCTGAACCTTCAGTGGATCTACCGTTCCAAACGCTATTATCACATGACCAGCGCACAAATCTACGCCCTGCTGATTCCGGTTCATCACCGGCTGAAAAAGGATGTGGTAAAGGCACTGGTAGAAGCCGAGAATATGAGTGCATTTTCCCAGCTGCTGGAACAAACCTATTATGCGAAACGGTATGATTCCTTCAAGGTCGATACGCTGGAATCCATGTATGCAGCCATTATGAAGCACATACTTTCCAGTGAATCCAGACAGGATCCTTATTCCGTTGCCACAATATACTCATACCTCTATCACAAAGAGCACGAGGTAAACCGGCTTATTATTGCACTCGAGTGCGTACGTTACCGTATCAGCGCTGACGAGGCAATGCAGCATATCGCAAAAACTTAATACACGGGGAGGTGTACTCATTGATTGTCAAGATGAAATTTTTGAGCATCACCGGGCCGAAAGCCGACATTGACCGTGTGGTCAACACTTATCTCTCAAAATATGAGATACATCTGGAAAACGCTCTGACGGAGCTGTCTACGATGCAGAATATCACACCGTATATCCAGATCAACCCATACAAAGAGACCTTAAAACAGGCGGAAGATTTTACAGCACTTCTGCCGGAAGAGAAGCGTACCACCACGAAAAGACTTTCCCTGGAAGATGCCATCAACTGTGTCCATGGTTTGGATCACACCCTTGGCCAGTTGAACCAGGAGCGTACAGAACTGGAAGCAAAAAAGAAAGACTTGATGGAAAAAGCACAGAAAATCGAGCCGTTCCAGGATCTGCACTGCAATCTTTCCTCCATTCTGGATTTCCACTTTATTAAATTCAGATTCGGAAAGATCACAAAAGAGTATTACAACAAATTTGAGAGCTACTGCTATGAGAACAGCGATACGGTATTCTACCGCTGCCATTCCGATGAGCAGTATGTATGGGGCATTTACTTCTGCCCAAGAGATCAGGTCACGAAAGTGGATGCCGTATTCTCATCCCTGCACTTCGAAAGAATCTACGTTCCGGACGAGTACAGCGGAACGCCGGAGGATGCTTACGCAGCACTTCAGGCAGAAATCAAAAAGACAGACGATGCACTCAGCGAGTGCTCACGGAAACTGGCAAAATGCCTTTCGGATTCCGCAGAGGATCTGGTTGCAGCAAAAGAGCAGTTAGAGCAGCTCTCCGGCAACTTTGATGTCCGTCGCCTGGCAGCCTGCACGAAATCCAAGAAGGAAACCTTCTATATTCTGTGCGGCTGGATGTCGGAAAAAGATGCCGATTCCTTCCAGAAGGACATCGAAAACGACACAAATCTCTTCTGCTTTATCGAGGATGATGCAAACAACGTTCTGCGTCAGCCGCCGACAAAGCTGAAAAACCCGAAAATCTTCCGTCCGTTTGAGATGTACGTGAAGATGTACGGACTGCCAAATTACAATGAAATTGACCCTACGATTATCGTAGGACTTACCTATGCATTTATTTTCGGAATCATGTTTGCCGATGTAGGACAGGGACTGTGTCTGCTGATTGGCGGCGCACTGCTGTACCACTACAAGAAGATGGATCTGGCAGCGATCATGAGTACCTGCGCGGTATTCTCTGTGATCTTCGGATTCTTGTTCGGCAGCTTCTTCGGATTTGAGAATGTCATACCGGCCCTCTGGCTGCATCCGAAGGAAGCGATGACAACGCTTCCGTTCATCGGTTCGATGAACACCGTATTTGTCGCAGCGGTTGCATTTGGTATGTTCATGATTCTGACAGGAATGGTTCTGCATATGATCAATGCAGCAAGAAACCATAAGCTCGGCGAGCTTCTGTTCAGCCAGAACTCCCTGGCAGGCTTCATTTTCTACGGAGCCCTTGCCGTTACACTCGTTCTCCTGTTCAGCGGCCATAAAGCTCCGGCTGTCGGCGTGATGGTAGTCATGTTCGGTATTCCGCTTCTTGCGATTTTCTTAAAAGAGCCACTGGAGCGTATGGTAGAGAAGAAGGGCAATGCATTTCCGGAGACCGGAAAGGGAATGTTCTTTGTACAGGCATTCTTCGAACTCTTCGATGTGCTTTTGAGCTACTTCTCCAACACAATTTCCTTTGTCCGTGTCGGCGCATATGCAGTCAGCCATGCGGCTATGATGGAGGTTGTCCTGATGCTCGGCGGAGCAACAGGCGGCGGCAGCATCAGCTGGCCGGTTATTGTTCTCGGAAATGTCTTCGTTGCCTGCCTTGAGGCACTGCTGGTAGCGATCCAGGTACTGCGTCTGGAGTATTACGAGATGTTCAGCCGGTTCTATGAAGGAGACGGAAAACCGTTTGTTCCGTTTTTGAAAAAAGGCGAGAAATAAAAGAGGATTCAGAGCCATGCAAAATGGAAGCGAATATGGCGGGAAGCTGTATCGGGAAAAAGTGAAAATGGCTCCGGATCGCAGCAAAGAGTAAATTTAATGAATTAACTTCAGGAGGAAAACTATTATGAACTCAGCACTTGTACAGGTACTTACTGCAATCGCAATGGTATTAACCATCGTTGTTCCTATGACTTATTACTTCAAAGGTGAGCACAACAAAAATCGTTACAAAAAATCTCTGGCAGCCAATGTAAGCGGCTTCTTCGGCCTTCTGCTGATCGCAACCGTTGTTTCCTTCGCAGGCGCAACAACTGCATCTGCTGCAACAGAAGCAGGCGCTGGTCTTGCAACCGGTCTTGGTTACATCGGTGCAGCTCTTGTTACAGGTCTTTCCGGTATTGGTTCCGGTATCGCCGTTGCATCTTCCGCAAGCGCAGCTCTTGGAGCAATCAGCGAAGACGGCAGCATCTTTGGTAAATCCATGATCTTCGTAGCTATGGCCGAAGGTATCGCTCTGTATGGTCTGATCATCTCCTTCATGATTCTTGGTAAACTTTGATTCCAAAACCGGAAGGTATTGATCTTCACCTTAAGTTGGAGGAATCATAAATGAAAATGTTCTTGATCAGTGATAACGTAGACACTCAGACGGGCATGCGCCTGGCCGGAGTGGAAGGCGTTGTCGTTCATGAGCGCGAGGAGCTTTATGATACACTGCAGAAAACACTGGCAGACAAAGAGATCGGAATTATTCTCCTTACAGAAAAGTTCGGGAAGGAATTCCCGGACATTCTGGAGGATGTCCGCCTCAACCATAAGCTTCCGCTGCTCATTGAAATTCCGGACCGTCACGGTACCGGAAGAGCGCCGGACTTTATCACTTCCTTTGTAAATGAATCTATTGGATTAAAACTGTAAGAATGCCCTGGAGGTGACACACATTGACTACTGAGGAAAAACTTCAGAATTTTTATAATCATTCCCTGGACAGTGCAAACCGTGAAGCAGAACGTGTGATCGGCGATCACCAGAAAGCTCTGGATAAGATCTTCGAGGAGCATAAAGCAACCGCAAGACGTCAGGCAGAAGAAGAAGTTGCTGCCGAGACCGAGAAAGCAAAACGTGATGTCAACAAGACACTGTCAGCGGATCAGCTTCATATCAGACGGAAGCTGTCCCGTAAAAATCTGGAATTAAAAGAAAAACTGTTTAAAGAAGTTCGTGAAAAACTTACCGCTTATAAAAAGGATCCATCCTATGAGGAGTATCTGGAGCGCAAAATCCGCGAAGCCGTTACGTTTGCCGGAAATGACAAACTGACCTTATATCTGGATCCGTCAGACGAAGCTCATAAGGCTTCCCTGGAGCAGAAACTCTCCGTAACCCTTACCATTTCGGCCATGCCGTTCCTTGGCGGCGTGCGCGCGGTCATTCCGGAGAAAAATATTCTGATCGATAATTCCTTCGAGACCCTTCTGAACGAAGAGCGGGAGAATTTCATCTTTCACGGAGGTGTAGAGCATGAATAAAACCGGAGTTATCTATGGAATCAACGGTCCGGTCGTATATCTGAAAGGAAACACCGGATTTAAAATGTCCGAGATGGTTTACGTTGGTAAAGAACGTCTGGTCGGCGAGGTTATTGCCCTGACAAAGGATACCACTACAGTACAGGTTTTCGAGGAAACCACAGGACTGAAACCAGGCGAAACAGTTACCGCATCCGGAGATGCCCTCTCTGTTACACTGGGACCTGGAATCCTGAACAACATTTTTGACGGTATTGAGCGTCCGCTGTCCGAGATTGCAAAGCAGTCCGGTAAATACATCAGCCGCGGTCTTACCGTAGATTCTCTGGATACAGAGAAAAAATGGGATGTCCATGTAACTGTTTCGGAAGGCGAAGAGCTGATGGGCGGCGCAATCATTGCAGAAACACAGGAGACCCGTTCCATCGTACACAAATCGATGGTTCCGCCGGATGTCAACGGCACGGTTATCTGGGCTGCCAAAGACGGAAAGTACACCATCCTTGACCCGATTGTAAAACTGAAACTGGAAGACGGCACCGAAAAAGAGATCACACTGGCACAGAAATGGCCGATCCGTGTACCGCGTCCAACCCTGAAAAGATATCCGGCATCCGTTCCGCTGATCACAGGACAGCGTATCCTGGATACGATGTTCCCGATCGCAAAAGGCGGCACAGCAGCCATCCCTGGCGGATTCGGTACCGGAAAAACCATGACCCAGCACCAGATCGCAAAATGGTCTGATGCCGATATCATCATCTATATCGGATGTGGAGAGCGTGGAAACGAGATGACACAGGTTCTGGAGGAGTTCCAGGAACTGATCGACCCGAAGAGCGGCAATCCGCTGATGGACCGTACCACCCTGATCGCCAACACATCCAACATGCCTGTTGCAGCCCGTGAGGCATCTCTGTATTCCGGACTGACACTGGCTGAGTATTACCGCGATATGGGCTATGATGTAGCAATCATGGCAGACTCCACATCCCGTTGGGCAGAGGCACTCCGTGAGCTGTCCGGCCGTCTGGAGGAAATGCCTGCCGAGGAAGGTTTCCCGGCATATCTGGCATCCCGTCTGTCCGCTTTCTATGAGCGTGCCGGCATGATGCAGACCCTTTGCGGAGCAGAGGGAAGCGTATCCATCATCGGAGCTGTATCTCCGCAGGGTGGTGACTTCTCCGAGCCTGTTACCATGAACACCAAACGTTTCGTCCGCTGCTTCTGGGGACTGGACAAATCTCTGGCTTACGCCCGTCATTTCCCGGCGATCCACTGGCTGACCAGCTACAGTGAATACCTGCAGGATCTGTCGCCGTGGTACAAAGATCACGTAAACAAAAACTTTGTAGATATGCGGAACCAGTTAATGGGAATCCTGAACTCCGAGAGCTCCCTGATGGAAATTGTAAAACTGATCGGTAGCGATGTTCTTCCGGATGACCAGAAGCTGACCCTGGAAATCGCCAGAGTTATTCGACTGGGCTTCCTGCAGCAGAACGCATTCCATCCGGATGACACCTGCGTATCCTTGGAAAAACAGTACAAGATGATGGAAGTTATTCTTTATCTGTACAAGAAATCCAAAGCGCTCGTGACGATGGGCATGCCAATGTCCGTACTGAAAGAGGACAAGATCTTCGACCGCGTCGTTTCTATTAAATACGATGTACCGAATGACCGTCTGGATCTGTTTGACACATACAAAAAAGATATCGACACCTTCTACGATAAGGTACTCGAGAAGAATGGTTAAGGAGGGAATTCATCATGGCAATTGAATATTTAGGCCTTAGTGAGGTCAATGGCCCTCTGGTTGTTCTGGAAGGTGTAAAAAATGCTTCCTACGAGGAAATCGTAGAATTTACCGTAGACGGCAATGAGAAAAAACTGGGACGTATCGTTGCTGTATACGAAGACAAAGCCGTTATTCAGGTATTTGAGGGAACTTCGAGCATGTCTCTTACCAATACCCATACCCGTCTGACCGGACATCCGATGGAGATCGGACTTTCCGAAGAAATCCTTGGACGTACCTTCGACGGTATCGGAAAACCGATCGACCGCATGGGACCAATTGACGCAGAGGTAAGAAGAAACGTCAACGGCCTGCCGCTGAACCCGGTTACCCGTAAATACCCAAGAAACTATATCCATACCGGTATTTCTGCAATCGACGGTCTGACTACCCTGATTCGTGGCCAGAAGCTGCCAATCTTCTCCGGAAACGGACTTCCGCACGACCAGCTGGCAGCACAGATCGTACAGCAGGCATCCCTTGGAGATTCTGATGAGAAGTTTGCAATCGTATTTGCCGCTATGGGTGTTAAATACGACGTAGCAGAGTTCTTCCGCCGGACCTTTGAGGAAAGCGGTGTATCTGACCATGTTGTTATGTTCCTGAACCTGGCAAATGACCCGGTTGTAGAGCGTCTGATCACTCCGAAGGTAGCACTGACAGCTGCCGAGTACCTTGCATTCGAGAAAGGCATGCATATCCTGGTTATCCTGACCGATATCACATCCTTCTGCGAGGCTATGCGTGAGGTTTCCTCCTCACGTGGAGAGATTCCTTCCCGTAAAGGTTATCCTGGATATCTGTACAGTGAGCTGGCTACGCTGTATGAGCGCGCCGGAATCGTACAGGGCGTAGAGGGATCCGTAACACAGATTCCGATCCTGACCATGCCAAACGATGATATCACGCACCCGATCCCTGACCTGACCGGTTACATCACCGAGGGTCAGATCGTACTGGACCGTCAGCTTCACGGCCAGTCTATTTACCCGCCAATCAGCGTACTGCCGAGTCTTTCCCGTCTGATGAAGGATGGTATCGGTGAGGGCTACACAAGAGCCGATCATCAGGACGTAGCGAACCAGCTGTTCTCCTGCTATGCAAAGGTAGGAGATGCGCGTTCCCTGGCATCCGTTATCGGTGAGGATGAGCTTTCTCCGATCGATAAACAGTACCTGGTATTCGGTAATGAATTCGAGCATGAATTCATCGGCCAGGGAATGGATGAAAACCGTTCCATGGAAGATACGCTGAACAAGGCATGGGAGCTTCTTGGACTGCTTCCGAGAGAAGAGCTCGACCGTGTCAACACCAAGGTTCTGGATCAGTATTATCATCCGACCACCATTGATGCAGTAGCAAAAGCAAAGGCAGAAGCCGATGCCATGAATGAGTAAGCGAGAGGAGTGAGATCGGAATGGACCCGAATACCTTTCCTACCAAGGGAAACCTGATTCTTGCAAAGAACTCTCTGAAACTTGCCCACATGGGTTACGAGCTGATGGACAAGAAGCGGAATATTCTGATCCGCGAGCTCATGGGCCTGATCGATGAGGCAAAGGATATTCAGCGTCAGATTGATGTGACGTTCCGCGAAGCATATGCGGCGCTGCAGATTGCGAACATGGAGATCGGTATCACCAACGTACAGACCGTGTCCTATACCGTTCCGGTGGAGGAATCTATCCGGATCAAGACAAGGAGTATCATGGGCGTGGAAATTCCGCTGGTAGAGGCTGATCCGTCCGGACAGGCCCCGACTTATGCTTACTACAGCACGAAGGAGTCCCTGGATCAGGCAAGACAGGCCTTTGAAAAAGTAAAAGACCTGACCTTAAACCTTTCCATGATAGAGAACTCGGCGTACCGCCTTGCTGCGGCAATCAAGAAAACACAGAAGCGTGCCAACGCGCTGAAGAACATCACGATTCCGCATTACACCCAGCTGTCCAAGGATATCGCGGACGCACTGGAGGAGAAGGAGCGCGAGGAGTTCACACGACTGAAGGTCATCAAACAGAGAAAGAACAAGGCAAGCTGATAAGGCTTTCCCGGAATAGAGATGAAAAACCCGCTTGGGCCGCGAAGAGATTTGCGGTGCCGGGCGGGTTTTTATGTGTCATGCAAAAAATATGTTTTTGGCTGCACTTTTTGTGCAAAAATTTTATAAAAATTTTCTATCTTTTTAAAACGGTCTTTGCTATAATACGTAAGGCGATTGTAAAGAAAAGTTAAGATTTTGTAAGCTGTAATGCTTTTTGGAGGTAGGAAGATGAAACACAAGAAACAGAAAAAAACGAAAAAAGCAGGGCGCATTCTGCTGGCTGTGTTTGCAGTGGTGATCGGAACGCTTGGCGTGCTGCTGTTTACGTCCGAGCGCTGGATGCGGAAAACATGGCCGAATCTGAGCATGGAAGAGCTTGTTTACCAGTTAAAGGCCCCGATTGCCGGAACCAGCCATGATCTTCTGATGAGTTATATCTGCTCAAGTGCGCTGATCGCAGCGGCAGCACTCATCCTTCTGATTCTGGTCAGCATTTTTCTTCGGGAAAAACGCAAAGCCCATGTGGCGTTCGGGATGATCTGTATCGCGGCAGGAGCCGCCAGCATCGTCTATTCCATCAATGACGTGTGGGCAGCACTGGACGTAAAAGATTATCTGAAAAATCAGAGCACGTACAATACCGTGGTAGAAGACAACTACGTAGATCCGGACCGCGTGAATATCACGTTCCCGGAACAGAAACGAAATCTGATCTATCTCTATCTGGAATCCATGGAGAGCACTTACGCAGACAAAGCTTCCGGCGGAGCATTCGATAAAAACTATATCCCGGAGCTGACCCAGCTTGCCGCAGACAACATCAGTTTTTCCAATTCGGAGCTGCTCGGCGGCGGCCAGCCTACCGTAAACGCAACCTGGACCATTGCCGGAATTTTCGCACAGACCTCCGGTCTGCCTCTCAGCATCGGAATCCAGCGAAATGAGATGGCATATCAGGCCAGCTTCTTCCCGGAAATCAATACCCTGGGTGATGTCCTGGCGGATGAAGGCTACAAGCAGTATTTCTTCATCGGTTCAATCGGACAGTTCGGCGGCCGGGAAGAGTACTTTAAAGAGCACGGCGACTACGAAGTAGACGATTACAACTGGGCTATGGAAAAAGACCTGATCCCGGAAGGATATTACGAATGGTGGGGCTATGAGGATGAAAAACTCTTTTCCTTTGCCAAAGACCGTCTGACCGAAATCGCAGCAGAGGGAGAGCCGTTCAACTTCACCATGCTGACCGCAGACACCCATTTTGAGGATGGCTATCCGTGTGAGCTCTGCGATGAAGAAAACGACGGTGACAACCAGTACGGAATGGTTCTGCACTGCTCCAGCAAGCAGGTCACCGAGTTCGTTTCCTGGATTCAGCAGCAGGATTTCTACGAGAACACAACGATCGTAATTTCTGGCGACCATCTGACGATGGATTCCGATTTCTGTGAGAACATTGATCCGGACTACACCAGAACCGTATACAACGTGATCATCAACTCTCCGATCCAGCCGCAGCAGGAGAAAAACAGAAGTTTCACCACCATGGACATGTTCCCGACCACCATCGCAAGTCTCGGAGCTACCATTGAGGGTGACCGCCTCGGTCTTGGAACGAACCTGTTTTCAGGTGAACAGACGCTTGCAGAGAAGCTGACTTTCGACCAGCTCAATGATGATCTCTCCCAGAAATCCAAATTCTTCGAAAAAATGGAAGAGCAGGTAACCTCCATTTGGACCAAAACCGATGAGGGCTGGAAGTTCTATATCGAAGACGAAGACCGATGGGCCAAAAGCGAATGGGTTTCCCTGAACCCGCACCGCTATGCAAACGACACCGAGCAGAGATACTACATTGACGCAAACGGCTACGCCGTAAAAGGATGGAAACTGATCGACGGAAAATGGTATTACTTCTCCACACAGGGCAGCTACCGCCTCCTCGAAGGACCGTGCGACGAACCGTTTGAGGTGGATGAGTCGCAGTATTCTTAAAAAATAAAAAAGAGAAGGATTTTCGGCAGCAAAAAGCCGGGAATCCTTCTTTTTTAATGCAGAATTGTGCCGCTCCGCCTTTTGGCGGAATTTTCTGCATTTTTTGGTACAAAACGTATAAAGATTGTGAAATAAATAATTATCAATTGAATCATCTTACAAAACATGGTAAAATATGGCTATCAATCGGCGGACAAAGCGGAAAAAAGAAAGGGGATTTTAAAACAATGGGTTACAAATCAGACATTGAAATTGCACAGGAATGTACCATGCAGCCGATCACAGCGATCGCAGAAAAAGCAGGGATTGATGACAAATATCTGGAGCAGTACGGAAAGTACAAAGCAAAAATTGATTACAACCTGTTAAAAGACACCAATGCGGAGGATGGAAAACTGATCCTCGTTACAGCCATCAACCCGACACCGGCAGGAGAAGGAAAAACAACAACTTCTGTAGGTCTGGTAGACGGACTTTCCAGAATCGGTAAAAAAGCAATGGTTGCACTTCGCGAGCCATCTCTTGGACCGGTCTTCGGTGTAAAAGGCGGAGCAGCAGGCGGCGGATACGCACAGGTTGTTCCAATGGAAGATATCAACCTTCACTTCACCGGTGACTTCCATGCAATCGGTGCAGCAAACAACCTGCTGGCAGCTATGATCGACAACCACATTTTCCAGGGAAACGCTCTGAATATCGATCCGAGAAAGATCACCTGGAAACGATGCGTAGATATGAATGACCGTCAGCTTCGAAGCGTTGTAGACGGCCTTGGCGGAAGAACAAACGGAATGCCGAGAGAAGACGGCTATGACATCACCGTAGCATCTGAGGTTATGGCAGTTCTGTGTCTGGCAAGCGACATCACAGATCTGAAAGAAAGACTTTCCAAGATCATCATCGGATATACCTACGGAAAAGTATCCGAGCAGAAACCGGTAACCGCAGGTGACCTGCACGCAGAAGGCGCTATGGCAGCACTCTTAAAAGATGCCCTGAAACCAAACCTGGTACAGACTCTGGAAGGAACTCCGGCTATCGTTCACGGCGGACCATTCGCAAACATCGCACACGGCTGCAACTCTGTAACAGCAACCAAAATGTGCCTGAAATTAGCAGATTACACTATCACAGAGGCAGGCTTCGGTGCTGACCTTGGTGCTGAGAAATTCCTCGACATCAAATGCCGTATGGCAGGCCTGAAACCGAATGCAGTTGTAGTCGTAGCAACTGTTCGTGCCCTGAAATACAACGGCGGCGTTCCGAAAGCAGAACTGAACGGCGAGAACCTGGAAGCTCTGGAGAAAGGTATGCCGAACCTTCTGAAACACGTAAGCAACATCACAAACGTATACAAACTGCCATGTGTCGTTGCTATCAACGCATTCCCGACCGATACCGAAGCAGAGCTGAAGCTGGTTGAGGAGAAATGCAAAGAGCTCGGTGTCAACGTTGTTCTGTCCGAGGTATGGGCAAAAGGCGGCGAGGGCGGCGTAGCCCTGGCAGAAGAAGTTGTCCGTCTTTGCGAGCAGCCGAACGATTTCACCTATGCATACGATCTGGAAGGCTCCATCGAAGAGAAACTGAACGCCATCGTTCAGAAGATCTACGGCGGAAGCAGAGTTGTCCTGACCGCAAATGCACAGAAACAGGCAAAACAGTTAGAGGCTCTCGGATTTGGCAACTGCCCGATCTGTATGGCAAAAACCCAGTACAGCCTGACCGATGATCAGACCAAACTCGGCGCACCGACCGGATTCGAAGTTACCGTACGTAACCTGAAAATCTCCGCTGGTGCAGGCTTCATCGTAGCCCTGACCGGTGACATCATGACCATGCCAGGTCTGCCGAAAGTTCCGGCAGCAGAGCGTATCGATGTAGACGCTACTGGAAAGATTACAGGATTGTTCTAATAACACAGGATATTGTCTTGAAAAGACAGAATAAAGCGTGAAATAAAACACAGAAAAAAAGAGACATTCCTTCGTGAATGTCTCTTTTTTTACGTTTTTATTGCAAAATATTACAAAAGATAATATAATTTCTAATGATAACATGGAGAGAAAAGCAGATATAATATAGTAAGGGAGTTACTTGCCAATGACATCGAAGAAAAAATTGAGAAGTCTTCTGGGCGGTACACTTTTTATGGTGCTGATGCTCAGCGTACATCCGACGACTGTTTCCGCGAGTGCTGTGGGGAGCAGCACGGTGATGGACCAGTCTGTGGAGACAGAGGATCAGCAGAGCGGGATACAGAGTGAAACGCAGACACAGGCTTCACAGGACAGCGGTGCTGCTGTGCGGGCCAGTCAGAATGGCTGGGTTAAGGCAGGCGACAGCGGCTGGTATTTTTATGAGAACGGACAGCTGAAAACAGGATGGCTTTACCGGAATGGAAACTGGTACTGGCTGGATCCGGACCGGAACGGCCGCATGGCAGAAAACAGCTGGTTCACATACGATAATAATCTTTATTATGCCAAGGGAGACGGAGCAATCTATAAAAATGGTTTTCAGGAAGTAGATGGAAACCTTTATTATTTCCAGAGCTGGGGCGGCATTCAGAGAAATGTGTATCTCAGCATCAGCGGAAAAATGTATTATGTACAGGAAAATGGTATCGTTGCCCGTGGAATAGTCAGAACAATGAATGGACATGGTGATCTCTGCGCATTTGATGATACTACGGGAGCGCAGATCACACAAAAAGGCTGGCTGAAAAAAGGCACATCATATTATTGGGTAAGAGAAGACGGCGTCCTGCAGACCGGCTGGCTGCTGTACGATGATAACTGGTACTGGTTTGATGATAATGGTGTCATGATGACATCCGGCTGGAAAGAAATCAACAACAATCTGTATTACTTCCGGAGCTGGGGCGGCATTTATAAAAACGGTTTCCAGAGCATCGGAGGAAACGAGTATTATTTCCAGAGCTGGGGTGGTGTATATCGAAACACCTTCTTTACCGTAAAAGGGAAAACCTACATAGCGCAGAATGACGGATCGATCTATCATGCCAGCCAGACCGGCTGGGTTCAGCTGGGAGATCAGACTTACTGGATCAATCAGGATGGTTCTGTTCAGACCGGCTGGCTGAAGCTGGAAGGCAAATGGTACTGGCTGAAAGCGGACGGCACACGTGCTGCATCTGAATGGATCACGTATGACAACAACCGATACTATTTTGATGGTGACGGTGTGATGTACACCGGAATGAAAGAGGTTGACGGAGCAAGATATTATTTCCACAGCTGGGGCGGCGTTTACCATAACGAATCTTTTACCTGGCAGGGAAAGAAATACTGGGCAAAGGATGACGGAACCTTCTATACAGGTGTCTGCGATATCAATGGAAAGAAATACTATTTTCTGGAAGACGGCGAGCAGATTACAAAAGAGGGCTGGTATCTGACCAACGGAACGTATTACTGGATCAACAAGGATACGTCGCTTCAGACCGGCTGGGTGAAATATGACAACAACTGGTACTGGATGAAAGAAGACGGTACGATGGCATCGTCTGAATGGATCACCTACGACAAAAACCGCTACTATTTCCGAAGCTGGGGCGGCATGTACACCGGAATTCATACCATCGGCGGAACAAAATACGCATTCCAGAGCTGGGGCGGTCTGTACCATGATCAGACATTTACCATCGGCGGTAAAACATACTATGCCAATTCAGATGGAACATTTGCCACCGGCTGGGTGCAGAACGGCGGAAAAACGTATTATTTCGATGAGGACGGCACAAGCCATACGGGCTGGCTGCTTCTGGACGGAACGCATTACTGGATCAATGCCAATGGAACCAGAAGAGATGACGAGCTGTTTCAGTACGACGGAAACTATTATTATGTAGACAAAAACGGCGTTATGGCGACAAGCGGCTGGGTATACTGGGATTATAACTATTATTATCCGAGAAGCTGGGGCGGCATGTACAAGAATGCGTTTATTACCTATGATAATAACCTCTATTACCTTGGATCTGACTCGAAAATGGCAATCGGCTGGCAGTCGATTGGCGGAAATACATACTATTTCCGAAACTGGGGCGGCATGATAACCGGAAAACAGGTGATCGACGGAAAAACGTATGTGTTCGATGAGGACGGCAAGCTGGTACAGAGTCCGGACGGATTTGAACCGTCCGCGCAGATCGGTGTCCGCACCGTACGGAACTTTCTGAAAAATGCACTGCTTCCGCTTGGAAACACCCTGTATATCTGGGGAGGCGGCCACACAGACGCAGAGGCAGAGAGTTACGGCGTCAATGCGCAGTGGAAACAATTCTTCAATACACAGAATTCCACCTACAACTATTCCGATCATCTGTATGAGTACGGAAAAGGTCTTGACTGTTCCGGCTATGTCGGATGGACCGCACATCAGGTGACGAAAGAGTATGCAACGACAACCTCCACTGGAATGCCGGCCTACTTTGCAAGAAAAGGCTGGGGAACCTGCGTGACAGGCGATACATCCCAGAAATTTACGCCGGGTGATGTGGTCAGCAAGAGCGGTCATGTCTGGATTGTCATTGGCCAGTGCTCGGACGGCAGCGTGGTTGTCATTCATGCGACACCGCCGTATATTCAGCTTGGTGGAACCGTTTCTTCGACAGGAAGCATTAACAGTGAAGCTATTGAGCTGGCAAATGAATACATGAAAATGTATTATCCGGTTGCGTATGAGCGGTATGGTGTAAAAGTTCTTGACCGGTCCTATCTGACCGGTGTGAATCATTTCACCTGGAGCAGCAGTATCTTAAGTGACAGTGAAGGCTACCGCAGGAAGAAACCGGCAGAAATCCTGAACGATCTGTTCCAGTAAAATATCTTCTATAAAAAATAAGAGAGAATACAAAAAAACTTTGTAGTTCGTGTATTCTCTCTTTCTTTTTGCGCTGGAATTGTCTATACTAGAAGGTGCGTGAAAGACGCAGATCAGAAATACAAAAGAAAAAATCTGGAAAATAAAAATACAAGGGGAGTAAACATGCGAAAGAGCTGGAAATGGGCGCTCTGTCTTGGCGTAGTGTCGTTGCTGCTGCTGGGCGGCTGCGGAAAAGAAAAGACGGAACCAGTGGATCTGGTGCTGGTAACCGACGGCAGTGAGGTAGCTTCCGATGCCGTGTATCAGTCAGCATGGAACGGTCTTGCGCAGTATGGAGACGAGAGCGGTCTGAAATATGAAGCAAGTGTTCCGGCAGGACGGACAACAGAGGACTATGAAAACACCATCAAAGAGGCGGCGCAGAAGGGAGCATCCGTTATCGTCTGTGCCGGAACGAGCATGAGCCGCGCCGTTTACGATGCACAGCGCGACTGGAAGGATGTCCGTTTTCTGCTGCTGGAGGCAGAACCGGTCAGTGAGAGCGGCCGCAGCCGTCTCCGCGGAAATACAGAAAGCCTGGAAATTGATGCATCAGAGGCCGGCTACCTGGCAGGCTATGCGGCAGTACAGGCCGGCTACACGCACCTGGGCTATATCGGACAGAAAAACGAAGAGAACGGAACAAAGTACGGGACAGGTTATGCACTCGGTGCAGAGGCGGCCGCTGCGGATCTGGGACTTGGAGAAAACAGCATCACGCTGGATTATACGTATCGGAAAAGCAGCAGCGTATCACCGTCGTATTTGGAAAAAATCAAAAGCTGGTACGGTGAGGGCGGACAGATTCTCTTCTCGGACGGTGCATCGTATCAGAATGTACTTGGCGTAGCAGCATCTGCGGCAGGCGGAGCACTGATCGCAAACGGCGGCGTGGAGGAGTACGCCAATGCCGTGCTGAAAGTACGTCTGGATTATGGAACTGCAGTTTACAATGCGTTAAAAGAAATGAAACAAAAGGATTTTGAAGGCGGGAAAATTGTAACGCGCGGCGTGACCGATCAGGAAATCAGTCTGGAATGGAATCAGGATGCGGTGCCGTCCTTTACAGAGGATCAGTACCGGGCACTCTGTGCGAAATTCTCCGCAGAGGACTTTTCAATCCCTGACGGCGATGCGCTTTCCTCGCCGGATCAATACAAATTGAGTTGTGTGAGTGTACAGAAGGTAAAATAACATGTATCGTTACTGTTCACGAATTGTTTACAAAAAGTCGGGATATTTTTCCTTGCATCCATTTGTGAATTGTGATATTATGTAAAAGAATTGGGAAAAATATTTCAAAATTGTTACAGAATAATTGAATTTCTAAGAAACAGGTAAAACTGGAAACAGAAATCCTACATACAACGAATCAATTTGGGAGTGAAAGAATGAGAAAAAAATTTCTTGCCTTAAGTTTAGCAGTGATCGTAAGTGCAGCTCAGGTAATGACAGTAAGCGCCTCCAAACAGGAGCAGTTACAGCAGCAGCAGGCAGCACAGGCCGAGACCAGCGCACAGCTTGACAACGCAAAAGCAGAAATCGACGATCTGGAAACCAAAAAGAATCAGATTACCGGCGAGATTGATGACCTGGACGCACAGCTTGTCGTAACCATGGCATCCGTGGAAAATCTGAAAAATGAAATTGCAGAGAAACAGACAGAAATTGAAACAACACAGGAAAAACTGGCACAGTCCCAGGCTGAAGAGGACGAGCAGTACGAGCTGATGAAAAAACGAATCCAGTTCCTCTATGAGAGCGGCGGAGACAACGGCTGGGCAGCACTTCTTCTGGAGGGAAAAGATTTAAGCAGCATTCTCAACCAGGCTGAGTACACCCAGAAATTATACAAATACGACAGAGAGTGCCTGCAGGAGTACATGGATCTTGTACAGCAGGTAACAGACTACAGCAATCAGCTTGCAGATGAAAAAGCAGATCTCGAAGCTAGTGAGGCAGAGCAGGAAGCACAGCAGCAGTCCCTTGAGGCAATGCTTGAGCAGAAAAAAGCCGTTTCCGATGACTACGAAAACCAGATCGCAGACCTGAACGACATGGCTGCACAGTACAACGCAGTACTGGCAGAGCAGAACGCAAAGATCCAGCAGATCCAGGAGGAGATTGCAGCCGAAGAGGCAGCAAGAAAAGCCGAAGAGGCCCGTCAGGCAGCAGAAGCAGCCGAGGCAGCCCGCCAGGCAGAAGCAGCAAGACAGGCAGCAGCAGAAGCAGCCGCAAGCAGTGCTGCAAATAATACAACAACGGCAGACAACACACCGTCCAGCACAGGAAGCTCCACCACGACAACAACACCGTCTAACGGAGGAAGCTCTTACGATGATTCTTCGTCCAGCGATACCAGCAGCTCGGATGATTCCAGCAGCTCCAGCAGCACCGGAAGTGCAACAGGAAGCGCCATCGTATCCTATGCAACCCAGTTCATCGGCAACCCGTACGTATGGGGCGGCACAAGCCTTACCAACGGAGCTGACTGCTCTGGTTTTATCATGAGCGTTTACGCACACTTCGGATACGACCTTCCGCATTCCTCCAGTGAACTGCGTGGTGTAGGACGCGGTGTATCTTATGCAGAGGCTCAGCCGGGCGATATTATCTGCTACAGCGGCCACGTAGCCATCTACATCGGCGGCGGTGCAATCGTACACGCAAGCAATGAGCGCGACGGTATCAAGATCAGCAGCAACGCAGCGTATACCACGATTCTTGCGGTAAGACGTGTGGTTTAAAAAAGAATTACATAGTAAGAATTTTCAGATCCCGGGAGAGAAAAATCCCGGGATCTTTTGCGTTTTGCTTAAAATTGAGTGCATTCGCGTTAAAACTGTGATATACTAAAGCACATCGGAGATACAAGGGCGTATTGACCAACAGAAGGTCAGTATGCCCTTTTGCTTGTTAGGAAGAAGGGAGAATCGTTATGAAACTGGAAAATTATTTTCGTCGTTCGGTATTCGGAACGGATCTGGTGCGGAAAGTAGCGTCAGTGCTGTCCATCTGCATTATTGCCGGTCTGCTGATCGTCTACGTCCCGAACATCATCGCCGGAGCCGGAAAGATCGGCGATACTGTAAACGCCATGAAAACCGCAGACCTCCCATTCGGCAAAGCCTGTACGCCGCATTCCTCTACGGAACCTTCCAGCTTGCCAATGTCGCAGTCTTCGTCCAGCATGCCAAATCCTTCGAAAAACCGCAGGATGCCGGAAAGAGCATGGCAGTCGGTGCCGTATTAAATGCCCTTCTGATGATCATGGTCGTCCTCGGAATCATGACCGTATACCAGAACCCGGAAATGATCCAGCAGAGCGTCCCGACATTATTTATGGTTCAGCAGGGCGTCGACAGTAAATTCATGACACCGCTGATTTCCGTACTGATCATCCTCGGTGCCGTATCCACAGCCGTCAACATGGTTGCCGCCATGGTCAAACGAATCCACGCCGGTCTCGCTGAACGAAGCAGCAGAACAGAAACCGCAGGCAAAATCAGCCGCACCCAGATCCTTGCCGCGCTTGTCTGCTGCATCGCGGACTTCCTTATCGCACAGTTTGGTCTGCTGACGCTGATCCAGAAGGCGTACAGCATCCTGGCATACCTGGCAATCCCGGTCATCTTGGTGCCGTACGTGGTGCACATGGCGGTGACGCGGTTTGATACGAAAAAATAGAAAAGAACAATAAAAAATTTGTAACAAAAATTTACACCGCAGAAAGAGAGATTTGCTTCTGGAGAATGGAAGTATTTCGCAGACAGCAGAAAAAAGAAGATTCATGCAGAGCAGATGTGAGTCATAAAGAAATGACATGCGTCTGCCTTTTTTCTGTGCGTCTGGTAGAGTATGTGTCGGTGACAAAGCAGAAAACAGGAACTCTTCTTTGGGACTCGATTGTGCCGTCAAAATATGGTATACTGCAAAAAGGATCAAAAAGCGGATATTGATATTTCACGGGAGGGGAAGAAGATGAAAAATGCACCGGCTTATGTGAAGGTTTACAGCAGACTGAAAAACGAGATCAATAAGGGAACATATCCTGTCGGGGGATTTCTGCCGAAGGAGTGTGAACTGGAGAAAATCTATCAGGTCAGCCGTACTACGGTACGGAATGCAGTAAAGATGCTGGTGCAGGAGGGACTGGTTGAGGTTCGCCAGGGTTCTGGAACGAGGGTGCTGAATCATAAGGCAATTCAGAATTATAACAAGGTCACATCGGTCACGGAATCCCTGATGAAAAAAGGATATCGGGTAACGACGTCAGATATGATGATCGACATCATTTCGGCGGACAAACAGCTCGCCGATGAACTGGAAATTCCGGAGGGAACCAGCGTGGCGAGGATTCAGCGGCTGCAGCTTGCGGATGAAGAGCCTGTTACGCTGATGGAAAATTATATCGAATATGCGAAAGTCCCTGGCATCGAGGCGTATGAGAATCAGTTTGTAGCGCTGTATCAGTTTCTGGAGGAGAAATTCGGCTTGCAGATTGATGAGACACGAGACAGAATTTCAGCGAAATCCGCGACCTTTATGGAAGCCCAGGTTCTGAAAACGGAGCCGAAGGATGCGCTTCTTGTGGTGTACAGAGTCACCTACTGGCAGAACCGGCCGGTGAGCATTGACCACGTGCGGATCATCGGAAGCAAGTACGAGGTGGAGATTTCGGGAAAAGGACGGAGTAAATGAGCGATGAGACAGAAGAACAGAAGAAACTGATGCGGCAGATTGATATCAGCTGTGTACAGGCATTTCATACAATGGATGAAATTGATGCGATGGTGGAGCTGGCAAAGAAATATCGTCTGGCTGCTGTGTTTACCTTGCCGGCGTTCAGCGCCCATGTGGCAGAACGGCTGCAGGACACCAGAGAAATCCATGCGGGAGGCGTGGTAAGCTTTCCGGGCGGCGGAGATACGACCGGACAGAAGAAGCGGCAGGCAAAAGAACTGTGGGAGGCTGGCTGCCGGGAAATCGACATGGTGATGAATCTTACGGCATTCAGAAGCCACGAATTTTCTTATGTAAAAGAAGAACTTCTGGCCATCCGGGAGCAGGTGCCTTCGGCGATTTTTAAGGTGATCATCGAGGCACCGCAGCTGACGGAGCAGGAAATCTGCCAGGCAGTGGATCTGTGTGTGGAAGGCCGTGCGGATTATGTAAAGACGAGCACCGGATGGTATCCCGGCTGTCCTTCCACCGTGGAGCAGGTTCGAATCATGAGCCGTGAAGCCACCGGTCGCATTCAGATCAAGGCCGCCGGTGGAATCCGCAGTCTGGAAACTATACAGGAAATGCAGAAAGCCGGCTGTAGCCGTTTCGGTATGGGAATGCGGTCGGTACAGAATTTGATAAAAAGTATCTATAAGTAATCTATTGTGCAAAAGCTATAAAAAAGTCACGGAATATTCTACGATATTCCGTGACTTTTCTGTTGAATTAGTAACCTATTAGTGATATATTCGAATCATAGGAATCGATAAATCATTAACAATCTGAAAGGAGAGCAAAAGATATGAAAGGTTATGCAATGCTGAAAATCGGTGAATCCGGATGGATCGAGAAAGAACGCCCGAAATGCGGGCCGATGGATGCCATTTGCCGTCCACTGGCAGTTGCCATCTGCACATCAGATGTCCACACTTTATGGGAAGGGGCCATCGGTGACCGTCATAACATGATTCTGGGCCATGAGTGCTGTGCAGAGGTTGTGGAAGTCGGAGAGCTCGTAAAAGATTTCAAACCGGGAGACCGGGTTCTTGTGCCGGCCATCACTCCGGACTGGAATTCTCTGGAAGCACAGGCTGGTTATTCCATGCACTCCGGCGGAATGCTGGCAGGCTGGAAATTCTCCAACTTCAAAGATGGTGTCTTTTCTGAATTCTTTCATGTAAATGATGCCGATGGAAACCTTGCGCTGCTTCCGAAAAACATCAATGTTGTCGACGCGTGCATGCTTTCCGATATGGTGCCGACCGGATTCCACGGCGTAGAGCTTGCCGATGTACAGTTTGGTGATACAGTTCTTGTCATCGGAATCGGACCAGTTGGTCTGATGTCGGTAGCCGGAACGAATATGCGCGGCGCATCGAGAATCATTGCTGTCGGAACGAGACCGGTCTGCGTAGAAGCGGCAAAAAAATACGGCGCAACGGATTTTGTCAGCTACAAGAACGGACCGATTTTCCAGCAGGTACTTGATATGACAGATGGAAAAGGTGTTGATAAAGTAGTCATCGCCGGCGGTGGTGTAGAAACCTTTGCAGAAGCAGTAAAATGCCTGAAACCGGGCGGAAAGATCGGAAATGTAAACTATCTTGGATCCGGTGACAACATTGATATTCCGCGTGTAGAGTGGGGCGTTGGAATGGGTCACAAACAGATTAACGGAGGCCTGATGCCTGGCGGAAGACTCCGCATGGAAAAACTGGGAGCTCTTGTTTCGGCAGGCAAGCTGGATGTCAGCCCGCTGTCCACACATGTGTTTGATGGATGGGATCATCTGGAAGAAGCACTGTTCCTCATGAGAGATAAACCGAAGGATTTAATCAAACCAGTCGTTAAATTGGCTGACTGATGATTTGAAAATTTGACTGAAAAAGGAAACGTATGAAAATATTGATCGTATCCGGCTTTTTGGGCGCGGGAAAAACAACATTTATCAAACGGCTGGCCAGGAACGTCGATCAGCGGTTTGCCATACTGGAAAATGAATATGGAGCCGCAGGAATCGACGGCGCACGTCTTGGCCAGAACCGGCAAGGAACGCAGAAAAATGTATGGGAAATGACAGAGCAGTGCATCTGCTGCATCGGGAAAAAGGATTTTGCAGCATCCGTGCTGACCATTGCCAATGTGGTAGACCCGGAATACCTGATCGTAGAACCGACAGGCGTCGGAAGTCTCGCCCGGATTATAGAAAATCTGCGTCAGATCGAGTACGAGAGAATTCAGCTTCTCTCGCCGGTCACTATTGTGGATGTTTACAGTTACCGCCGCTATATGGCGGAATATCCCGAGCTGTATCAGGATCAGATCCGAAGCGCGGATACGATCATTGTTTCCAAAACAGAAGCATGCCAGGCGGAAGAAAAACAGCGCATCCAGAAATTTCTGCAGGAAATTAACCCGCAGGCAAAAATCATCACGGATTATGCATCCACGATGACACGGGAAGATTACCAGAGCCTGCTGCTGGGCGGCCGGTATGAGAAAGAAGTACAGGATACGCAGAGCGGCGAAAAGATGCCGGAGACCTTCTCCTTCGAAAATATCCGAATGGAGGCACCGGAAACCCTGTGGTGTTTTCTGGAACAGATCATTCGCGGAGCGTTTGGAAATATCATCCGTGCAAAAGGACAGTTCGCAGCCGGAGACCAGTTTCTCCAATTTGATGTCGCCGATCACCGCTACAGCATCACCGGCACAGAACAGAAAAACGCCGGCCAGGCTGTGTTTATCGGAAACGATATGAACGAAGATGCGATCCGGCAGTATTTTAAGAAATGCGCCGGAAACCAGAAAATGAAATATGCTGCCCGTCATGTATCATAAAGTAAATAGGAAAAAGAGATTGCGGAGTCCTGCCAAAACAGGGTTTCGCAATTTTGGTTTTTACAGAAAGATTCAACTGAAAAACGAAGGATAGGCAAAAACGAAAAATTACGCTAAAATAAACATACAAGTATTTCAAATAAAACAAAAGAAAAATCAGGGGGGATCTGATATGGAGGAACAGAAAAGAAGACGGGAAAGAAAATCAGCGGCATACTGGTTGAGCAAAAGCTCGATTTTATATCCGATCTGTATCTTGTATGTGATGTATGTGAAACAGGTTGAGGTATATATTACAGAATGTTCCGTCCATATTTCGTCGGGGACAATGCTTTTTGCCTATGCGCTGTGCCTGATTTTGTGGCTGGCCTCACCCATTCGAAGCTACTGCGCAGATGGAACTGCAAATGAAGTTTTATTCTATACATTTCCGCCGAGCATACTGATGCTGTTTTTATTTGCCCAATATTCACTGAAAATTGTGTTGTTTCTTGCAGTGCTGGATGGGATATTTCTTGTTACGGTTTTAAGAGATTTACATAGAAAAAAACGAAAATATTCTCCGAAAAAATTCTGGAGATTAAAAAGAAGTGACTTAAACGCATTTCTGTTTGTTTCAGTATGCGTGAGTATGGTACCGACTTGTATGATGATATATTGGAAGCTTGAGTCTCCGTCCGGAGTGGCAGAACTTTACGAACGAAAAAAGGACTATAATCTCGTCCAGAATCAGGAGAACATTTTTCAGGAAAATAAAGAATTTCTGCTGAGCTTAAAGGAGAGCGAATGGAGGCAAAAAACACTGGAAGAAAGAACAATTGCAGCGCAGAAGATGGTACGGCTTGAAACAGAACGACTTGGAATTCCCGGAATTCCGCTGTATGTGAAAGAGACAGGATCATCGAATTGCGTTGCATTATATAATAATGAAGAGAACGAAATATGGTATGCTCCAGAGCATTTAACATCTCAGACAGCAGAAGAATTTTTTACGGGAATTTGCGAAGAATGTTATCATGGAATGGAGTATTATCTGCTGGAGCGAATGGACTGGAATTCGGAAATGGCGAATACTGCTTATTTTGAAGAAATGAGGAAGTGGAAACTAAATGATAATCGCTACATATCTGGACGCGACGAGGGCGATTCGTTTGAAGCATATCAATCACAGCCGCTGGAAGCATCTGCCAAAAAGTATGCCAGTTCCGAAACAGAGGCACTGATTCATTTTATTGCTGTGTACGGCGATGAATAAAAATCTTTTAGGGGGGGAGGGAGAAAAGGAGCGTCGGGAAAAATAAAAAAATTAGCACTCACCTCTTGACAGTGCTAATAACTAGTGTTATAGTACGACTAGAACAAAGAAAGAAAAGAAAATTCACATCAACGCTCTTTTTGTTCGGAGCGAATGTTAGCACCCAAATAGATAAGGAGGAAGCCGATTATGAATATTAGTAAATTCACACAAAAATCGCTGCAGGCTGTACAGGACCTGGAAAAGACCGCATACGATTTCGGCAACCAGGAAATAGAGCAGGAGCATCTGTTGTATAACCTCCTGCATCAGGACGACAGCCTGATTCTGAAAATGATCGAAAAGATGGAAATCAACAAAGATCATTTTCTGAACCGTGTCGAGACGGCGCTGAACGACCGCGTCAAAGTATCCGGCGGTCAGCCGTATATCGGTCAGTATCTGAATAAAGCATTGATAAATGCTGAGGATGAGGCGAAAGCCATGGGAGACGAGTATGTTTCCGTAGAACACCTCTTCCTGGCAATGCTGAAAAACTCAAGCCCGTCCATGAAAAAACTGTTTCAGGAGTACGGCATCACAAGAGAACGTTTCCTGCAGGCATTAAGCACCGTGCGCGGAAACCAGAGGGTTACCACCGACAACCCGGAGGCAACATACGACACTCTGGAAAAATATGGCCAGGATATCGTAGAAAAAGCCAGAAACCAGAAAATGGACCCGGTTATCGGCCGTGATACCGAAATTCGGAACGTTGTCCGTATCCTGTCCCGTAAGACAAAAAACAATCCGGTTCTGATCGGTGAGCCTGGTGTTGGTAAAACCGCAGTCGTAGAAGGCCTGGCCCAGCGAATCGCCAACGGCGATGTACCGGAGAGCCTGAAAGATAAAACCATTTTCTCCCTCGATATGGGAGCCCTGGTAGCCGGAGCAAAATACCGTGGCGAATTCGAGGAGCGTCTGAAAGCCGTTCTGGAGGAAGTCAGAAAGAGCGACGGAAAAATCATTCTGTTCATCGATGAGCTGCACCTGATCGTCGGCGCCGGAAAGACCGACGGCGCGATGGATGCCGGAAACATGCTGAAACCTATGCTGGCACGAGGCGAACTGCACTGCATCGGTGCCACAACGCTGGATGAGTACCGCCAGTACATCGAAAAAGATGCCGCCCTGGAGCGCCGTTTCCAGCCGGTTCAGGTTGATGAGCCGACCGTAGAGGATACGATTTCCATCCTGCGTGGCTTAAAAGAGCGCTACGAAGTTTACCACGGCGTAAAAATCACCGACGGTGCCCTCGTTGCAGCCGCAACCCTTTCGAACCGTTACATCAGCGACCGTTTCCTGCCGGATAAAGCAATCGACCTGGTCGACGAGGCATGCGCTCTGATCAAGACAGAACTGGATTCCATGCCGGCCGAGCTGGATGAGCAGCGCCGTAAGATTCTGCAGATGCAGATCGAGGAAGCCGCACTGAAAAAAGAGACCGACAATCTGAGCCGCGAGCGTTTGGAAACACTGCAGAAAGAGCTGGCTGAGTTAAAGGATACCTTCAATTCTGCAAAGGCACAGTGGGAAAATGAAAAGAGTTCCGTTGAGAAACTGTCCAAACTGCGTGAGCAGATCGAGGACATGAACCGCCAGATCCAGAAAGCAAAGAATGATTACGATCTGAACCGCGCCGCTGAACTGCAGTACGGTGAACTCCCGAAATTACAGCAGATGCTGGAAGCAGAAGAGAAAAAAGTTAAAAATGAAGATCTCTCCCTGGTACACGAGAGTGTAACGGATGAAGAGATTGCCAGAATTGTCTCCCGCTGGACCGGAATCCCGGTTGCAAAACTGACCGAAGGCGAGAGAACTAAGATCCTCGGTCTGGAAGATGAACTTCACACGAGAGTTATCGGCCAGAATGAAGCAGTCACCAAGGTTTCGGATGCGATTATCCGTTCCAAAGCCGGAATCAAGGATCCGACAAAACCGATCGGTTCGTTCCTGTTCCTTGGACCTACCGGTGTCGGTAAAACAGAGCTTGCGAAAACGTTGGCAGAAAAGCTGTTTGATGATGAGAACAACATGGTTCGAATCGATATGAGTGAATACATGGAGAAATACTCCGTCTCCCGTCTGATCGGAGCGCCTCCGGGATATGTAGGCTACGAGGAGGGCGGCCAGCTGACTGAGGCAGTGCGCAGAAAACCATATTCTGTTGTTCTGTTCGATGAGATCGAGAAAGCGCATCCGGACGTCTTCAACGTTCTGCTGCAGGTACTCGATGACGGCCGTATCACCGACTCCCAGGGCCGTACCGTAGACTTTAAAAATACGATCCTGATCATGACCTCCAATATCGGATCCCAGTATCTGCTGGACGGCATTCAGGATGACGGCAGCATCTCCGAAGAGGCGAGAAACCTGGTCATGCAGGATCTGCGTGCACACTTCCGTCCGGAGTTCCTGAACCGTCTGGATGAAACAATTATGTTCAAACCATTGACAAAAGACAACATTGGTCATATCGTAGATCTGTTGCTGAAAGGACTGAACAAACGTCTGGCAGACCAGGAGCTTACCGTCGAACTGAGCCCGGCTGCAAAACAGTTTGTCATCGAGGGCGGCTACGACCCTGTTTACGGCGCCCGTCCATTGAAACGTTTCGTACAGAAAGAGGTAGAAACCAGCACCGCAAAACTGATCCTTGGCGGTCAGGTCAGCGAGGGCGATACGATCCTTCTGGATGTGGAAAACGGCGGCCTGAAAGCAATGATCAAACCAGGTGTGGAGGTAGTAGACGAATGATGCCGAAAGATCCCGTAATGCTGCTGAGCTATGTCAATACGCAGTTAAGAGATTTTTACCCGTCGCTCGCAGAATTCTGCGCGGCCATGCAGACAGAGGAATCCGATCTGCGGGAAAAACTGGCGCTCATCGACTATGAGTACGATGAGAAAACGAACCAGTTTGTATAAGAATAACCAGGCCCTGAAAAAAATGGCGGAAAAAGGCGTTCCGTATGTGGAAAAAACACATACGGGGCGCCTTTTTTACGCAAAGCGTGTTTCTTATAACTGACAGGAAAAATCATATCTATAATAGAAGAAATGTGGTAAAATGGAGGAAAAGAAAATCCGCTGAAAATGGGGAAACAGCGGATCTGGAGAAGGAGGAAACAAATATGTATTTTGGTGTACAGATGTATGGGGTATCCAAAGAATGGAAACAGGATCCCGAAGGATTTTTAAAGAAAATCTATGAGGCAGGCTACCGCCAGATCGAGCCGTGTCTCGGATTCCGTGTTGATGCCAGGGACTACGGTTTCTGGATCCCGGAGGATCTGGAGCAGGCAATGCCGCTGCTTGCAAAATACCACATTGAGGTTCATGCGGTCCACATTTTCCTGGATGAATACCACTATGAAAGAGAACTTGCCATTCTTACAGAACTGGCGCAGAAATACCACATTTCCTGGTTTGTCGTAAAGAGCCCGGCACGCCTGACAAAAGATGTTCTGGACGAAACCGCTGCAAGATACCGCGAACTGGCAGAAGAACTGGAAAAAGCCGGAGCAGGTCTTCTGATCCACAACGAAAAAGAAGATATCTGTATCCGCGTGAATGGAAAAACAGCGTACGAATATCTACTGGAAGCCTGCGGTGAAAAAGTCGGAGCAGAAGTAGATGCCGGCTGGATGTACTGCGGCGGCGTCGACCCGGAAGAGTTCCTCTGGGCGCATGCGGACCGAGTCAAAGCCGTTCATTATAAAGATATGAAAATCACCGGCCAGGAAGCGCCGCTTGGAAAAGGCATGGTTGATCTGAAAGCCTGCTTCCAGTTCGCCCGCGCAAACGGTGCACTGCAGATTGTGGATATGGATGCGGCAACACTGGAGGATACCTGCCGCGCCGGAAAAATGCTCTCCGGATGGACAGGGGACAGAGACAACACCGACAGCATTCTCTGCACGATGGATGTGGAGACCGGAGAAGAAACCGTGCTGCATGAGTTTCCGGGAATCATCGAGGCACCGAACTGGCTGAACGATGGAAACACCCTGCTTTATAATGCGGATGGAAAAATCTACCGCTATGAGATCGACAAAGACCATGTGGAGCAGGTTGATACCGGTTTCTGCGTGCAGTGCAACAATGACCACATTCCGTCACCAGACAACCAGCTGCTGGCGGTAAGCTGCATGCCGCCGGAACTCACAGATGGAACGTATGAATCCCACATCTACGTGCTCCCGATGACAGGCGGTGAACCAAAAGACCTCACCGGACCGGGTCTCAGCTATCTGCACGGCTGGTCGCCGGACGGAAAAGAGCTTGCGTACTGTGCCTTCCGCAAAAAGCCGGAGGAGGAGACCATGCGCATTGAGATCTGTACGATTCCATCAGACGGCGGCGAGGAAACCTGCCTGACGGACGGCAAAGGCTACAACGACGGTCCGGAGTATTCACCGGACGGAAAGCACATCTGGTTCAACAGCACCAGAAGCGGTCTGATGCAGGTATGGCGGATGAACCGTGACGGCAGCGGTCTCATCCAGATGACCGATTCCGATGCCAACAACTGGTTCGGCCACGTTTCGCCGGATGGAAAACACGTCATTTACCTGACCTTCGCTAAAGGTGAGCTGGAACCGAATGAGCATCTGCCGAACATGTATGTATCGCTTGGAATGATGGATTATGACGGACAGAATAAGAAAAAACTGCTGGATCTTTTCGGCGGCCAGGGCAGTATCAACGTCAACTCCTGGGCACCGGACAGCCGCAGAATTGCGTATGTGAAATATGTGCTTCATCACAAATAAAGGAATATCTTAAGAAAATCTGACGGGCCGTAAAAATTCATGGAAGTATTGTGAAAAAACGTTGAAAGTATTTTAGCGGAAATGCACAAGAATTCTTACGAATTTTTACGGCCCGTTGACTCTTTTTCTGACACACGTATAATGAAAGTAACAAGAGAAACTGCGGCCCCTGGCGGCTGCAAAACAATCAAAAGGAAAGGAGGATTTGTGTTATGAAGAAAACGAAAAAAATGCTTTCGTTTGTACTGTCCATGCTTCTGATCGTGACGATGTTCCCAACCATGGCATTCGCAAAAGAGGAAGCCCAAACGTGGAAGTTCGGAGAGCTTTCGCTGAAAGCAGGCGACGTTCTCGGTAAAGATACGGAGATTAAAAATGATGCAGAGAACAGAGAAATCCGAATACTTTCAGAAAAAACAAATCCGGATGAAAAGAAAGATCAGAAAGATGACAAAGAAAGAATAAAAACAGAAAAAGAGGCTGTGATCGCAGCGGCGGCTTCCTGGAATCTGAAGGATCTTACGGAAAAGGCCAAAAAGGCTCCGGCAGATTATCTGCTTAAAAAGGCAGACAGCTGGAACGGAAGCTGGATTGTAACAAAGATCGCAGAAACGGAAACAAAAGATGCCATTGAAATCCAGATAAGAACCTATGAGTACGCAGCTGTAACAGAAATCCAGGGCATACCGAAAGAAATCCCGGGAACCACCGCACTGACGGGCAAAGCAGTTCCAGAAAATGCAGATCAGAAACAGATCACATGGGAAATCACGGATGCCGGAATGACAGGTGCTGTTTTAGACGGCACAAACCTGAAAGTAACGAATGCCGGAACCGTAAAACTTCTGGCGACAATCAAAGACGGAAAGAAAACCGGCGTTGACTTCACACAGGAATTCACTGTGATTGTAAAAGCCGCAGATTACACCAAAGTAACAGAAGCGCTGGCGCTGATCCCGGAGGACATGGGCCGGTATACAGAAGAAAGCGCGGCAGCTGTTCAGAAAGCAAAAGATGCGGTAAAAGAGAACCTGCCATCAGCTGAACAGGAAACCGTAAATGGTTATGCGGCAGCCATTCAGACAGCAGTAAACGCACTGACGCTTCTTGGCGCAGATTACACAGAAGTTGATGCAGTACTTGCCAAAGTTCCGGGAGATCTTTCTATCTATACGGAAGAGAGCGTGGAAGCACTGAATGCAGTCATCGCATCCATCGACCGCACCAAAACGATAGAAGAGCAGCAGGCAGTTGCTGCTTATGCGGAAGCACTGGAGAATGCAATTGCAGCACTGGTACGCAAACCGGTTCCGGCAGATTATCAGGGAGTGGAAGAACTCCTGGGAAAGATTCCGAAAGACTTATCCATTTATACCGAAAAGAGTGTAAAAGCACTGAATGCGGCAAAAGAAGCCATTGTATGGGATCTGGATGACAGCAGACAGGAGGAAGTCGATCAGTTTGTAGAAAACCTGAAAGCAGCTCTTGACGGACTGACCCTGAAACCGGCGGACTACAGCGCCGTAGACGCGGCTCTTGCCAAAGTTTCGAATGATCTGAGTATTTATACGGAAGAAAGTATTCAGCCGCTTCAGACAGCGATCAACAGCGTAGAAAGCGGAAAAACCATTCTGGATCAGGCAGAAGTAGACGGCTGGGCAGCAGCAATTGAAAATGCACTGGCAGGACTGCAGGTTCGGAAAGCAGATTATTCCAAAGTAGAGGAAGCCATCAAAAAGATTCCGGCGGACCTCAGTCTGTATACCGATGCGTCTGTAAAAGCACTGGAAGATGCAAAGAACAGCGTCGTAACCGAGCGGCCGGTCACAGAGCAGGAGAGCGTAGACGGTTACGCAAAAAAGATCGAGGCAGCGATTGCCGGCCTTACGTATAAAGATGCGGACTACAGCAAAGTAGATGCCGCAGTGAAGAAGATTCCAAACGATCTGAAGAAATACACGGACGAGAGCGTAAAAGCAGTCAATGATGCAAAAGCAGCGATTGTACGCGGAAAGAATATCACGGAGCAGAAGACGGTGGATGGTTATGCGGCAGCGCTGGAAAAAGCGATTGCCGGCCTGAAACAGAAACCGATGACTGCGCAGAATCTTCCGAAGATTACCAAAGGAGTCAATCAGTCAGGTATGCAGGGCAAGGAGCTTTCCTTCACCGCAGATTTTGAAGCAAAGGATCTCAAAAAGGTTCTCATCGACCAGAAAGAGGTTGATGCGAAGAATTATGTGACGGCTGGAAAAGAGAATACGCAGGTTACGCTGAAGGCCGAGTATACAAAGAGTCTGGCAGAAGGCAAGCATACGATTTCGATCGTTTCAAGCAAGGGGCAGGCGGATACCGTATTCTATCTGAAGAAAGCAACAAAGAGTCCGGACACGGGAGACCGCACACAGGTGATGCTGTGGGTGATCCTGCTCGGCGTTTCTGCAGCAGCAGTGGTTGGAGCAGTTGTTTATCGTAAACGTGAGAAATAAGAGTTGAAAGGGAAAGGGCGCCGGAAGGCGCCTTTTCTTTTGGACGGTTTCGGATAGATTGTAAATAGTCAGATAAAATACAAAATATGCAGAATTAACTATATTTTTCTAAAAATAAGAAAATTCGAAAAAAGGTGTTGACTTTTGCTTTTGGCGGTGTTATTATAACTAAGCTGTCAGCGAGAGCTGATGCGAATGAGTTTCTTTGAAACAGAAAAACCTAGTTCGGAGCCGGGTGGCTGCCGCGGGTTGGAAAAACTGCTTCAAAAAAACCTGAAAAAAGTTCTTGACAAAAGCAAACAAGTTTGATAAAATAAACGAGTTGCTGATCGAGAGAACAGCAAAGAAGTTCGAAAGAGCTTCAAAAAAATAAATTAAAAAAGTTCTTGACAAACGAAAAGTTCTGTGATAAAATAAATGAGCTGATCCGAGTCGGAACGGCAAAGATCCTTGATAATTAAACAGTGAAACACATCCTCGAAAGTTCTGAATAAGTAATTCAAAACGATCGAAAGATCCTTAAAACAGTAAAAGGGATAAATTAGCTAGTATGTTGATTTTGAACTTGGAACAAACATTTTATCAGAGAGTTTGATCCTGGCTCAGGATGAACGCTGGCGGCGTGCTTAACACATGCAAGTCGAGCGAAGCAGTTAAGTTGATTTCTTCGGATTGATTCTTAA
>NZ_QUMG01000020.1:0-84466 GCF_003482095.1 Blautia sp. OF09-25XD
GGTGTACCGGTTGAACCGCCAGGTTCACGGCCGGGTAGCCAAGTCGGGAAGGGATAAACGCTGAAGGCATCTAAGCGTGAAGCCCCCCTCAAGATGAGATATCCCATTCGAAAGAAGTAAGACCCCTTGAAGACGACGAGGTAGATAGGGCAGGGGTGGAAGTGCCGTAAGGCATGGAGCTGACTGTTACTAATCGGTCGAGGGCTTGACCTGAATGGTTGTGTTCACAAAAAATGGAATGATAGATGTGTAGTGTATGCGGTTTTGAAGGTATATCGGAAAAACCATCGGAGAGATCCGATGGTTTTTTACTGTTAAAAAATAAAAGAAAGAGCGCTGCTAATGAGAAAAAATACTCATTAACAGCGCTTTTCATTTCACAGAAAAAGCAGTATTATGGGGTTAGAAGAGTCTAACACAAAACAGACTCTTACACACTCAGGAAAAAAGATGCAGGGAGGAAAGTTATGTTTCTTGAGATTAATAACCTGAAGAAGAGTTTTGGAACCGGTGAAAGCCGTGTGGAGGTCTTAAAGGAAATTCAGTTTTCTGTGGAAAAAGGTGAAATCTGTGTTCTCCTCGGTCCATCCGGTTCCGGTAAATCGACACTGTTGAATATTATCGGCGGAATCGACGAGGCGGACAGCGGTTCGATCGTGATTGAAGGCGAAAAAATTGAGGATATGAATGAAAAAACGCTGACACGGTATAGACGAAAACATTTAGGATACGTTTTCCAGATGTACAATCTGATTCCAAACCTGACGGTGAAAGAAAATATGGAAGTTGGCGCATACTTAAGCGATCATCCGCTCGACATCAACGATCTGTTAAAGACACTGGGGCTCTATGACCACCGCGACAAGCTGCCGAACCAGCTCTCTGGCGGTCAGCAGCAGCGTACTTCAATCGGAAGAGCTATCATCAAAAATCCAAGCATTCTGCTCTGTGATGAGCCGACAGGTGCACTCGATTACCATACTTCAAAAGAAATTTTGAAGCTGATCGAGGACGTCAATCAGAAGTACGGCAACACCGTCATCATGGTAACACACAATGATGCGATCAAAAACATGGCGGACCGCGTGATTCGTCTGCGCGACGGCCAGATCCGTAAAAACTACGTCAATGAGACCAAAATCGCCGCCGGCGATCTGGACTGGTAAAGCGGGGTGGAAGTATGAAAAATCCATTACGAAAACGCCTGCTGCGGGAACTGAAGAACGATATTGGAAAATATCTCGTTATTTTTCTGTTTATGACGGCGACGATTGGCTTTGTGTCCGGTTTTCTCGTTGCGGATGAGAGCATGCTGTATGCTTACGATGAAAGCTTTGAAAAATACAACGTGGAAAACGGAAATTTTACAACAGAACAGAAGCTCACCGACAACCAGAGAACACGGCTGGAAAAAGAGAAGGTAACGATTTACGAGAATTTCTATAAAGACGAAGATGCCGACACGGATCTGGATTCGGAACCAGAGAGCACGATCCGTCTTTTTAAAAACAGAACAGAGGTCAATCTGGTCTGCCTGATGAAAGGCGAAATGCCGCAGCAGAAGGATGAAATTGCAATTGACCGTATGTATGCGGACAATAATGACCTGCAGGTCGGTGATGTGATCTCGGTTGATAAAAAAGAACTGACGGTTACCGGTCTTGTGGCACTTTCGGATTACAGTGCGCTGTTCAGCAATTCGAGTGACATGATGTTCGATGCGGTTAAATTCGGTGTGGGAATCATGACCGAAGAAGGGTATGATGCCATTACCGATGACCATATCAAATACTGCTATTCCTGGAAATATGATACGGAACCGAAAGATGAAAACGAGGAAAAAGAATGGTCCGATGATTTCGTCGAGGTTCTGGCGGCTCATTCCTCGCTGACGGGTTATCTGCCGCGCTACGGCAATCAGGCAATCAAATTTACCGGCGACGATATGGGCGGTGACAAGGTGATGGTGGAGGTACTGCTGTACATCCTGATTGCCATCATGGCGTTCATTTTTGCAGTTACGACAAACAATACGATTGTAAAAGAAGCGTCGGTGATCGGAACGCTGCGCGCATCCGGCTATACGAGACGGGAACTTCTGCTGCATTATCTGTCCCTGCCGGTACTGATTACGATTTTGTCGGCGGTGATTGGAAATATTCTGGGATACACCGTGTTTAAAGATATCTGCGCCGGTATGTATTATGGAAGCTACAGTCTGCCGACATATCAGACGCGGTGGAATGCCAATGCATTTCTGCTCACGACCGTAATTCCGGCAATTCTGATGTTTGTGATCAACGCGGTGCTGATTTCCGGCCGTCTGCGTCTGTCACCGCTGCGTTTTCTGCGCCACGATTTTGCAAAGAAAGGAAAAAGCCATGCGGTGCGTCTTCCGAACTTCCGGTTCTTCTCGCGGTTTCGTCTGCGGATCCTGCTGCAGAACAAATCGAGTTACTTTACCCTGTTTCTCGGTATCGTATTTGCCAATATTCTGTTGCTGTTCGGTATGATGATGAAACCGCTGCTGTCACATTACCAGACGGAGGCGGTGGAAAATATGCTGGCAGATTACCAGTATATTTTAAATGTTCCGGATCCGATCGATGAGGATGATGAGTACACGCTGATGGGAATTGTGCAGAAACTTCTGACGCCATCGCTGAAGACAAATACGGAAGGCGTGGAAACGTTTGCTCTTACATCGCTGAAAAATATTCCGAAAAACCGGGAGGGCGAGAGCATTTCGGTATATGGAATTCAGAAAGACAGCAAATATGTTTCCGCTGAACTGTTTGAGGACGGCGTGACGATTTCCGACGGTTATGCCGAAAAATATGGAATGAAAGTCGGCGATACACTGGAACTGAAAGAGCCATATGAGGACAAAACGTACAGCTTTGAAGTAAAAAGCATTTATGCCTACCCGGGAGCCCTTGCGGTATTTCTGCAGATGGATGTCTTCTGCGAGGAATTCGATCATCCAGAGGACTACTTTAACGGCTATTTCTCTAACGAGCCGATCACGGACCTGGAGGAATCGTATATCGCGACGAAAATTACGGAAGATGATATGACAAAGATTTCACGGCAGCTCAATGTGTCGATGGGAGAAATGTTCCAGCTGATCAATGTTTTCTCGATTGTACTGTTCATGCTGCTGATTTATCTGCTGACGAAGCTGATCATCGAGAAGAATACGACTTCGATTTCGATGGTAAAGATTCTCGGCTACGAGAACAGGGAAATTTTGAGTCTGTATTTGACGGCGACAACCTGGGTTGTGATCGTCTCAATCGGTGTCAGCCTGATCATTGCCTCCGCGCTGATCCGCCAGATTTATGTCATTATGCTTTCCGAGTACAGCGGCTGGCTGACATACTATATTGATCCGGCAATTTACGGAAAAATGTATCTGATGGGCCTTGCGGCGTATGCTGTTATCGCTGTGCTGCAGTTCCGCCACATCCAAAAGATTCCGATGGACGAGGCACTGAAAAATGTAGAATAAAAAAAGTTACAGGAGAAATCTTGACAAGCCCGGGCAAAGTGTGGTATATTGCTCTCAAACTTGGTGTGGATTTTTCAACTTGTAATAAAGTTCTTTTCGCCACGCAATTATCGAAAGCAGATAATTGCGTGGCTTTTTTTGTGGCAATGGAGCAAAGTCCGTGCCTGCACGTAAGCCCACCAACAGAAAAGATCACAAATGGAGGTAATAATGAACGAAAACTTTATGAAAGAAAAGCCAGTATTTCCACTGCTGGTTTCGATGGCGCTTCCAATGGTAATCTCGATGCTGGTCAATTCCTTATATAACATTGTGGACAGCTTCTTTGTCGCACAGATCAGCGAAGATGCCATGACGGCGCTCTCCCTGGTTTATCCGGTACAGAATTTTGTAAATGCCGTTGCCATCGGTTTTGGAATCGGACTGAATGCGGTGATTTCGTATTATCTGGGAGCGGGTGACAAAAAGGCAGCCGGCTGTGCTGCAACACAGGGCCTTGCCCTTACCATGCTGCATGCGGTTATTTTAACGATCGGAAGCCTTCTGGTCATCGAGCGTTTCCTGCGGATGTTTTCTTCTTCCGAAACTGTCATCGATCTTGGTGTCCGGTATTCACGGATTATCTTTCTGTTTACCATAGCAATCATGGCAAACCTTTACTTTGAAAAGGTTTTCAGGCAGTCGGCCGGATGAAAGTGACGATGACCGGTATGATGGTCGGCTGTATTGTCAACATCATTCTGGATCCGCTCATTATTTTCGGAATCGGACCGTTCCCGCGTCTTGGAATTGAGGGTGCGGCGCTTGCAACCGGCATCGGTCAGGTGACACCGGTCGTGATTTACTGGATCATTTACAAGATCCGCCCGATTTCGGTCAAAATCCATCCGGAATATTTAAAAGAAGGAAAAAATCTGGTCGGAAGACTGTATGCGATCGGCGTCCCGGCGATCCTGAACCTGGCGCTGCCGTCTCTTCTGATTTCCGCACTGAATGGAATCCTGGCCGTGTATTCCCAGAGCTACGTTGTCGTGCTCGGCATTTACTACAAGCTGCAGACGTTCATCTATCTGACAGCAAACGGCATTGTACAGGGCATGCGCCCGATTATCGGCTTCAACTACGGCGCAGGCGAGCATAAGCGTGTGCGGAAGATTTATGAGATCACCCTGATTATGTGTGCGGTGATCATGCTTATTGGAACCGGCATCTGCCTTGCCATTCCGGAACAGCTGATCGGACTGTTCAGCAGCAATCCGGAGACCATCCGTCTTGGCGGACAGGCACTGACACGCATCAGCGCGGGCTTTTTGATTTCGGCAGTTTCCATCACATCCTCCGGTGCGCTGGAGGGACTCGGAAAAGGTGGATCTTCCCTGATCATTTCCCTCTGCCGAAATGTCATTGTCATTCTCCCGGCAGCTTACCTGCTGTCCCATCTGGGAGGCGGCGTTTTCGTATGGCACGCCTTCTGGATCACAGAGGTCATTTCCGCAGCGGTTTCTCTTGTGGTATACCGCCGCGCAGTACGAAGATAAAAAATATAAGAAGAAAAGAAAAGCGGCCTCTTGTGGAAGGCGGCTTTTCTTTTTATAATAGATAATACAGACGTAAGAATTAAGTAAAGATTTTTTTGAATATTCATGGTACCATTACGGTAGTTAAAAACAGAGAGGATGGAAACGACGTGGAAGAAACAAATATTTTAGTTGTGGATGATGAAAAAGAAATCGCGGATCTGCTGGAAATTTATCTGATCAGCGATGGATTTCAGGTATTAAAAGCGTACAGTGCAAAAGAGGGACTCCGCATTCTGGAGGAGAAAAAAATCGACCTGGTGCTGCTCGATGTGATGATGCCGGATATGGACGGTATTGCGATGTGCCGCCGCATCCGGGAGACGAACAACATTCCGATCATCATGGTAAGTGCCAAAACGCAGGATATCGACAAGATCGTCGGTCTGTCAACGGGAGCAGACGATTACGTGGCAAAACCGTTCAATCCGCTGGAGCTGATGGCGCGTGTAAAATCCCAGCTCCGCCGCTACCGCGAACTGAATCCGTCGAAGCCGCACGAGCGCCAGGAAGTGATTTCCTTAAAGCATCTGGAAATCAACAAGGTAACCCATCAGGTTGTCTGCTACGGAGAAAGCATCAAGCTGACACCGATCGAATTTGATATTCTGTATCTGCTGGCCTCCAACCCGGGCCGCGTGTTCGGTACAGACGAAATTTTCGAGCGCGTCTGGCATGAAAAATTCTATGAGGCGAACAACACGGTTATGGTACATATCCGCCGTCTGCGCGGAAAAATGAAAGACGACACAAGAGAAGATAAGATTATTACAACAGTCTGGGGAGTGGGATACAAAATTGAAGCCTGATTTTATAAAAAACTTCAGCCAGAGGATGGTCTTTGATCTGATTGTAAGTGCACTTGTCACGGTGCTTGTAGTGACGCTTACCGACGGGATTCTGACCTTTTTCGGCAATGGACTGATGAACATCGGTTACCGGAGCGCCTGGATCGGACCGGGAGGCCTCCGCCCATCGGTGCGGACGATGATTCTGACGGCGGCTGCGCTGCTTTCGTTCTGCCTGACCTTTTATTTCCTGATGCGCGAAACCATCCGATACATTGGGAAGATTCTGGAAAAGGTAAAGGAGATATCAGCAGGGGATTTTGATCATCCGATCGAGGTAAAGGGAAATGACGAGTTTTCTGTGATGGCGGAGAACTTAAATACGATGCAGCAGAATATCAAGGAAATTATGGAACGGGAACGGATCGCGGAGCATACGAAAAACGATCTCGTCTCATCCGTGGCACATGACCTCCGTACGCCGCTGACTTCGATTATCGGCTATCTCGGCTGGGTGCGCACGCGGACGGATCTGGATGAGGAGACGAGAAATCATTATATCGATATTGCCTATCAGAAAGCACTCCGTCTGGAGCAGCTCACGAACGAACTGTTTGGATTCGTCAAGCTGGAGCACAAAGAGATGCAGCTGCATCTCGGAAAACTTGATCTGGTGCAGCTGATGGAGCAGATGCTCGACGAGATGACGCCGTCTTTTGTGAAAAATGAGCTTCAGGTGGAATTTCTGCATGCGGAACATGCGATTTTTCTCGAGGCGGACGGTGAGCTGCTGGCACGGCTCTTTGGAAATCTGCTGAACAATGCTGTCAAATACGGAAAAGAGGGAAAACAGATCCGCGTCTCAATGGAAAAAGAGGGCGAATATGTGGTCACGCGTGTCATTAACTACGGACGGATCATTCCAAAACAGGAACTGGATCATATTTTCCAGAAATTTTACCGGACAGAGCAGTCGAGGAGCCGCGATACCGGCGGGACGGGACTTGGACTTGCGATTGTACAGCAGATTGCGGAACTGCATCACGGACAGGTGCGGGTAAAAAGTGATCTGCAGGGAACCGTCTTTGAGGTGGAACTGCCGGTCGGAATGCCAAAGGGGAAGAAAGAGGACGAAAAGCGATGAACAGGAAAAGAAGAAGCAAAATCTGCTGTCTGTCCGGTATTTTGCTGCTGATTCTGCTTCTGGCGGGAGTTCAGAGGGTGTCTGCGATGACAACGCGGACAGAACTTTATCAGAACACGCCGTCGGATGGCGGAAGAAGCGACGGGAAAGAAAAGCAGCTTCTTGCCAACAGCTACGCAGGGGAATACCAGATTGATTTTTCTTATGGATTCGAAGGAAACTATCAGGATGGGAATCACGTACCGATTCGTGTGACAATCACAAATGAGAGCGCTGTTGAATTTGAAGGATACTTTGTTTTTCAGATAAAAAACGCCGCGGAATCGATTTACCGCAGAAACAGTGGAGAAGGCATTCTCTCAAAACTGTTTTTGGGGGTCAAGCGGTCGGGCGATGGAAGAAACAGCCTTTTTACGTACCGTTTTCCAATCTATATTCCGGCGAACGGAACCGTTACAAAGACTTTTTCGGCAGGGCTTCTGGTGGAAAATACGTCTTTTTGTGTCCTGTGCCTGGAGAACAGCCAGAGGGACACGGTGTACAGTCGGGAAGAAACGATTTCGAGTGAAGGCTTCTTCCAGTCCAAGGTGGAAGTCTGCGTTGTGGAAGAAGAAACTAATTACGGGCAGCAGCTGAATGGAGTTACGCTGAACGACGGGATTTATGAGGTGGAAGCTGCATCTGTCCGGGCAGAGGAGCTTGTCGGGCTTGCGGAGTCGTATTCGCCGGATGTGCTGATCCTTCTGGAGCAGTCAAAAGAAGAACTGGATGAGACAATCCAGAAAGAAATTGATCTCTGGCAGGCAGAGGGAGGTCTTCTGATTACCTTTTCGGGAAACGAGACATTTGCGGAAAGCCAGCGCAGTGCGTTTAAAGAAGCGCCGGTAGATTTTCTGAAAAATATTCTGGACGAAGAGACCACCAGCCGCCTTCTGGCAAAACGAAATACGAATTATCAGAAATACTATACGATTTCCGATCTTCTGGAAAACACTAGGATCCGGAACCGTCCGAATACGGTGCTGTACGGCGGCCTGATTCTGGTCTATCTGGTTCTGGCAGGGCCGGGATTGTATTTCTTTTTGAAAAAAACAGGAAAACGTCAGTATCTCTGGGGGGCGATCTGTGCCTGCTCGGCCGTCTTTGTTATGCTGATCAGTCTGTTTGGCCAGAGCACGAGGCTCAAGGCCCCGGTGCTGACGTATGTAAGAGAAATCTGGCAGTACGATACATACCAGAAAGATTACATTAATTTCTGTGCACAGGCGCCGTACAATGCTTCCTATGAGCTGTATCTGGATCCGTCCTACGATCTGGTGACGTACAACCGTATGGACTATATGTCCAACAGCACGGCACAGCCGGAAACGGAGGATGCGGAATATGAAAAGACGGAGATCAGTTTCGGAGAACAGAAAAACAGGGCAGAAATTTCCAATCAGGCTGCATTTGCCCTGAATGAGTTCGGCATGCAGCGGATGGAAACGCTGGACGAAGGCGAAGGACTGAAAGGCACGTTTCATTTCTGGGATCAGAAGATCAGCGGAACCGTGGAAAATAAGACAGGCTATGATCTGGAGAGCTGTGTGATCGCCGTTCCAGGTTACTGTGCCTCATTGGAGACATCAAAAACGGGGAGACGATCACGCTGGATGGAATAGAAGCGGACAGCGTGCGGGATTTCGGAAATTGGAGTGCGGCAGAAGATCTGCCGGAGATAGAGAAAAATTATCTGGACGGCGTCATCTATAATCACATGCCGAACCGGAGTGACAACTGCCTTTTCTTTGGAAAGCTGGCAGGCAATGACGATACGTTCCAGCTTGACAGCGGATACGAAGCGTATGGAATCTCGTATTACTATCAGGAAGTGTTTGTGGACATGAAAGAGGCCGGCGTTGTGTACTGTCCGTATGCGCAGGAGTACAGCGGATGGGACGGCGGAAACACGGTAAGCTTTGAAATGGGACCGAATTCCGGCGGAATCTCGGAAGAGGAAACAGAAGTAACGTATTATCTGAACGGTGTCTTTGAAAACAACAACATCTGGTGTCTGTATGGAATGTATGCTAAAGGCGTGATGCAGCCGGATTCCGAGGGAATCTATGATCCTGCATTCTGGCCGTATGCGATGACGGCGTTAGAAGATAAGATCCAGGCGGCAGAAACCGGCGGGGGAGGAAAACGGGGAACCATTCTTTCGCTTGCTTTCGAGAAAGCCCGCACGGAGGATGGGACCAAGATCCGGAATTTCAATGGAATCATTGAGCTGTACAATTTTCAGACGGGAACGTATGATGAAATTTCCGACTGGGAGATCGATTTTGCGAGTGATCCGGCGCTGGAGGCGCAGTATGTGAATGCGGACAACCAGATCCGTGTGCGGTACCGTCTTTCCGAAGAGGAAAAGGGAGAAGAGTATCATGAAAATTATGGATACTATGAGGCACCGAATCTGATCGTAAAGGCGAAAGAGATCCCACCGGAGCAATATCTGGAGAACCTGTTAGCGGAGGAGCCAAATGCCGATACTGAAAATTGAGAAACTGACCAAAAAATACGGAAAAACATATGCCCTGAACGGTCTTGATATGGAAGTAAAAAAAGGCGATATTTACGGCTTTGTCGGACCGAACGGTGCGGGAAAAACAACGACGCTGCGCATTATTTCAGGGCTTTTAAAGAGCGACGGCGGCGATCTGTGGCTGGACGGCGTGCGGACGACAAAAAATATTCTGAAGCAGAAAAGCCTGATCGGCTTTGTGCCTGATTTCTTTGGCGTTTATGAAAACTTAAACGTGATAGAGTATCTGGAATTTTTTGCCGCATCGTATGGAATTTACGGGCGGGCAGGAACCGTCCGTGCGCGGGAAGTGCTGGAGATGGTCGAACTATCGGGAAAAGAGGAGCAGATGGTGGATTCGCTCTCAAGGGGCATACAGCAGCGGCTCTGTCTGGCGCGCGCGATGATCCATAAACCGAAGCTTCTGGTGCTGGACGAACCGAATTCCGGTCTGGATCCGCGTTCGAGAAAGGATTTTCAGCTTCTCCTGCAGCGATTGGCGCGGGAGGATTATACGATTCTGATCAGCTCCCATATTCTTTCGGAATTAGCAGATCTGTGCACCAGCATCGGTGTCATCAACGGAGGTGTCATGGTACAGCAGGGAAAGCTGGAAAACATTATGCTTGCGGTCGACAGCTCCAATCCGCTGCGCATCACTGTGCTGAACCAGGTGCCAAAGGCGCTGGAACTATTGCGGCAGGATCCGCAGGTCAGCCGCCTTTCTGTGGATGAAAACAAGATTGCGGCCTGGTTTTCGGGAAGCCGGGAGGAGGAGGCGTATCTGCTGCAGAAACTGGTGGATGCCGGAATCCTTGTGGTTTCATTTGCACGGGAACACAACAGCCTGGAGTCCCTGTTCTTTCATCTGACCGGGGAAACGGAACAGAAGAGCCGAAACACAGAAACGTTCGGAAACACGATCGGATAAGGAGGGAACGAAACGTGCGGTTAAATCCTGTATTTGAAAAAGAAATGAAGCGGAACTCGCGGTCATCGCGGATTTCCTGGATTATTTTTGTCTGCAATCTGCTGCTTGCCGTGGTTGCGTTTGTCTGCTATTTCGGGGAGAGCAGCCAGCTTGGCTATCTGGCACCGGTCAGCTACAGCGTTCCGATGAACTGCTATATTCTGATGACGTATCTTCTGTTTATTCTCGTTGTCCTTTCGGTTCCGGCGGTTGCGGGAGGAAGCATTTCGCTGGAGCGTGAGAAAAAAACGCTGGATGTGCTGCTGACGACGAACCTGAACCCGTGGAGAATCATTACGGGAAAGCTGGAGGCATCGCTTGGCGTTGTTCTGATACTGACGGTTTCGGCACTGCCGGTGCTGTCCCTTGTTGTGGTGTTCGGCGGTATCGGCCTTGGCGGACTGCTTCTGATGGCGGGAGCCTTCTTCTGACCGGGATTTTTGTCGGCAGTATCGGCATTTTCTGTTCGGTTGTTTTTAAGCGGACCACACTGGCGACCGTTCTTTCCTATGTCATTGTCGTTTTTCTGGTCGTAGGAATATGCGCCTGCACGGGGCTTGCCTACTACGCAGGACTGCTGCAGCAGGAGATGACGGCAGCTTATCAGCAGATTGATGTAGGAGGTGTAATTTACCTTCTTCTTTTCAATCCGTTTACCTCGTTTGCGGGGATCATCAGCCGCCAGCTTGGGAATGGAAGAGAGATGGAACAGCTCTGCTATCTGCTTGGAAATTACGGACAGAATCCGCTGATCCATTATCTGCCGGAGGCGAGTGCCGTTCTGCAGCTTCTGATATCAGCCGTTCTTCTTGTGACGGCGGGAAGAAAGCTGAATCCATTAAATAAATAACAGGAGTAAAAGAGAAGATGAAACCATTTTGTTTTAGCCTTTCCGGAATTTATGAGTCCGAAGGATATGCCTGGGAGCAGGCGGGAAAGATCTGGGATCTAAGAGAGCTCCGGGGAACTGACGGTTATCTCGATCCAGAGACGGAGCAGTTTCTGGAAGCGGAACTTGGCCGAAAAAAAGAAACGAAAGAGCTGCCGCGGATCCGCCTTCTGGATTCCGGCAATTATCACTATATGAGCAAATTGCTGCTGGGACTTGAAAAAGAAGATTTGTTTTTAGCCGTATTCGACCACCATACCGATATGCAGCCGCCGGCGCTTCTTCCGGTGCTCTCCTGCGGTTCCTGGATCCGGGATGCTGCCGGGGCGTATCAAAACATCAAAGGAATCTGTGTGATCGGCCCGCCGGAGGCGTCGGTGCGGGAGACAGAAGCGATGGAGCATGTCTGGTTTGTGACACAGGAAGAGCTCGACGACGGAAGCGGAGCGGCGAAGATCAAAGAGATTTTTGCATCCCATGCGGGAACATTTCCGGTATATCTGTCGGTCGATAAGGACATTCTGTCAAAGGAGGAGCTTGATACGAACTGGGATCAGGGAAATGTGCGTGTGGATGAGCTGCTGTCCCTTGCAAAGGACTGTCTTGCGGGGAGAAAGGTGCTCGCGGTCGATCTCTGCGGAGAGCCGTCGGCGAACGCGCCGGAGGCGGAGTGCAGCGCGGCAAGTCTGGTAAACCAGAAGCTGTACGGCGCGCTTGCGGCAAAAATCGAAGATTGACAAAGTCTGGGCAAAAGAGTATCATAAATTCATACCCAGACGGGGTATATAGAGTGACGGAACACAAGGAGGAAACCTCATGGGTGAATGTTGTACACACTGCAGTGAATGCGACCGGAAAAAAGTGCGGGACGAAAAAGAATACAAAGATCTGATCCACCGTCTTTCGAGAATTGAAGGCCAGGTGCGCGGAATACGGGAAATGGTGGAGAGCGACCGCTACTGCGTCGATATCCTGACCCAGGTATCCGCGATCCAGTCTGCATTAAACAGCTTCAACAAGGTACTGCTTTCCAGCCACATCAAATCCTGCGTTGTGGAGGATATCCGGCAGGGAAAAGAAGGCGCCGTGGATGAGCTCTGTAAAACCATCCAGAAGCTGATGAAATAAGAAGGAGAAGAAGAAAATGAAAGCATATGAAAGATTACTGAATTATGTTAAAGTGCCGACACCGAGCAATGAGAAGAGCGGAACCCATCCGTCTTCCGAGTGTCAGAGAGTCCTGGCAGACCAGCTTGCAGAAGAAATGAAAGCGCTCGGTGTATCGGATGTCCGTGTAGAGGATAAATGCTACGTCTATGGAAAAATTCCGGCAACAAAAGGATACGAAGGAAAGACAAAACTGGGATTTATCGCACACATGGATACGGTATCTGATTTTGCAGATCATGCGGTAAATCCGATCGTACATGAAAATTATGACGGAAAGGATCTGAAGCTGGCTGACAGCGGAAGAACACTGGAGGTTTCGGTATTCCCGCATCTTCCATCCCTGGCCGGCAGAACGCTGATCACAAGCGATGGAACAACGGTGCTCGGTGCAGACGACAAGGCGGGCGTGGCAGAGATTATGACACTGGCAGAAGCCCTTCTTGCCGGAGAAATCCCGCACGGTCCGATTTCCATCGGATTTACACCGGATGAGGAGATCGGTGAAGGCCCTGACTTTTTTGATGTTCCAGGCTTTGACGCGGAGTTTGCCTATACCGTGGACGGCGGCACAGAGGGAGAAATCGAATTCGAAAACTTCAATGCAGCCGGAGCGAAATTCACGGTGACCGGATTTAACATCCACCCAGGCGGAGCAAAAGACACGATGATCAATGCAATCGCTGTTGCAAGCGAGATCCAGTCTCTTCTGCCGGAAGCAGAGTCCCCGAGAAATACCGAAGGATATGAAGGCTTCTATCATCTGACCAGTATGTCCGGCGATGTGGCACATGCCGAGTCCGAGTACATCATCCGTGATCACGATGCAGAGAAATTTGCAGCAAAAGAAGAGAATCTGCGCCGGATTGAAAAAGCAATGAATGAAAAATACGGCGAGGGAACGGTAAAACTGGAGATCAAAGAGCAGTACCGCAACATGGCTGAGAAGATCCGTCCTTGCTACCATCTGATTGAGAATGCCGAAGAGGCAGCCAGAAGAGCCGGCATGGAGCCGATTGTTCTTCCGATCCGCGGCGGCACAGACGGCGCACGCTTAAGCTTCATGGGTCTGCCGTGCCCGAACATCGGAACCGGCGGATATGCATGCCATGGACCGTATGAGCACATTACCGTTGAGGGGATGGAAAAGACGATGGCAATGCTGAAAGAACTGGTTAAGATCTACGCAGAATAAAAGAGTTGTCAGAAAAAAGGAAAAGTCCGGCAGAAAACTGCCGGGCTTTTTTACTGGCGTTTATGATAGGAAGAAAAAAATCAGCACAGCAAAAAACGGAGCCATGCAGGCTCCGTTTAAAAGCAGTTCGTAGGGGAATCGAACCCCTGTTTTCGCCGTGAGAGGGCGACGTCTTAGCCTCTTGACCAACGAACCATATGATATAGAACAGAATTTTTAAAAGAGAAGGAACTCTGTGAAACCTTCAACAGTTCGTAGGGGAATCGAACCCCTGTTTTCGCCGTGAGAGGGCGACGTCTTAGCCTCTTGACCAACGAACCGTACTCGCTTATAATACACGATGTCTGGAGAAAATGCAAGTGTTTTTTGAAAAAAATTTAAAAAATTTCAAAAAGTAGCGAAATTCGCATTTTACTTGCATTTTTTACCAGTTATGGTATGATAAAACAAACAAATGTTCTAAAAACAGAAATACGTTCTAAAAAGAAAGAAAAAAGATTAGAATAGAGAAGGAGAAGACAAATGAAACAGTACAAAGGAGCCATTTTTGATCTGGACGGAACACTGCTCGACTCGATGCGGGTCTGGGATGACATCGATATTGCATTTTTAAAGAAGAGAGGACTTGAGGTTCCGCCGGATTATCAGGAGGCGATTACACCGCTCGGCTTTCTGGAGGCTGCCCGCTACACGATCAGACGGTTCGGCTTTCCGGAAACGCCGGAAGAACTGATTCAGGAGTGGCATCAGATGGCGGTCGACGCCTATACGTATGAAGTGGAGTTAAAAGACGGGGCAGCAGAATATCTCCGCTATTTAAAAGAAAAAGGAATCCGCATGGCGGTTGCTACCTCATCGAGCCCGGAGCTGTATGAGCCGGCCTTAAAGAGAAATGGGATTTATGAGTATTTTAAAGCATTTGTCACCGTCTCGGAAGTAAAGCGCGGCAAGGGCTTTCCGGATATCTACGAGAAAGCGGCTGAAAAGCTGTCTCTTCCGCCGGAAACGTGTGTGGTATATGAAGATATCCTAACGGGAATCCGCGGCGCCAAAATGGGCGGATTTGCGGCTGTGGGCGTGTATGACAGAAGCGGGGAAGGAAACCGCGCAAAGATGGAGCAGGAAGCAGACCGCTACGTGACTTCTTTTAAGGAGCTGATGAACGGAGGAGATTCTTTCTTCTAAAGAAAATCTTGCTATTCCGGGAAGAAAAATGATATAATAAAATACTGTGCCCCCAAAATGGGACAGACAGAAGTATTTTTAAGAGAAAAAGACAGTAACACATAAGTGAGGATAGAACAGTTATGCCAAAAAAAGAAACGTATGATGCCAGCAGTATTTCCGTGCTGGAAGGTCTCGAAGCAGTGCGTAAGCGCCCTGGTATGTATATCGGAAGTACCTCGCGGAAAGGCCTGAATCATCTGATTTATGAAATTGTAGACAATGCGGTGGACGAGCATCTTGCGGGCTACTGCGACACCATTCACGTAACACTTGAAGCAGACGGCTCGGCGACCGTGACCGACAACGGCCGCGGAATCCCGGTCGGCATGCATGAAAAAGGCGTTCCGGCGGAGCGTCTCGTTTTTACAACCCTGCACGCCGGCGGTAAATTCGACAACAATGCGTACAAGACAAGCGGCGGTCTGCACGGTGTCGGTTCTTCGGTTGTCAATGCGCTTTCTACCTATCTTGACGTACAGGTCAGCCTCGGCGGCTGGGTTTATCACGACCGCTACGAACGAGGTGTTGCCGTACAGGAACTCGATGAGGATGGGCTGCTGCCGAAGATCGGAAAAACGAAGAACAGCGGAACCCGCATCAACTTCCTGCCGGATCCGGAAATCTTTGAGAAAACACGTTTTTCCGCAACAGAGGTCAAAAGCCGTCTTCATGAGACTGCATATCTGAACCCGGCGCTTACCATTTATTTTTCCGATCTGCGCGATGGAAAAGAGGAGCACCTGACGTATCACGAGCCGGACGGCATTGTTGGTTTTGTGCGCGATCTGAATAAGAATAAAGAGGCAATCCACGATCCGATTTATTTCAAAGGGGAATCTGAGGGCATTACCGTAGAATGTGCGTTCCAGTATATCAACGAATTCCAGGAAAACGTGCTCGGCTTCTGTAATAATATCTACAACGCTGAGGGCGGTACCCATATTTCCGGTTTCAAATCGACCTTTACGACGATTATGAACAGCTATGCCAGAGAGATCGGTGTCTTAAAAGAAAAAGACAATAACTTTACGGGATCGGATATCCGAAACGGTATGACCGCTGTTATTTCGATCAAGCACCCGGATCCGCGGTTCGAGGGTCAGACAAAAACGAAGCTGGACAACCCGGATGCGGCAAAGGCCGCCGGAAAAGTAACGGGCGAGGAGATTCCGCTGTATTTCGACCGCAATCTCGAAGTGCTGAAAAATGTTCTTGCCTGCGCTGAGCGATCTGCCAAAATCCGCAGAAGCGAAGAAAAAGCCAAGACGAATATGCTGACCAAGCAGAAATATTCGTTTGATACGAACGGCAAACTGGCAAACTGCGAGAAAAAGGACCCGTCGCTGTGCGAGATCTTTATCGTCGAGGGAGATTCTGCGGGCGGTTCCGCAAAGACGGCGCGTGACCGTAATTTCCAGGCAATTCTGCCGATCCGCGGTAAGATTCTGAACGTAGAGAAGGCTTCTATTGATAAAGTTCTGGCAAATGCCGAGATCAAATCCATGATCAATGCATTCGGCTGCGGCTTTTCCGAGGGTTACGGCAACGACTTCGATATCACAAAGCTCCGTTACGATAAAATTATCATCATGGCAGATGCCGATGTCGACGGTGCGCATATTTCAACGCTGCTGCTGACACTGTTCTACCGTTTCATGCCGGAGCTGATCTACGAGGGACATGTCTATATCGCGATGCCGCCTCTTTACAAGGCAATGCCGTCCCGCGGAAAAGAAGAGTATCTGTACGACGACAAAGCACTGGAAAAATACAGAAAGACACACAAAGAAAAATTTACGCTGCAGCGCTACAAAGGTCTTGGCGAGATGGACCCGGAGCAGCTCTGGGAGACGACACTGAATCCGGAGACGAGACTTTTGAAGCGTGTGGAGATCGAGGATGCCCGTATGGCCTCCGATGTGACGGAAGTACTGATGGGAACCGAGGTTCCGCCGCGGAAAGCATTTATTTATGAGCATGCAACCGATGCAGAGCTGGATATTTAACAGGAAGGACAAAGGAAGATGAAAGAAAAATCAGAAGATCAGATTATACGGACCGAATATTCTGAGGTCATGCAGAAATCTTATATTGATTATGCGATGAGCGTCATCATTTCCCGAGCGCTTCCGGACGTGCGGGACGGTTTAAAGCCGGTACAGCGCCGTACTCTGTATGACATGTATGAGCTCGGCATCCAGTACGACAAGCCGTTCCGAAAGTGCGCGCGTATCGTCGGCGATACGATGGGTAAATACCATCCGCACGGCGACAGTTCCATTTACGATGCTCTTGTCGTAATGGCACAGGATTTCAAAAAAGGGCAGCCGCTTGTGGACGGTCACGGAAACTTCGGGTCGATTGAGGGTGACGGTGCCGCTGCAATGCGATATACCGAGGCGAGACTGCAGAAAATTACACAGGAGGTCTATTTAAAGGATCTCGACAAAGACGTTGTCGATTTCGTACCGAACTTCGACGAGACGGAAAAAGAGCCGTCTGTTCTGCCGGTGCGCGTGCCGAACCTTCTGTTGAATGGCGCAGACGGTATCGCTGTCGGTATGGCAACAAGCATTCCGCCGCACAACCTGTGTGAGATTGTGGATGCGGTCAAGGCCTACATGAAAAACAACGACATCACCGTCAAAGGTCTGATGAAATACATCAAAGGACCGGATTTCCCGACCGGCGGTATTGTCGTCAATCAGGATGACCTGCTGTCGATCTACGAAAAAGGTGTCGGAAAGATTAAAATCCGCGGAAAAGTGGAAGTGGAGAAAGGCAGAAACGGAAAGCAGTATCTTGTGATCACCGAAATTCCGTACCCGATGATCGGTGCGAACATCGGAAAGTTCCTGAACGATGTGGCGGGGCTTGTGGAGAGCAAGAAAGCGCCGGAAATCGTCGACATTTCCAACCAGTCCTCGAAAGAAGGAACACGCATCGTGCTCGAACTGAAAAAAGGCGCGGATGTGGAGCGGATCACGAATCTGCTGTACAAGAAAACACGTTTGGAAGATACGTTCGGTGTCAACATGCTCGCCGTGGCAGATGGAAGACCGGAGACGTTAAGCCTTAAACAGGTGATCGAGCATCACGTTGATTTCCAGTTTGAAGTGGCAACCCGCAAATACCAGAACCTTCTCCGCAAAGAGATGGAGCGCCGCGAGGTGCAGGAAGGTCTGATCAAGGCATGCGATGTGATCGATCTGATCATTGAGATCCTGCGCGGAAGCAAGACACAGAAGCAGGTCAAAGAGTGTCTGATTATGGGAGTGACCGATGGTATCCGCTTCAAATCAAAGTCAAGTGAGCGTATGGCAGCACAGCTCTGCTTTACGGAACGCCAGGCAACGGCGATTCTGGAGATGCGTCTGCAGAAACTGATCGGACTGGAAGTGGAAGCACTCTTAAAAGATCATGAGGCGACTGTGGCGAAGATTACAAAGTACGAGGATATCTTAAATCATTACGACTCGATGTCGGAAGTTATTATGGAAGATCTGACGCAGATAAAAAAAGAGTACGGCCACAAGCGGAAAACGGCGATTGAGAATGCTGAGGCGATTGTTCTTGAGGAGCTGAAGGTCGAGGAGATGGATGTTGTCTTCCTGATGGACCGCTTCGGTTATGCGAAGACGATCGATACGTCTGCTTACGAGCGGAACAAAGAGGCTGTGCACAACGAGAACAAATATGTGTTCCAGTGCAAAAACACCGATAAGATCTGCGTCTTTACGGATCTTGGCATGATGCACAGCATCAAAGTAATGGACATCCCGTATGGAAGATTCCGTGACAAGGGAACGCCGATCGACAACCTTGGAAATTACAGCAGCCAGAAGGAGCAGATGATTTACGTCGATGCACTGGAAAATATCAAGAACAATAAGCTGCTGTTCGTCAGCGCGGCCGGTATGGTAAAACTTGTCGATGGATCCGAGTTTGATGTCGTAAAACGAACGATCGCGGCGACGAAGCTTTCATCCGAGGAGGACCGTCTGATTCTTGCCGAGGTCTGCCAGGAGCAGGAGTATGTGGTTCTGCAGACGAAAAACGGTGTCTTCCTGCGCTTCCTTACGAGTGAAGTGCCGGAGAAGAAAAAAGCAGCCGTTGGTGTGCGTGGTATCCGTATGGCAGAGGACGACGCGGTAGAGCATGCGTATCTGCTGGCAAGCCGGATGGATTACACGATCACGTATCACGACAAAGAGATTTCTCTGACAGCGAAGATTAAGCTGGCAAAACGAGATACCAAGGGAACAAAGATCCGGGTATAACGCAGAGTTTTGTTTATAACCATGAGAAGCACGCTCCGCGGGTTTTTCGAGAGATCACTTGGCAATAAAAGGACACCTGCCCGATACCAGAATGGTACGGGCAGATGTCCTTTTTGCATAATTTTTTAGTTATTTGAAAAACTGTGGGAAGTCTTTCTTGGGGTTCTTCTTTCAATGGCAACGTACGGACGATGATGACCGACATATTTATAAGCCGGACGGATGATCTTTCCTTCGTTGACAAGCTCTTCGATCCGGTGTGCGGACCAGCCGGAGATACGGGAGATAGCAAAGATCGGGGTGTAGAGCTCTTTTGGAAGGCCAAGCATTGCGTAGACGAAACCGCTGTAGAAATCAACATTTGCACAGACTGGTTTGAGCAGACGGCGCTTTTTGGCGATACACTCGCCGGCAATGCGTTCTACAGACTCATAGAGAGCAAATTCTTTCTCGCGGTGCTTCTCAGCGGAAAGCTTCTTTGCATATTCTTTCAGAATCACACAACGTGGATCGGACAGGGTATAAACAGCATGGCCCATACCATAGATAAGACCGGTTCCATCGAATGTTTCACGATCAAGCATTTTGGTCAGGTAGGTGCGCAGTTCGTTTTCGTCTTCCCAGTTTGTAACATTCTCTTCAATATTTTCAAACATCTCCATAACCTTCAAGTTGGCACCGCCGTGGCGCGGTCCTTTTAAGGAACTTAAAGAAGCCGCAACAGCAGAGTAGGTATCGGTTCCGGAGGAGGAGACAACGTGTGTCGTAAATGTTGAGTTATTTCCGCCGCCGTGGTCTGCGTGAAGAATTAACGCAACATCGAGAACCTTTGCCTCCAGAGCAGTGTATTCTCCATCCGGGTGAAGCATCTGCAGAATGTTTTCAGCCATCGACAGCTCCGGTTTCGGATTTCGGATGATCAGGTTCTGGTTTTCGTGGTAGTGGCGGTATGCATGGTAGCCGTAAACGGCGATCAGCGGCATTTTGGCGATCAGACTCAAAGCCTGGCGGAGGACGTTCGGAATGGAAATGTCATCCGGCTTTTCGTCGTAGGAATACAGGGTCAGCACACAGCGCTGCAGAGTATTCATCATGTTTTTGCTGGTTGCCTTCATGACAACGTCGCGGACAAAAGTGTCCGGCAGCTCGCGGTAGATACTTAAAATTTCGTTGAAATCATTTAACTGCGGTTCTGTCGGAAGAGAACCGAACAGAAGAAGATAGGTAATCTCTTCAAAACCGAAGCGTCGTCCTTCCATACCTTTGATCAGATCTGCGACGTTATAGCCCTGAAAATAGAGACGGCCATCGGTCGGAACTTTTTCGCCGGTGCGCTCATCAATATCGAAGCCGATAACATCGGAAATTTCGGTCAGGCCGGTGAGAACACCTTTACCGGTGGAATCACGCAGTCCCCGTTTTACATCGTACTCAGTGTATAAAGATAAATCAATCTTTCCGGAATCTTTCGTATACTCTACAAGCTGACTGAGCTTGTCTTCCAGATTATCGTATTGCATGGTCATGACAACAGCCCCTTTCTTCCTTTAGTTAAAAACTATACTTACTTTTTTGGCGGTTGTCAATGCTTTTCTTTCAAAATACATTAATTTTTATAAGGAAAAGTGATGGTTTTCCTTAATTTTGAAAGCAAGGACAAAGTTTATGCATAAAATTTGCGTCAGGGATGTGAAAACAACAAGGATGAAAACGGCAGGAAATCAGTGGGGCGGAACAAATTTTAGAAAAAGATTCATAAATTTCAAAAAAATGCTTGCAATTTCAAAAAAATACGGTATAATAATGATTGTGTCATTCAGAAAATGAATTTCACAGGCCGAAATAGCTCAGCCGGTAGAGCACTTCACTCGTAATGAAGGGGTCGTCAGTTCGAATCTGATTTTCGGCTTATTCTTTAGAAACCCGCAGGACGTAAGGTTCTGCGGGTTTTCTGGTATCATGAGAAATATGACAGAAATACGAACGCCCTTTGCAGGAAAAAGATCTGCTGCAAAGGGCGTTTGCTGTTACAAGTTTCAGGAAAATCAGTTCGTACAGCATATCCTGACGGAGCTTTTGGCCGGACACTTCAAAGAGCACATCAGCTGTTGCCATTTTCCTGTGCTGCCACCCGTGCGTCGCGTTCCCGGCGGGAAAAGACGCAGCCGCAGTAGTCCTGGCGGTAGAGGCCGTATTCGTGGGAAAGTTCGATGGAACGCTGGTAGCCGCCCCGTTTCTTGAAATCTGAATTGAGATATGGGATCCTGTATTCGGCGGCAAGCCGTTCTCCGATTTCATTCAGCTTTTCCGCGTTTTTCAGCGGGCTGATGGAGAGGGTTGTTGTAAAATAGTCGAGTTTGAGCTGCTTTGCCATTTCGGCCGCTTCGCGGAGCCGCATTTCATAGCAGACAAAACAGCGCTCGCCGCCCTCCGGCACATTTTCCATCCCGCGTGTCAGCTCATAGAACCGGTCAGAATCGTACGGTCCGGGGCAGAAGGAAATCGGATGCACGGCGGGAAGAGAATGGATCAGACGCTGCTGTTCCTCCACGCGGTGCTCGTACTCCGTCGGTGGATAGATGTTGGGATTATAGTAAAAGAGCGTAATGGAAAAATACTGCGACAGATATTCCAGCACGTAACTGCTGCACGGCGCACAGCAGCTGTGCAGCAGCAAGGTCGGAACTTCACCGTGAAGTCCTGCAATCTTCGCATCCAGCTCCTTCTGGTAATTTCTTTTATTGGTCATAATGTATCTTCAAACCTCCTGGTATCTTTCAATCCTTTCTATTATAGCCTCAGCGCGGCTGGGATGCAAGCTGCATATGATATCTTATAGATAGAGGAGGATGCAAAAAAATGGATGATCAAATCCTGTCATTAGAGCATATATCACTGTCCTATCACACCATGAAAGGAGAAACACCGGCGCTGTGCGATCTGACCTTTTCGGTAAAACCGGGGGAATTTGTTGCTCTTGTCGGACCGAGCGGCTGCGGAAAGAGCACGATCCTGAACTTGATTTCCGGTCTTTTAAAGCCGGAGGCGGGAACTCTGCTGAGCCGCGGACGGCCGATCACGGAGGCGGATCTCCATATCGGCTACATGCTGCAGAGAGACCACCTGTTTGAATGGCGGACCATCTACAGCAACGTTCTGCTGGGCCTTGAGATTTCGCGCACGCTGACACCCGAGCGGAAAGAAAAAGTTGGGGAGATGATGGAGACATACGGCCTGAAATCCTTTTCCAATGCCCGTCCGTCCGAACTTTCCGGCGGTATGCGGCAGAGGGCGGCACTGATCCGTACACTGGCGATGGAGCCGGATCTTCTGCTGCTTGACGAGCCGTTTTCCGCTCTCGACTACCAGACGAGGCTGAACGTCTGTGATGATATCGGAAAGATCATCAAAAAAGAGGGAAAGACAGCAATTCTCGTGACACACGATATTTCGGAGGCCATCAGCATGGCGGACCGTGTGATTGTTCTGGCGGCACGGCCGGCATATGTGAAAAAAAAGATTCCGATCCGGTTTGCGATGGAGGAGCGCACGCCGATGAAAGCGCGCAGTGCGCCGGAATTTAAAACGTATTTCAATGCCATCTGGAAGGAGCTGAATGAAAATGCGTGAGCAGGCAAAAACGCCGGAGAGCAGCTTTCAGAGGGCGTATCTCCGGCAGAAAAAAAGAGAACGGGAGCAGGTGCGGGTGTTTCGGGCTTTGCTTCTCGTCAGTTTTCTGGTATTATGGGAGGTGGCGGCGGATCTGAGATGGATCGATCCGTTTATCTTTTCCAGCCCTGTGCGGGTGGGAAAAACGTTCGTGACCCTGCTGACGGAGCAGAACCTTCTGCGCCATATCGGGATCACGGTGTATGAGACGGGAATCAGCTTTCTGCTCGTCTCGGCACTTGGCATGGCGTTCGCTGTGCTTTTGTGGCTCTTTCCGCGCTTTTCTGCGGTGATGGAGCCGTACCTGGTAGTCCTGAACAGCCTGCCGAAATCGGCGCTCGCCCCGCTTCTCATTGTGTGGATGGGGGCAAACGTGAAAACGATCATCACGGCCGGCATTTCCGTTGCGATATTCGGCTCGGTGATCAGCATTTACAGCAGCTTTCAGGGTGTGGAGCCGGATATGCTCCGCCTGATTGCAACACTCGGCGGAACGAAGAAGGATATGCTGTTCCGCGTCGTGCTGCCGTGGTCGCTTCCGGGGCTGCTCGCCGTGTGGAAGGTCAACATCGGCCTGTGCCTCGTCGGTGTTGTAATCGGAGAGTTTATCGGGGCAAGAGAGGGGCTTGGCTATCTGATTATCTACGGCAGTCAGGTGTTCAGATATGCACACGCAAGAGAAGGGAGGATGACAGATGATTGGAATCGTATGTCTGGAAGAACGAAGAGGAATGCAGTTTGGCGGACGACGCGTTTCGCGGGACCGCGTGGTAACGGAAAAAATCTGCGAACTGTGTGAGGGGAAAACGCTCTGGATGAATCCGGCTTCGGAAAAGCTGTTCGCGGAGCAGAAGGAGAGTGGGAAGGTAACACTTCAGGCGGCGGCAGATTTTCTGGAGCAGGCAGGCGAAGGAGAATACTGCTTTGTGGAGAATACGGGACTGCAGGCTGTGGAAGCGAAGATAGAGAAAATCATCGTTTTCTGGTGGAACCGGCATTATCCGTCTGACCGGAAATTCGACCTGGATCTTTCCAAATGGAATAAAGTGTCCGAGGAGGAGTTTGCAGGCTATTCCCATGAGAAAATAACGAAAGAGGTATATGAGAAATGAAAAAACCAAGAAAACAGCTTCTGCTGCTGGCGGCGCTTCTTGTTCTGACACTGACCGGCTGTGAGGCGCAGGATCTTCTCTCGACGGAGAGAGCAGATTCCGGTTCGGAGGTTACGGCCGCTTATACGATGACGGAATCCCAGATTACCGATCAGGCACCGACGGCCGTTTCAGTTCTTGATGTTTCGGAGTTTTCCGGTGAACCGTATGTCGTTTTAAACGGAAATGAGCCGGATTTTACCGATGAGGAAAAGACGACCGAGTCGTACGAGCATTACAGCAATCTGGACAGCCTGGGACGGTGCGGCGTGGCAGAGGCGAATATCGGCCAGGATCTGATGCCGACGGAGAAGCGCGGCGTGATCGGCCAGGTAAAGCCGACGGGCTGGCATACGGTAAAATACGATCAGGTGGAAGGTAAATATCTGTACAACCGCTGCCATCTGATCGGATACCAGCTGACCGGTGAGAATGCAAACGAGAAGAATCTGATCACTGGAACACGTTATCTGAATGTCGAGGGCATGCTGCCGTTTGAAAACATGGTTGCCGACTACGTCAAAGAGACCGGAAACCATGTGCTGTACCGCGTTACACCAATTTTTATCGGGGACAACCTTGTAGCGGACGGTGTGGAGATGGAGGCACTTTCCATGGAAGATGACGGCGAGGGCATTTCCTTCCATATCTTCGCATACAACAATCAGCCGGGCATCTCAATTAATTATGCAACGGGAGACAGCACGTTAAGCGAAAGCAGCGGAACGATGACGGATCAGCAGGAATATGTCATGAACACATCCAGCATGAAATTCCACCTGCCGTCATGCTCCAGCGTCAGCTCGATTAAGGATGAAAACAAGGCGACATATCAGGGACCGCGCGAGGACCTGATCGCCGAAGGCTATGAGCCGTGCGGACGGTGCAATCCGTAAAAGAAATTACAAAAAGAGGGTCGGAACTTTCCGGTCCTTTTTTCTATATAGTAAAGAGAAGCATCTGGAAAGTGAGACAGGAGATGGAAGAGGAGAAGCTGCGTGCGGTTTATTATGCAAGGTGCAGCACCGAGGAGGAAAATCAGAAGGATGCGCTGGTAAGGCAGGCGGCGGAGGCGGAAGAGGCAATCCGGGCAAGAGGATGGAGGCTTGTGGATGCCTACGTGGAGAGCCGCTCCGGTACGAGCCGGAAGGGCAGATGGGAATATAACCGCCTGTACGAGGATCTCGAGCAGAACAGGTTTGATGTCGTCGTAATCAAGTCGCAGGACCGCCTGATGCGGAACACGCGGGACTGGTATCTGTTCGCAGACCGCTTAAACTGCGCCGGAAAGCGGCTGTATTTTTATCTGGAGAACACATTCTATTCGCCGGAAGACGCGCTTCTGACCGGCATTAAGGCGATTCTGGCGGAGGAGTACAGCCGGGAGCTGAGCAAGAAGATGAATCTGGCGCACCAGAAACGGCAGCAGAATAATGGAAAGCCGGTGCTGACCTCAAAAAGTTATGGTTACCGGCGGACGGCAGACGGAGCGATTGAGATCATCCCGGAGGAGGCCGCAGTGAAGCGCCGTATGTACGAACTCTGTGCAGACGGTCTCGGCGGACGGAAAATTGCGGCGGTTCTGGCAGCGGAGGGCGTCCGCAGCCGCGCCGGAAAACCATTCTCTGGAACAGACATTATCCGCATGGTGCGGAATCCCATGAATAAAGGCACCGTAGTCATGAACAGGAAGCATTACGATTTTAACACCGGAAAAACGCTCCCTACACCGCCGGGCGGGCAGTACGTCTATGCGGGGAAAATTCCTGCTATCGTCTCTGAAGAGCTCTGGATAGCGGCAAATCGGGCGGCTGACGAGCGTCTCTGCCGCAAAAAGGTGGGCAAATCTGTTCAGACTTGACTGGGTAATCCTGTCCATCCTGATTCTCTGCCTCGTTGCGGCAGGATTGTACGGCATCTTGGGCTGGCTGGAAAAAAACTACACAAAACGCCGAAATTCGGGAAAGTAGGTGATTTGACTTGCAAAGGAAGGTTGGATGCTTGTATAATAATGCATGATAATTTAAAAAACTTACAGGAAAAGAGGAATGAAAATGGCACAGTTATGGGGCGGACGGTTCACAAAAGAGACCGACAAGTTAGTGTATAATTTTAATGCATCCATCAGCTTTGATCAGAAATTCTATAAACAGGACATCAAAGGCAGCATGGCACATGTAAAGATGCTGGCAAAACAGGGCATCCTGACAGAAGAGGAGAGAGACCAGATTCTTGCAGGACTGGAGGGGATTCTTGCCGATGTGGAGAGCGGAAAACTGGAAATCACCAGCGAATATGAGGATATCCACAGCTTCGTGGAGGCAAACCTGATCGACCGCATCGGAGACGCCGGAAAGAAGCTGCACACCGGAAGAAGCCGCAATGACCAGGTAGCCCTCGATATGAAACTTTATGTCCGCGATGAGATCACCGAGATTGATGCACTCGTCAAAGAGGTGCTGGTAACACTTGAAAAAATCATGGAAGAGAACATTCACACCTATATGCCGGGATTCACCCATCTGCAGAAAGCACAGCCGATCACACTGGCACATCACATGGGCGCATATTTTGAAATGTTCCGCCGCGACAGAGGCCGCCTTGCAGACATCTACAAGAGAATGAATTACTGTCCGCTCGGTTCCGGTGCGCTGGCTGGAACGACGTATCCGTTGGACCGCGCTTACACAGCAGAGCTGCTCGGCTTTGACGGCCCGACCTTAAACAGCATGGATTCCGTATCCGACCGTGACTATGTCATTGAGCTCCTCAGTGCTCTTTCTACGATTATGATGCATCTTTCCCGCTTCTCCGAGGAGATTATCATCTGGAATACCAATGAGTACCAGTTTGTGGACATCGACGACGCATACAGCACCGGAAGCAGTATCATGCCGCAGAAAAAGAATCCGGATATCGCAGAGCTTGTTCGAGGAAAAACAGGCCGCGTTTACGCAGCTCTGATGTCAATGCTCACCACTATGAAGGGAATCCCGCTGGCGTACAACAAAGATATGCAGGAGGATAAAGAGCTGACCTTCGATACCATCGACACCGTAAAAGGATGCCTGGCTCTGTTCAATGGCATGCTTTCTACCATGTACTTCAAAAAAGACCGCATGGAGAACAGTGCAAAGAACGGTTTCACGAATGCAACGGACGCAGCTGATTACCTTGTTGGAAAAGGCGTTCCGTTCCGCGATGCACATGGCATTGTCGGCCGTCTCGTTCTGTACTGCATTGACAAAGGAATCTCCCTTGATGATATGAAACTCGAAGAGTACAAAGCGATCAGCCCGGTCTTCGAGGATGATATTTATGATGCCATCAGCATGAAGAACTGCGTAGAACGACGCAACACGATCGGTGCGCCGGGAGCAGATGCGATGCAGGCTGTCATCGAGCAGAATAAAAAATATTTACAGGAAAATTGAAAAAACAGTTGCAATTTTGAAAAAATTGGTATAGTATGACATGAGACGCACAAATGTACGCCACAGAAGAACAAGGAGATGAAACCAATGGAGCAGAAATTGAGAGTAGGAATTTTAGGAGCAACCGGTATGGTAGGACAGAGATTTATTTCTCTGCTGGAGAACCATCCGTGGTTTGAAGTTGTGACCCTGGCAGCAAGTCCGAGAAGTGCCGGAAAAACATATGAGGAAGCAGTCGGCGGACGCTGGAAAATGGATACTCCAATGCCGGAAGCAGTGAAAAAGCTCGTTGTGATGAATGTAAATGATGTAGAGCATGTGGCATCTACCGTAGATTTTGTATTTTCCGCTGTTGATATGTCGAAAGATGAGATCAAAGCGATTGAAGAAGCATATGCAAAGACCGAGACACCGGTTGTTTCCAACAACAGCGCACACCGCTGGACACCGGATGTTCCGATGGTAGTTCCGGAAATCAACCCGGAGCACTTCGATGTTATCGAGTTTCAGAAAAAACGTCTGGGAACCAAGAGAGGCTTTATCGCTGTAAAACCGAACTGTTCAATCCAGAGCTATGCACCGGTATTAACGGCATGGAAAGAGTTCGAGCCATATGAAGTGGTTGCAACCACATACCAGGCAATTTCCGGAGCAGGAAAAACCTTCAAAGACTGGCCGGAGATGGAAGGCAACATCATCCCGTTCATCGGCGGAGAAGAAGAGAAGAGCGAGCAGGAGCCGCTTCGTATCTGGGGTAAAATTGAAAACGGCGTGATCGTAAAAGCAACTGAGCCGAAGATCACCTGTCAGTGTATCCGTGTTCCGGTATTAAACGGACACACCGCAGCTGTTTTCGTAAAATTCCGCAAGAAACCGACGAAAGAGCAGCTGATCGAAAAACTGGAGAACTTCAAAGGCCTTCCGCAGGAGCTGAATCTGCCAAGCGCACCGAAACAGTTCATCCGTTACATGACAGAAGATAACCGTCCGCAGGTAACACTGGATGTCAACTACGAGAACGGTATGGGAATCAACGTAGGCCGTTTAAGAGAGGATTCCATCTACGACTGGAAATTCGTAGGTCTGTCCCACAACACGGTCCGCGGCGCAGCAGGCGGAGCAGTACTTTGTGCAGAGACACTGGTTGCAAAGAAGTTTATCGCTGCAAAATAATGCTTAGAATGATATAAAAAACGCCTCTGAAACGTTTTGGGTTCAGAGGCGTTTTTTGTGCATGGATCAAAAGAATATAGCATGTGTTTGAAACATCGTTCCTGCAATCTGCACGCCCAACTTTGCAGGATATCGAAAGCAGCAAAAAAGAAGCGCCATACGGGAAAATTCCCGCGGCGCTTCTTTTTTGCTCAAATAATTTTATTTACGCAAGGTTTGGCTAATCTTAGAATTTGCCAGCTTTTGCTGCCTCTTCAACAGCAACAGCTACAGCAACAGTCATACCAACCATTGGGTTGTTTCCTGCGCCGATCAGACCCATCATTTCTACGTGAGCCGGTACAGAAGAAGAACCTGCAAACTGAGCGTCAGAATGCATACGTCCCATAGTATCGGTCATACCGTAGGAAGCAGGACCTGCTGCCATGTTGTCCGGGTGAAGAGTACGTCCTGTACCACCGCCGGAAGCAACGGAGAAGTATTTTTTACCAGCTTCGATACGCTCTTTTTTGTAGGTACCTGCAACTGGATGCTGGAAACGAGTCGGGTTGGTGGAGTTTCCGGTGATGGAACGTCAACGTTCTCTTTCCACATGATAGCAACGCCTTCGCGAACGTCGTTAGCGCCGTAGCAGTTAACTTTCGCACGCGGTCCATCGGAGTATGCTTTTCTGAATACTTCTTTCAGTTCTCCGGTGTAGTAGTCATACTCAGTCTCTACATAAGTAAAGCCGTTGATACGAGCGATGATCTGAGCAGCGTCTTTTCCAAGACCGTTCAGGATAACACGCAGAGGTTTCTGACGTACTTTGTTTGCTTTTTCAGCGATACCGATAGCACCCTCAGCAGCTGCGAAGGACTCATGTCCAGCCAGGAATGCGAAGCACTCGGTGTCCTCTTCCAGAAGCATTTTACCAAGGTTACCATGGCCAAGACCAACTTTACGCTGATCTGCTACAGAACCCGGGATACAGAAGGACTGAAGTCCCTCACCGATTGCTGCAGCAGCTTCAGAAGCTTTGCGGCATCCTTTTTTGATTGCGATTGCTGCGCCTACAGTGTAAGCCCATTTTGCATTCTCGAAGCAGATTGGCTGAATGCCTTCGATCATTTTGTATACATCAAGGCCAGCAGCTTTTGTAACTTCTGCAGCTTCTTCGATGGAGTTGATTCCGTACTCAGCAAGCTTAGCCAGAATCTGTTTCTCTCTTCTTTCATATGATTCAAATAAAGCCATTTTCCTATCCTCCTAAATTATCTGATTACTCTTTTCTCGGGTCAACGATCTTAACAGCATCAGCAACACGTCCGTACTGTCCGCTTGCTTTTTCGAAAGCTGTGTTTGCATCATCGCCGGCTTTGATGAAGTCCATCATCTTTCCGAAGTTGATGAATTTGTAACCGATAATCTCATCATCTGCATCCAGAGCGATACCTGTTACATAACCGTCGGTCATCTCCAGGTAACGAGGTCCTTTTGCAAGAGTTCCGTACATGGTACCAACCTGGGAACGAAGTCCTTTACCAAGGTCTTCCAGGCCTGCGCCTACAACCAGTCCGTCCTCGGAGAATGCACTCTGGCTTCTTCCGTAAACGATCTGCAGGAAGAGCTCTCTCATAGCAGTATTGATAGCATCACACACAAGGTCAGTATTCAGTGCCTCAAGGATGGTAAGTCCTGGCAGAATCTCAGATGCCATAGCTGCAGAATGAGTCATTCCTGAACATCCGATGGTCTCAACGAGAGCTTCCTGGATAACGCCCTCTTTTACGTTCAGAGTCAGCTTGCAGGTACCCTGCTGCGGTGCGCACCAGCCAATACCGTGAGTGAATCCGGAAATGTCTTTGATTTCTTTTGCTTTTACCCATTTTGCTTCCTCCGGAATCGGAGCTGCACCGTGATGCACGCCCTGGGCAACCGGACACATCATTTCTACTTCGTGTGAATAAGTCATTGTTAAACTCCTTTCAAATATGTACTTATTTGAGCTTTTGTCTTTCGAACGGACTGTTTCCAGCCTGTTCACAGACCTATGGTTATTGTCTCACAAAATTGGTCATTCGTCCAGCATATTTTGATAAAAAATTGCAAAGACCACCGGAAAACGATAAAATTTCCGGCGGTCTTTTAAATCAATCGGTTTGGTTTTCTCTCGATAAAAGAGATTTTTTTTAATTATCAGATTTTTTGACAATTTCTTTCGCATTCTTAAAAATATGACCTGACGGGATCACGCCGCGAACACAGGAGAGTGGATAAATGTTGGAATTTCTTCCGACAACCGTTCCCGGGTTCAATACGCTGTTACAGCCGACCTCAACTTCATCGCCGAGCATCGCACCGAATTTTTTCAGTCCGGTTTCGATCTGCTCATCGGCGCTTTTGACAACGACAAGCTTCTTGTCGGACTTTACATTGGAAGTAATGGAACCGGCACCCATGTGCGCTTTGTAGCCAAGAACAGAGTCACCGACGTAATTGTAGTGCGGAACCTGTACTTTATTAAAGAGAATGACATTTTTCAGCTCGGTGGAGTTACCAACGACAGCGCCCTCGCCGACGATGGCATTTCCGCGGATAAAAGCACACTGGCGGATCTCCGCGCCTTTTCCGATGATGCATGGGCCGTTGATGGAAGCGGTCGGTGCGATACTGGCATCTTTTGCGATCCAGATATTTTCACCGCGTTTTTCGTATTCTGCCGGATCAAGCGTCTCGCCGAGTTCAAGAATAAAGTCCTTGATGAGCGGAAGCACTTCCCATGGATACGTTTTGCCTTCAAAGATTTTTGCGGCAATGGTCTGGGTTAAATCATAAAGTTCAGAAATGGTTGCATCTTTCATGAGTGATTCATCCTTTCTTTTTTCTGTTCCTGTTTATCTTACCACATTTCAAGTGTTCTGTGCGGTCTTTTTTCTGTTCAAAGAAGACTTTGCAGAAGAGCTTCTTGAAGACGTGCTTTTTCCGGCACCGGAACGTGTGGAAGAGGCTTTTTTATAGTACGGCGCGGACGCATCAAAACTGCTCTTTAACTGGAACTGGTTCCGCATCTGCTTTACATTCACGGTGTGGCGTGTTACAAAGTTTTCCAGTTTTCCCATATATTCCTCAGAGGTAATGGATCCCTCCGCCACATAGGTGAGTCCCTTTTCCCAGCTTGCTGTCAGCTCCGGGTTCAGAAGCGGGCGGATGGACTGGTGGACGACGTCATAGATCATTTCACCGAGCTGCGTTGGTGTGATGACCTGTGTCTTTTTGTTCAGCGCGAGATACTTGATAAAGACAAGCTTTTTTAAGATCTCCGCACGCGTTGCACTCGTTCCGATGCCGCTTCCCTTGATCTGCTCACGCAGCTCCTCATCTTCGATGAGCTGTCCGGCATTCTCCATCGCAAGGATCATGGAACCGGAAGTATAGCGCTTCGGCGGGGAGGTTTCGCCCTCTTTCATTGAAAGGCCGAGCAGGTTCAGTTCACTGCCTTTCTTTAACTGGGACAGCGCGACAAGAAATGCGGGATCGCACGTTGTTTCCTCGTCCTTTTTTCCGTCCTCGTCCTCATCCTTTTTACGGAAGAAGGAGTAGTGCATTGCTTTTAAGTAGCCCTCCTCCACGAGGACACGGAAGTTGGAAAAGAACTGTTCGCCGCCGATTTCCGTCACAAGCACGACCTTCTGATAGACGGCCGATGGATAGAAGATGCTAAGAAAACGGCGGACAATCGTTTCGTATACTTTGGCGGAAAGCTCCGAAAGATTCCGCAGATTGCCAAGGCCCTGTCCGGTCGGAATGATTGCGTAGTGGTCAGTGATCTGTTTATCATTCGTATAACGGGTGGAACCGATCTTTTTCCAGCTCTCGCCCTGTAAAATTTCATCCGCAAGACCGCGGCAGATGTTGTACTGCTGCAGGCCGCGCAGGTTCTTGCTGATTTCCTTTGCAACGGCAGAAGAAAGCACACGGGCGTCGGTACGCGGATAGGTAACCAGCTTTTTCTCGTAAAGCTCCTGGACGACTTTCAGCGTTTCATCCGGGCTGATTTTGAAGAAGCGGGCACAGTCGTTCTGCAGCTCCGCAAGGTTGTAGAGCAGCGGCGCATTTTTATTCTCTTTTTTCCGCTCCATTTTCAGAACGCGCGGGATCAGAGGGTTCTGTGCTTTTAATTCGTCAATCAGCTTCTGTGCGTCTTCTTTTTTCTGGAATCCATTCTCCTTATAGAGAAGCGGCGAGTTAAAATAGCGGCTTCCTTTAACGGCACGCCATTCGCCTTCGAAATTCCGCCCGTTAAAAGAAAGACCGGCGATGACACGGTAGAACGGTGTTTTTACGAAACTGCGGATTTCGCGTTCGCGGCGCACGACCATGCCGAGCACGCATGTCATGACACGGCCGACAGAGATGGACTGGTATTTGGTGCCGAGATACGATGCGACGGCGTTTCCGTATTTTAACGAGAGAAGACGGGAAAAGTTAATGCCCATCAGGTAATCTTCTTTGGCACGGAGATAAGCGGAAGCTGAGAGATTGTCGTATTCGCTTTCATCCTTCGCTTCGCGGATGCCGCGCAGGATTTCTTCTTCTGTCTGTGAATCAATCCAGACACGTTTCTGCTTCTTGTCTTTGATACCGGCCATCTGTGCGACGAGGCGGTAGATATATTCTCCCTCGCGCCCGGAGTCGGTACAGACATAAATGGTTTCGATATCTTCCCGGTGGAGCAGGCCGCTCACGATGTTGAACTGCTTTTTTACTTCCGGGATTACTTCATATTTAAAGTTTTCAGGCAAAAAAGGCAGGGTCTCAAGACTCCACCTTTTTAACGCAGGATCGTATTTTTCCGGGTAGCTCATCGTAACCAGGTGGCCGACGCACCAGGTTACGATGGAAGTTTCCGACTCCAGATACCCGTCCCTGCGCTGCATATTCTGTTTTAATGCTTTTGCGAATTCCTGAGCGACGCTCGGTTTCTCCGCAATGTATAAGGATTTTGTCATTTATCTGCACTCATCATTCGAAGCGGCCAGGCAAGGAGCAGTCCGCCTCCGATCATATTTCCGATAGTTACAATTACCATACTTTTCAGCGCGGCGGTAAGAGAGATGCCGCCCGGAACGAGAAGTGCGGCGGTAACGAAGGTTGCCATATTGGCAATGCAGTGTTCGAAACCGGCAACAACGAATCCGGAGATACAAAGTATGATCATGAAAAATTTCGCAACTTCATTTTTGCATTTCATGCCGCAGGCAACGGCAAGGCAGACGAAGAAGTTGCAGAGAATGGCACGGAAAAACATTTCTCCGGCAGGAATGGAAAGTTTATTTCCAATAAATCCTGCGTAATAATCGGCAGTACCGGAAGCACCTGCCAGTACGAAAATTACGGAGAGAATCAGGCATCCGACAAAGTTTCCGATGTAGCTTACCAGCCATACTTTTCCAACCTGTGCCCAGGAGACTTTTTTGTCATAGGCCCCAAATGCCATAACAAGATTGTTTCCGGTGAAAAGCTCTGCACCGATAAAAACGATCAGCAGAACCGCAATGGCAAACACAATACCGCCAAGCAGTTTTCCCCAGGCAGGATCTGTACTCTGGAACGTATTGCCTACCACGTTGGAGAAAATCATGGCAACCACGATAAAGAAACCGGCCATGACTGCACGGAGAAAGTATTTCCCCGGGTGTTCTTTCAGCAGCCTTGCTTTGTTTACGGCTGCCTCTGAAAATTTTTGTACGTCATCATAAGGCATAGAATAACTCCTTTCTTATGTCCCGTAGGATGGACATATCCCCTCTCTTTTTGTCCGGGGGATGGTCTTTTTTTCCGAAGCAGCTTGCAAATGCTTCGGATTTCGCGCTTTCAACTTTGGCTATTATAGCATTTCCCGGAAAGATTCGCAATGAAGGAGGAAGAAAAAAGTATATTTCCACAGAAATGTCAGAAAATAAGGGGTGAAACGACAGATTGTATGATGAACTCAGAGGGATTGAAACAAGGATTGAAAGCTTTTTTTATGTTCTGTTTTACAAACATCTCGGACACAGTGAAATTGTAAACCATGATGATCCGGCGTTTGTGAAACTGGTTTATCATCTGCACTGATGTTCATTCTTAGCAAAAACCTCATCGGCTGTTTTCATACAAAAGATAAAACGGCAGGTGAGGTTTTTGTAATGGGCCTCTGGAAAGGATAAACTAAAGCCGTATAGTATCCATTACACCGGATTTTTTCCGGTATTCTAAAGGAGTCATATGATACTGTTTTTTGAATAAACTCTGAAAATGAGGTTGGCTGGAAAAGCAGAGATAACTGCTGATTTCAGCCAGACTTTTTGTACTGTAGGTTAAAAGCATTTTAGCTTCTTCTAATTTACATCTTGTAATGAAAGCACCTATGGTAAAGCCGAGCTCAGTTTTGAATTTTTTCATCGTGTAGGAAGTACTTTTCTGAATGGAATCCGCGACATCATTCACGGAGATGGATTCGTTTGTATGTGTACGGATAAAATTCATACAGGTATAAACTTCTCTTGAGATTCCAGCAGGGATTTTGGTTTCACCTGCCTGCTGACAAAAATCCAGAATCATGGAGTATTGCAGTGCCTGGATTTTTTCCAGTGACTGCAGTGCCTCGCATTCCTGAATATAAAGATCCAGAAGCTGATATGTTTTTTCAATATCTACTCCTCCCGGAATGGCGCCAAGAACAGCGGTTTTGATTGCTGTCACGATAAAAAGATTTTTGGCATGGCGAATCGGGGTTTTTGCAAGTCTGCCTTCTTCTAATTGTAATGTATTATTCTTCAAAAAATTCTGCAAAGCATTTACATTTCCGTTTTGAACAAACTGAAAAAGTTCGCATTCAAACTGGTAAGTGTTATGCATCTTTTTATTTTCCATATTTTCTGTAATGGATTTCAAATGCTGCTGGCTCTGCCGCAATTGCTGGGGTGCACGCTGTCCCAATAATTTCAACACACTGATTTCCTTGTGGTTCACACATTGATGCAGGAAAACAAGATGCTGACAAAATTGGATATGTGATAACCGGGGAATGGAGGCGAGAGCCTCAGCGATTACTTCCTTGTACTTCAGAGGCGTGGCAGAGTCATGCATATAACTGCGGACGAGCTCATCTGTCACAGGAACGGAAAAAACCGGGCCTAAGATGATATATTCACCAGTAGCTTCAATTTGGACAGAGCCATATACAATGTCGGGAGATGCAAAACGAAATTCGGGATTATAATCGGATGGATAAAGCGGATAAGGACTCTCTGTTGAGATGTGGAGCTGTTCTGATAAAGCAGAGTAAATAGCTCCTGCTTCAGTAATTAGATTCGTAGGAATTCCTGTAACGGCATAGTAATTTTTACAAAAAGTAACATAATTCATATGATATTCTCCTGGTATCTGTGGGATGCAGTGGATCAAATTTTCGTTTGAAAGTTTCTGCAAAGCAATTCACGATTCCTTCACTTCCAAATTTAAAGTATAAAATGGAAAAAGAAAAATAACAATACGAAAACATATAATTTTGTATGTTTTTATGTAATATCTTTCCTTTCATTTTTGATAAAGTGCGATTAGAAAAAAGGAAAGGCGGATCATACGCATGAGACAACCGATTAAAATTAATAAAACGAATCCAAATAAAGGTGTTCTCGATTATTCTTATCTTTTGGATGCACCAGCTGGAAAACATGGATTTGTAACGACAAGGAATGGCCATTTTTATTTTGAAGATGGTGTAAGGGCAAAATTTCTTGGGTTTAATGTGGCTGCAAGATCAAATACCCCGGATCATGAAACCGCAGAGAAACTGGCGGAACGTTTTGCGAGCCTGGGCGTGAATGTGATTCGGCTCCATGCAGCAGATGCCCCAATCAGCGAAGAACCACGTAGCTGGTCCAGCTGTAAAGAAGCTCCACTTTTAGATTATGAAAAAGGAAACGGGAGAGAATTTCATCCGGAAGGTCTGGATCGATTTGACTATTTTGTCGCAAAATTGAAAGAGCGGGGTATTTACCTTCACATTGATCTTATCGTTGCAAGAGATTTTGTAGAAGGAGATGGACTGGACTACCCAGGAAATGCGGGAAGCTGCATCAAACGTTTTCCCATGTACAATAAACGGATGATAGAGCTGCAAAAAGAATATGCCAGAAAGATTCTCTGTCATGTGAATCCTTATACAGGTCTTGCACTGATTGACGATCCGGCGGTGATCACGGTTCAGATCAATAATGAAGATTCTGCGATTAAAGGAACGATGGAAACGGATCAGCGGGAAGAGATGCAGCCATATCGGGATGAGGTACAAAATCGTTTTAACAGCTTCCTCTTGATGAAATATGGAACAAGAGAGCGTCTGAAAGAAGCATGGACGTTTGAAGGAAAATGTGCGCTTGGCGAGGAAGAAGATCCGGAGAAAGGAACTGTGCAGGGAGCCGCAGGTAATTTCTATCAGCCGGAATGCGACCCTTTGGGAAAATGGGAAGAAAATGAAAGTCCGGCCCGCTATGCTGATTTTATGGAATTTGGCATTACGATGAATCGTAATTTTTATCAGGATATGAAAGATTATCTTCATTCCCTTGGAGTAAAAGTTCCGATCGTGACAAGCAATCTGGTTGCCGGTGCAGCGGATGTATATGGCCATACCGACGGGGATTTTATGGAAAATAACAGCTATTTTAATCACCCGCTGCTTCCGATCCAGGAGGCAAATACCTATCTGGTTGCAGGGCCGGCCGAATATGTGTCAACGAACCCGCTGACCATGCAGACAGGAGTTGGTTCTATGGCAACAACACTTTTAAATCTTGCTTCCGTTGCCATTGTAAAAGGAAAGCCTTTCATGCTCAGTGAGTGGAACGAATATGGGGAACATCCTTTCCATTCGACAGCATATGTGCACACGGTTGCCTATGCATGCTTGAACGACTGGGACGGACTGATTTTATACAATTATCATACGTCAGAAAAGGCGGACGATCAGCCGGACGATGAAATCTGGAGTGTTTTTGATGTATATAATGATCCGGCGGTTATCTGTCAGTGGGGATTTATGGCATCTGTATTTCTCAAAGGGCTGGTATCGGCGGCTAAAAACCGTGTAGATGTCGTATATACACAGAACGATTTGAAAACACTGCCGAAAATGCACGCAATGCCAACTACTTTTTTACCTTACATCACATGTATGCGAAATGTATTCCTGGACGGAGGGGATACCTATCAGGGAGACGCGGCTGTTGCAGTGAACGCAGGATTTTTGAATGGGGCAGATCTCTCGGAGGCAGAACACGGTGTGTATTATGCATGGTCACCGTATCGTGACGCATGGCGGAAATATAAAGACCACAACAGGCTGAAACAGGCAGCGAAGAATGCAGAAGAGATACGAGAAGGCGTGTATCTGGGAGCACAGGCACTTGTCTTTGATGAAATTCAGAAAATCGCAGGCACAGGAGATTATCGTGAATTTGCTGCAATTCTTGACCGGGCAATGAAAGAATGGAAGATACTTTCGGAGGAATGTGGTCTGGTAGATGGAAAACTGATTTCTGATACAAAAGAGCTGGTGTTTGATCCGGCACATGCCCGGTTCGTAATTCATACACCGTATTGCGGATATTTCAGTGGAAGCCCAGCAGAAAGTCTGCGGCTGTCTGAAAAAATTGAGATCCAGTCAGAAAATGAGCGGATTACGCTGGCACTTCTTCCAGTGGGAAAGGAAAAACTGGAGCAGGCAGAGGAATTTGTGATCACTGCGATGGGAACAACGGGAATGGACAAGACAACGTATCAGGAAGGTGCACAGATGATGGGCTTTCCGTTTACTGCAGTACACTTTCAGGGAAAATTATATGCCGAAACGCTGGAAGGAAGAATCTACGTAAAAGCTAAGGAGGCCGTTCTTACAGCATTAGATCCAATGGGAAATGAAATTGGAAGAATAGAAGGAAAAGAGACAGAAAAAGGAGTATGTTTTCTTCTGTCAGGCAATCTTCCAAGTGTTCAATATAATTTAAAAATAAAAAAAGAATGCCCAAATATATAATATTAAATTGCTATATGTAATAAAAGAAACAAAATACTTGATAGAATACAAGTATAAAACAGCGGCTGTAAAAAACGATGGGAGAAAAAGATATGGGAAAAAAGAAACAAAAAGTCCTCTATGATGCAGACGGGGCAAGAAGAGTTATGAGAAAAAGAGATTATATGGCTGATATGGGAGGTCAGTTAGCGTTAGGCGTGATGGCCAATCTGGTTGGCCAGCTTACTTACTTTTATACAGATAAAGTCGGCATGGCGGTAGGCGGAGTCGGAATTGCGATGATGATCGCTAAGATTATAGATGCACTGACGGATGTTCTGGTGGGAAATATGATTGACCACTCCAAAGGTGGGAATAAGAAATATTACTCCTGGATGCTGAAAATGGCGATTCCTGCAGCAGTCATCATCATTATGATGTTTACGGTCCCGATTCAGGCAGGACAGACAGCGGCATTGATTTATGTACTGGTTACCAATCTTCTTTTAACAGCAGTTATTTATACTATGATTGCCACACCGTTTTCAGCGGTTATGATTGTGCGTACTCACAGCCAGAGTGAGCGAAGCAATATGGGGCTGTTCCGTGCAGTCGGAAACTACGGTGCCGGAACAATCATTGCTATTATCACAATTCCGGTAACCAATATGCTGGGTGGTACACAGAGTGCATGGATCAAATATGGTGTTGCGCTTGCACTTGGCGTTTTATTACTTTTCCTGATCTGCTACAACAATGGAAGAAAAGCAAAATTTGCTTCGGATTTTGAAAGCGAATCGGAAAACGCATCAGAAACAGCACCGACAGAAACAGAAGAAGAGGAAGCAGTTCCATTTAAAGATGCTATAAAAATGTTATTGCAGAATAAATACTGGGTGATCGTTCTTCTGTTCAATTTGATTACCAATATTACCGCTGCAGTGGCAGCAGCCTCGGGTACATACTATGCAAAATGGATTTTTGGCAACGATAATCTTGTTGCAGTCATAGGAGCGGCAGGTATGCTGGCAACGGTAATCGGATTTGTGGTTTCCAAGCCGATCATTTCGAAGCTGGGTGTTACAAAAACAATTCAGCTTGGGTTAATGGGAGCTGCCATTCCATCCCTGATCCGCTGCTTTATTCCGGAAAACTTTATGGTTTATGCAGCAACCAGCCTTGTGGCGAGCTTTATCCAGATTCCACTGATGTGTCTGTACGGCGTATTAACAGCAATGACGGTAGATTATAACGAATGGAAATATGGAAAGAAATTAGTTGCAATGTCGGGCGGAGCTATAGGATTTGGAAGTAAAGTGGGAAGCGGCCTTGGATCTGTTATCTTATCCGCATTTCTTGCCATTGGCGGATATCAGGCATCGCTGGAAAGTGCAACTGCTTCCATGCGATATTCGATTTATGGATTTTCCAACTATCTTCCGCTGGTTGTAAACCTGGCTATGTTCCTGATTTTTACCAGATTTGATCTGGAAGAAAAATTACCAAAGATGCGGGAAGAAGTACTTGCGAGAAAAGAGAAAAAATAAACGGAGAAACTACAAGGTCGGTACAGGAAAGACTGTACCGACTTTGCAGTTGTCATTCAATTTACAGAAACTGCCAGTGGCAGGCTCTGTAGGTTAAAAATAAGGAGAATTGAAAATGAGCGATACATTATGCAATGAAAAAAAGAAACCTTATACATTTTCAGAAGATGGAAATTCCTGCATTATAACAGAAACCAGAACACCAAGATACTGGTATAATTATCTGTGGAATGAAAATCATTACTGTGCGCAGATTTCCCAGACAGGACATGGGCGCAGCTATTACCTCAGTGAAAAAGCAGATATGTGTATGATGAATCAGGACGATGCAAGATATATCTATCTAAGAGACGAGAAAAGCAAAGAATGCTGGAATATCGGCGAAGGTCCATTAAATACGGAAGTAGAAAATTATCAGTGCGTACACAGCATTGGATCTTCCAGAATCCAGTCTTCTTATCAGAATATTGCAAGTTCCTGGCGGCTGTTTGTACCGGAAGAAGGATACCAGGAAGTGTGGACTTTGAAAATAAAAAATACAGGGGAAAGACAGCGCCATCTCAGCATATTTTCAGCAGTCAGCTTTTATCTGGAGGGCTTTTCTTATCCGCGATATTATGAAATGTATCGTTGTATGGAAACAGATTATGATGAAAAGTTAAAGGGTGTATATTGCAGATCCGCACATCCTTTCGCACCGCACAAAAGATACAACGCATTTCTGGCAGCATCAGAGCCGGCATACGCATATGATGGAAATCTGGAAGCATTTTGCGGGACAACCAGTACCATAACAAGGCTGGATGCATCAGCAAGCGCGCTTTTCCAGAGACCGGACATTGTCGTAAAGGGAAAAGACTGTACAAATTCCAAAGCGGCCCTTTTTATTCTTGGCGGTGTGCTGCAGCATAAAATTGTGCTACAGCCAGGAGAAGAAAAAGAATTACAGTTTGTATTTGGAATCAGTGAATCACTTGAAGAGGCAAGGGCGGTATCGGAAAAGTTTTCCAATTCTGCAGCTGTGGAAAAGGAACTTGAAAAAGCAGAAACGCATTATCTGGAAAAATATCGTTCGCTGACCGTGGAAACGCCGGATGAAAAAATCAATCACATGATGAATAACTGGGTGAAAAAACAGGTAGATTTTTGCATTGTCGGGAAAAAAGGAGTCCGCGATAATCTTCAGATTGCAGTTGGCCTGTTAAACTATCGGCAGGAAACAGCAAAAAAAGAGATTCTGGAATGTCTTCGCCATCAGTTTCGGGATGGTCATGGAGTTCTTACGTGGTATCCTTATGATGATACCCGGTATTCCGATCAGCCGTTCTGGATCATATGGGCTGTCTGCCAGCTGATAAAAGAAACGGGAGACTTTTCTATCCTGGATCTGGAGATTGAATGGCAGGATGGAGGGAAGGCGGCTGTTCTGGATCATGTGAAAGCGGCTGTGAATCGATTGCTGCAGGATAAAGGAAAGCATGGACTGGTACGGATTTATTTTGCGGACTGGAATGATGCACTCAATGTTACAACGGATGAATATGCGGAATCCGTAATGCTTTCCCATCAGTTCTGCCTGGCACTGAAGGAATTAGAAGCATTACTGAAGAAAAAAGGCGATCAGGTATATGCCGGAAAAATAGCAGAGGAATATCGTATCTTACGAAACAGCATTAATGCATATGCATGGGATGGAGCGTGGTACATGCGGGCGTTAAGTGATGTGGAGAATATTGGTTCCAAAAACAGCGAAGGAAGCAAAATTTATCTGAACGCGCAGACATGGGCTGTTTTAGGAGATGTTGCAGATGCAGAGAAATTACCAAAGATATTAAAAGCAGTGGATTCCATGGAGCATGATTTTGGATTTCCGTTAAATCTTCCGCCGTATCAGAAGTATTCGCCAAATGTAGGGAGAATGTCCGGCATGCTGCCAGGATTGTTTGAAAATGGTGGTGTATACTGTCATGCTACAGGGTTTAAAATTCTGATGGACTGCAAGGTGGGGAGAGGAAGCAAAGCATTCGAAACACTGAAAAAAATTATGCCGGACAGTGATAAAAATCCATCCATGCAATCCGGAGCAGAACCATATGTTTTTACAAACTGTTATTCTACCAATCCCGGATATTATGGAAAATCCTACCAGTCCTGGACAACGGGAACTTCTGCGTGGTGCATGATGGGGGTGTACGAAGGAATCCTCGGAATCAAACGGGATTACGATGGACTGCGGATCGATCCGTGTCTGCCGAAAGAATGGGAAAAGGCAGAAGTGACCAGACATTTTCGAGGTGCTGATTATCATGTAATCATCGAAAATCCAGATCATCTGGAAAAAGGAGTGCTTGAAATTAAGACAGATGGAGCAGTTTGCGATATGTCCGACAAAGCAGATGGGTTTGTGCTGCCTGATTTCAAGGATGGAAAAATGCATGAAGTCCATGTTATATTGCGTAAATAGACAAAAGAGGCTTGTTTAGGAAGACATCAGCAGAAAGAAAGGAAAAGAGATGAAAAAAAGTATTTTTCAGGAACTTGTGGAAGAATCAATTGTTCTTTTGAAAAATGAAGAGCAGATCTTGCCATTAAAAGAAAAAAAGGTGGCTTTTTTGGGACGGGCACAGATAGAAACCATTTTTTCGGGAAACGGTTCGGGAGCATCCAAATCCCTTGCAAACAAGAATCTCTTATGTGAATGTGAAAAAAGAGGAATCTGTGCAGAAGCAGGGTTAAAACAATTTTACACCAGCCATCAAAAAAACGAATCGGAAAAGTTTGTGATTGACGGTATTGATATCACAAATGTAGAAAATATGAACTGTGGTTTTATGTATGAGATCTTTGGAAAATATCAGCCGATGTGGACAGAGTATCACATTCCGGAGCAGCTGATGCAGAAAGCCAGGGAGTTTACCGATACCGCTGTTTTTGTGCTGGGAAGGAATTCCGGTGGGGAAGAATGTGACAGGCACATCAAAGGTGATTATGAACTTACCGAATCCGAAAAAGAACTGCTGGAACAGGTGTGCTGTGTTTTTCCACATGTGATCGTTGTACTGAATATTAATGGAATGATCGATATGCAGTGGGTGAACGCCTATTCCGCAATTAAGGCCGTGGTGTTTCTGGGAATTCCGGGCGAAGAAGGCTGCGGAGCATTAGCTGATATTCTGACGGGGGCTGTGAATCCATCTGGCAAATTAAGTTTTTCCATGGCAGAGTCTTTCAAAGACTACCCGACAGCAGAAAATTTCACCTGGAATAAAGAACAGGAAGATGAAATTTTAACTTACGAAAATTATGGACTGGATGCAAAGGCAAATGGAAGTACAGGATATACGAAAAGCCCGGTAACGGTGTATCAGGAAGACATTTATCTGGGGTATCGCTATTTTGATACTTTTCGGAAACAGGTATTGTACCCCTTTGGATATGGAATGTCTTACACATCGTTTACGATTCTTCCGAAAGAGATGAAACAGGAAAAAGAAGAGGTGGAATTTATTACGGAGGTAACAAATTCCGGAAATTATGCAGGAAAAGAAACGATACAGCTTTATTTGTCCTGCTCTGGTACAGAGTCGGAAAAACCGGAAAAAGAATTAAAAGGCTTTGCAAAAACGAGACTTCTTGCTCCGGGGGAGAAACAGAATATTTCGATCCGAATATCCATGCAGGATCTGGCAGGATATGTTGAGACATCTGCATCATATATCCTGGAAAAGGGAAAATATCAGTTTTTTATCGGAAATTCATCCCGTGAGACAATTTTTGCAGGAGAAATCCAGATAAGAGAAGATTACGTAATTAAAAAATGTGTGAATCGTCTTTGCGTGCAAAACTGCAATGTAGAGCATTTGCAGGTACTATCTGCAAGAGAAGGACGAAAAAAGGTCCGAATGCATGAAAAGAAAAAAGAAGAGACCGATGGTTTAAAAGAGCAGGAAAGATATGATCTTTTACGGGATGAAATGGAACAAGTAAAAAATTTCAGTATCGAACAGCTGGCTGCATTGTGTGTGGGGTATGGACCTGGAATTCCATTTGCAGCGTTCAGCAAACAGGAACAGCCGGAAACTATATTGGATGGTCAGGGAAATCCACTGACCAAAAACGATCATCCAGTCGGAGCAAAAGGATATGTCTCCCCGGCTATGCCAGAAAAAGGTATTCATTCCATTTTTTATAAAGATGGACCGGCAGGTGTGGGAACGGGGGCCTGGCCAACGGCTATGCTGATTTCCTGCGCATTCAATAAAGAACTGTGGGAAGCGTTTGGAAATGCGGTTGGCGCAGAGTGCGAAAAGAAAGCGGTTGACGTATGGCTGGCACCAGCAGTCAATCTGCACCGGAATCCGCTTTGCGGGCGAAATTTTGAATATTTTTCGGAGGATCCTTATCTGACCGGAATCTGTGCGGTCCAGATTACAAAGGGCGTTCAGGAAAATCATCCTGTCCGCGTCTGCCCCAAACATTTTGCCGTGAATGAACAGGAAACGTATCGAAGAGGAAGTGCGAAGAAGCGGTACGATGCGGTAGATTCCATCCTTACGGAACGTGCATTGCGGGAACTTTATCTGAAACCTTTTGAAATGTTGGTTCGAGATGCCGGAGTATCCTTTATTATGACATCGTTTAATAAAATTAATGGGGTTCTTGCAGCTGGAAATCGAGATTTGTGTACGCATATTTTACGGGAAGAATGGAACTTTGATGGTGTTGTCGTTACTGACTGGGGCGATATGGATATTGTCGCAGATGGCGGCGATGCTGTGGCAGCGGGAAATGATATTGTGATGCCGGGTGGCCCGCCGGTGATCCGGCAGATTTTGCAGGCCTATCAGGAGAGACGGATTACCAGAAAAGATCTGGAAAGGAGTGTTGCAAGATTGTTACATGTTCTGAAGTTATTTGAGAAAGGGGAGCGTATTTAAATGAAATCATATAGGGATCATACACTGGGTGCCAAAGAAAGAGCCTCTCTTCTGCTCAAAGAAATGAGCCTTGATGAAAAGATGGCACAGATTAACTGTGTTTTTCCTTTTGATCAGGATGCCTATAACTTTGAAAAAATTCAGCAGGAGACAAAATACGGAATGGGAGAAGTAAGCACGCTGGAAATGCGCAGGATGGAGACACTTGATGAAGTGGCTGCATGGCAGAGAAAAGTGCAGAAGATTGTGATGGAAAACAGTGCCCATCGAATACCGGCAATCTTTCATATGGAAGGATTGTGCGGGGCCTTCATTCAGGACTCCACCAGTTTTCCGTCTGGGATTGGCAGGGGAGCAAGCTTTGATCCCAAGCTGGAAGAACAGATTGCAGAAATTGTGAGCAGACAGGAAACGGCCTGTGGTATTACCCATATACTGGCACCGGTTCTGGATGTGGCAAGAGATCCGCGTATGGGCCGTTTTGGAGAAAGTTATGGAGAAGATGCTTCCCTTGTAAGTGCGATGGGGGCAGCGTATACGAAAGGAATACAAAAGAATACAGTTGCTTCAAGAAAAGCAGAAAGTGTGGCAAAACATTTTGTGGCTTTTCATAATTCGCAGGGTGGAATTCATGGAACACACAGCGAAACGCCGACGCGACTTTTAGAAGAAGTGTTTGCAAAACCTTTCCAGGCAGCAATCACAGAGTCAGATCTGAAAGGTATTATGCCTTGTTATTGCGCTGTGAATGGAGAAGATGTATCTGCTTCTCATAACATGCTTACGAAACTGCTTCGGGAAAAAATGGGATTTGACGGCATGTGCATCAGCGATTACGGTGCAGTGGGAAATGCGCATAGTGTACATCATATTGGAGAAACATTTGAAGAAGCCGGTGCGATGTGTCTTCATGCGGGAATGGATATCGAGATGCCGTCCTGTACTGGCTATAATGAGAAATTAAAAGAGATGTTTTCAAGTGGAAAACTGGATATCCATATTTTGGATACAGCGGTTTTGCGGGTTCTGGAGGGAAAATTCAGAATGGGCTTATTTGAAAATCCCTATGCGCTGGAAGGAAAAGAGCTTCATGCTCTTGTAATGCAGGAAGCAGACAGGAACACTTCCCTGCGGTCGGCCAGAGAATCCATGGTATTGCTGAAAAATGACGGCGTATTGCCGATTGCGGCAAAAGGGAAAAAAATCGCGGTGATCGGACCGCATGCCGGGTATGCCAGAAAAATGTTTGGTGGATACACACATATGTGTATGATGGAGTCTACCTATGCGATTGCCAATTCTATTGCAGGTGTAAGCGGAGTTGTACAGGCAGATGCAGATGAGATTATTACGGTTCCGGGAACCAATATTCAGTCTGATGAGACAGAGCAGTTTGATCAGATCCTGAAAAGACAGAAACCGCAATGCAGAAATCTGTATGAAGAATTCCAAATCCGCTTTCCGGAAAGTGAGATTTTATATGCATATGGCTATCCGATTGCAGGAAACGACGAAAGTCATTTTGAAGAAGCGCTGCAGGCAGCAAAGCAGGCAGACATTGTGATACTGACGCTTGGCGGTAAGCACGGAACGTGTTCCATGGCATCAATGGGAGAAGGAATTGACAGTACTGATATTAACCTTCCAAAATGTCAGGATGCATTTATTCGCAAGGCTGCGCAGCTTGGAAAACCATTGGTTGGCGTTCACTTTGATGGAAGACCGATTTCCAGTGATGCTGCAGAGGAATATTTAGATGCTATTCTGGAAGCATGGAGTCCATCAGAAACAGGAGCAGAAGCAGTAGTTGATATTTTAACCGGAATATATAATCCGGGAGGAAAACTTCCGGTTACCGTTGCTTATGGAGTGGGACAGCTTCCGGTTTATTACAATCATCCATATGGTTCCTCCTGGGATCAGAGCGGCAGTATCGGTTTTGCCAATTATGTGAATATGCCGCACAGACCGAGATATTATTTTGGATACGGACTGTCGTATACAACATTTACATATTCGGATTTACATATCTCGATGGGAAATGAAAAGGCAGCAGATACGGTTCAGATCTCCTGCGCTGTTGAGAACACGGGAAGCTGTGAAGGAGATGAGGTTGTCCAGCTTTATTTACGAGATGAATATGCCAGCCTGACAAGACCAGTAAAAGAACTGGCAGGTTTTAAGCGCATTCACCTGCGAAAGGGCGAAAAGAAAACGGTATGCTTTGAGGTGAAAACGGATCAAATGGCTTTTCTGGACATTGATATGCACTGGAAAGTGGAAAAAGGACGATATGCAGTAGAGGTCGGAAGTTCTTCAGAAGATATTCGTTTAAGAGGAAGCTACTGTGTGAAAGAAAATAAATGGGTTGCGGGAAGAAATAGAGCGTTTTGGGCAAGTGCCGCAGCGAAATAAAAAGAACAGAACCGGATGCCATTTTATACAAAGCGGCATTCGGTTCTGTTCTTGCGGTATTCCCGTGGGGAGCAGTTCATTTTTTCACGGAAACATTTTCCGAAATAGGACTGCTGGCTGAAGCCGGTCTGCAGGACGATCTGTCTGATGGGAAGTGTGGTTTCTGTTATCTCCGTGATTTGTTTTCTATGTTTTGGCAATATCTTAATAATTTCTGCAGATATTTTCATATTATTTTTTCGATATAATAAGTATACTTGCTGTAAAAAGGATTGTAAAGGTAGTCTAAATGGACAATAATAGTTTATCACATACAACGTGGAATTGTAAGTACCATATGAACCAGAGCAGGAAAACCTGCCGTCGCTGATCACACTTGAAAAAATATGTGTAGCTTTGGGCGTGACATTATCGCAGTTTTTTCGAGAAGATAATTCAGAGAATCTGACAGAAAAACAGAAAGAAGTTCTAGGGATATGGAATGATCTGAGTACAAATGAGCAGGAAACAGTAATGTCAATGCTGCGTGGACTTCGGAAGTAAGAGAACAGTTCGAGTATATGTATCGGCTGTTCTTTTTTTGTTTTTGAACGTTAAAATGTTAATTTTTTTCTTGTGTATAGTAGAACACTAAAGTATAATAAAATCAGTTTTTTACATAAGATTAAAGCTATAATAAGGAAATTGGCAAACCAGATGAAAGTCTGGGACGCAAAGCTACAGGGCCTTTAAAATGGCAGCCAGTTGCATAAAATGAGGTGCACTGTCTGTCTGACGGTGCTTTTTTACGGTGTTATTTCATAGACGTAACAATAATGATTTTATCAGGAAAGAATGAGGAAAATAAAAGTATGAAAAAGGCAAAACGTTGTCTGATAGCAGTGGTGTCAGGTGTACTTGTAGCATCTGCTGTCTTGTCTGGATGTGGACAGTCAAAGAAAGAAGTATCTATAAATGATGATCATCTTACCGTTTATCTGTGGGAAAATCGTTTGATGAAAAATATTGCACCCTATATCCATGAACAGTTTCCAGATCAGGATATTGAATTTATTATAGGTAACAATGATACCGATTTATACAGTTATTTTAAAGAACATGATGAATTACCGGATATTATAACAGTACGTCGATTTTCTGGAACAGATGCACAGGACTTACAGCCTTATCTTATGGATTTTGCTTCTTATGATGTTGTTTCCAAGTATTATTCTTATGCGGTGCAATATTATAAGAATGCGGAGGATGAAATCCAGTGGCTGCCAATCTGTGGTATTCCGCAGACGATCATTGCCAACAAAACACTGTTTGATCAGTATGGCGTAAAGATTCCAGAAAATTATGAGGAATATGTACAGGCATGTCAGCAGTTTTATGATAATGGCATAAAACCGTATTCCATGGATCTTGGTGAAGACTGGTCTAATAATGAAATCATCCAGGCTGCAGCAATCGGTGAGTTTACAAGCTGGATGGTATTGAATGGCGAAACGGTGCAGAGACTGCAGCGGATGAAGTAAAGTTTGATGATGTATTATGGAAACGTATTTTTTCAGAAACCAGTCAGTTTCTTAAGGACTCGCATTTTGGTAAAGAAGATATCAATATTGATATCAATACAGGAACCCAGATGTTTGTCGAAGGAAAATCAGCAATGTTTCATGGACATCCGACGGTTATGCAGCAGCTGCAGAAACAGATGGATGCGGAGCTGATCCGTATTCCTTACTTTTCACAGACATCGGATGAATCCTATGTGTACATGACTCCGTCCTTAAACATTGCATTTAACAAAAACCTGGAAAAAGACCGGGAGAAACTGGATACTGCGCTGGATGTGCTGGATTGTATGATTTCAGAAGAGGGGCAAAAGCTGATTGCGGATGGAAGCGGTGTTATTTCATTGAATACAGATGTTCCAACCATGATGCAGGATGTGCCTGGACTGGAAGAGGAAATTAATAATAATGCTGTTTATATCCGATATTCCGCCCAAAAATCATTTGATGCAAGTCTTGAGGCTGTTCACGGATTACTGTCAGGGGAAATGGATGAAATACAGGCTTATGATACTTTTCGCAGTGTAATGAATCGTAAAGATCCAGAAGAAAAAGCAACGGTGAATTTTGAAAATGAATATTCCATTTCACTGAACGATAGAAATGGCCGTGATGCAGCATCTTCCATTTTAACTACGATCAGAGAAGAAAATGATGCACAGCTGGCTCTGGCACCATATTATTATTTCACTTCTTCTATGTACAAAGGAGAATGCACCAGCAGCCGGGTTGGCATGATGACAGCGAAGAGTTCAGATACACCATTATATGTTGCAAAAATCAATGGTAAACAGGTTTATGAACTCGTGGAAAATTATCTTGCTGATGCTGATGAGAATTTTTACGTAACCAATAAATACGAATTACCAATTGCATCCGGTATGAAAATGATCGTCAATCAAGAGGAAAGTGGATTTTCGTTAAAGGACTTAACAGTTAATGATAAGAAAATAGACAAAGAAAAGGAATACTCGATTCTTCTTACAGACACCACAATGTCTGTTTTGAAAAAAATAAATCTGAAATGTGAGATTGAGCAGCTTAAAGATACAACATTATCAAGTGCATGGACCGAAGCAATGTCAAATGGACAGCAGCCGTCAGCACCGGAAGACTATATAGAGGTTGAACAGTAAAAGTGGAGATAGAACAAAAGGTAAACAAAAGAAAAAAAATAACAAGGCTGTTGCTTATACTACTTATGATTCTTTTAAGCTTAGTTTGTATCAAGTATCTTATAAGTAAGTCTAATAAGTATATCAGCGAAAATGGAAAAAGCAGTATGGGAGCTGTTGTTGAACAGATACAGCAGACCTATGATCTTCAGGTGAGTGGATACTACAGCCAGCTGCAGTTGGTTGAGGAATTCTTACTTCATGAGAGGGAACTGTCTCTTGAAACGGATACGAACAAAAATTTCTTTGAAGCATGGGAAAAAGAATCGGAAAGTACTCTTATATTCCTTCAGGAAAATGGTCAGGCAATATCAGCAGGTGGAACAAAAATGCGGATTGATATGCCAAGTAAACTTCTGCTGGACTTAAAGAACGGATACAATATTGGAAAACTGGTGCGTCTTGATTATGATCAGAAGAAAAAAGACGGTTATCTGGTTGCGATTCCATGTCAGGAATACACGATCAATGGAGAAACTTATACGGCAATTGGAACTGTGTATGATCATTCGAAACTGGATTCCATGTTAAAATTGAAAGGTTATCATGGAAAAGCATATTTGTTCATGCTGGATCATGACGGAAATATTACGTATACGAACCAGAGTGGAGATAAATACCTGCGTAATTATTCTTTGTTAAAACATTTAAAAGGGGAACAGGCTATTACAGAAGAAGAGGCTGATTTGTTCAAAAAGAAGTTTGATAACAGAGAATCCGGAGTTGCACTTTTGGGAAAACAGAACCCCTATTATCTGGGGTATTGCCCGATAGAAAGCAACAACACCATTTTGGTGTGCATTGTGGCCAAGGGAGTTGTGGACAATGTGCTGATGGATTACCAGAAAACGGTGTTGTTTACAACAATACTCATGGCAGGTTTTATACTTTTACTTTTTGCCGGATTATTCTACAGTATTTCCAGACTTAGTCTTGCAGATCAAAAAGCAGAATATGAAAAAAGAAATAATGAACTTCATTTACAAACAATGAAGGAAATGGAAGTAGTCAATCAAAAACTGAAAAAGGCAAAGAACGTTGCAACAGAGGCTTTACAGACAGCTGAAAATGCAAATAAGGCGAAAACGGATTTCCTGTCTAATATGTCACATGATATTCGCACACCTATGAATGCAATCATTGGTATCACATCTTTGATCAGACATGAAGCAGGTAATAAAGCAAAAGTTATAGAGTATGCAGATAAAATAGATATTTCATCGCAGCATCTGTTGGGAATTATCAATGACGTTCTGGATATGAGCAAGATTGAGGCGGGAAAAACAGTATTCAAGTATTCTGACTTTTCTATTCTGGATCTTGTACAGGAACTTGACACTATATTTCATACTCAAATATATGAAAAGCAGCAGACCCTTACAATCATAAAAGAAAATATTCAACATGAGTGGGTGAATGGGGATCAGGTTCACCTGATACAGATTTTCAGCAACCTGCTTTCCAATGCAGTGAAGTATACCCAGGAAGGTGGGGAAATTCAGTTCTTTGTAGAAGAATGTGAGACAAAGTCATCTGTCTATGCAAAGTACCGTTTCTTAGTTAGCGATAATGGTATGGGAATGTCGGCAGATTTCAAGGATACAATTTTTGATGCGTTTACCCGTGCGGAAAGTTCCCTTACAAATAAAATACAGGGAACCGGACTTGGAATGGCGATTACTAAGAATCTGGTTGAGGCAATGGGAGGTACCATTGATGTGGAGAGTGAATTGGGACAGGGAAGCTGTTTTGAGGTTCTCATGGATCTGAAAATTGCAGAGGATAGAACAGTTGCTCTGGTGACACAAGAAGAAACAGATGAGCAGGATGGTAATATCCTGCAGGGAATGAAATTCCTGTGTGCAGAGGATAATGAGTTGAACGCAGAGATCCTGACGGAACTGTTAAAGATAGCAGGTGCGGAATGTACCATCTGTGAAAATGGTGAAGAGATTTTGAAGGCATTTGAGCAGTCTGCTCCAGGTGATTATGACATGATCCTGATGGATGTGCAGATGCCTGTTATGAATGGCTATGAGGCGACGAGGGCAATCCGCAGAAGTTCCCATGAACTGGCAAAGACGATACCGATCATTGCCATGACTGCCAATGCATTCTCAGAGGACATTCAGCATTCTCTGGCAGCCGGTATGAATGCACATGTTTCAAAACCGGTTGAGATGAAGGTACTGGAAAAGACGATTAGAAGCATAAAATCCGGCGGGGGGGGGGTACCGAACCGCAGGTCACGGAACAGTGACAAATGGAAAGTAACCGGACATAAAAGAATCGAAAAGGATAGTTAGGGATAGATAGAAAATGAAAGGAAAAAGAGTGATTGCAGGCATTCTGCTTGCAGGGATTTTAGCAGTCACCCTGGCGGGGTGTAAAAACACAGATAACACGAAAGAAAAAACCGAAAAGCCTGTTATTACCCTCGGCAGCGACAGCTATCCACCATACAATTATCTGAATGAGGATGGTGTACCGACGGGAATCGATGTAGAACTGGCTGCGGAAGCTTTCAAAAGAATGGGATATCAGGTGGAGGTTGTCCAGATCAACTGGGAGAAGAAAAAAGAACTGGTGGAGAGCGGAGAGATTGACTGTATCATGGGCTGCTTTTCCATGGAAGGACGCCTTGACGATTACCGCTGGGCGGGACCATATATAGCAAGCCGGCAGGTGGTCGCTGTAAATGAGAATAGTGATATCTATAAACTGAGTGACCTGGAGGGAAAGAACCTGGCTGTTCAGTCCACGACCAAACCGGAAGGTATCTTTCTGAACCGGACGGATGAGAGAATCCCAAAGCTGGGCAATCTGATCAGCCTGGGACACAGGGAGCTGATCTATACATTTCTGGGAAAAGGATATGTAGATGCAGTCGCTGCGCATGAGGAATCTGTTGTCCAGTATATGAAGGATTATGACGTAAGCTTTCGAATCCTGGAAGAACCTTTGATGATCACCGGGATAGGTGTTGCTTTTGCAAAGATGATGACAGAGGAATCTGTGAGCAGATGAGCCAGACTCTGGAAGAAATGCGGCAGGATGGCACATCCCTGAAAATTATTGAAAAATATCTGGATGATCCCCAGAAGTATCTGGAGGTGGATGATCTTGGATATTAAGAGAATGAAAAGAGAAAAACGAATCCAGCTGATCGGTGGTCTGATTGGAATCTGTGTGGCAGCAGTCTCTCTGTTTTATTTCTTTCATGCGGAGAAAGCGGAAGCAGAGAAAAGAATGGTAGAGATTGTAAATTATGTCAAAGTGCAGTGTTCCACCTACACCCATTATAATGAATCTTCGGAATCCAAAAGTCTTCTCCGTGCCATTGAAAGTGCCAGACAGATGAGTACGAATATCGATATGGAAATAGAAAACGGCGGTCAGCTAAGCGGGATTTCCTGAAGGAAAACCTGCAGACTCTATGGGTGGATGGTATCATTGTACTGGATGCAGAAGGAAAGACGGACTGTGAATACAGCATGGATGAGTCTCTGGCTAATGAGATTACGGAGTATCTGCAAAAAGAAATTATCATGGATTTTGCCGGATATGAAGAAAGAAGCTATTCGGAACGGTTTACCAGGGAAGATGGATCCTTTATTGACATTGCAGCCTGCGCCAGAAAAGATGCACCGGGTATCGTTGCAATCTATTATTACACATCTCCTGAATTTGCCAGAAACTATACGCTGACGATACAGGGGCTTTTAAATGGTTATAGTATCCAGAAAGATGGAACGATTATCGTTGCAGACGACGGAATCGTTGTTGCCAGCAATAATGAGAGCCTGTTGGGACAGAATACAGCCGACAACGAAGTTGTTCAGGCAATGAAAAAGCATACAGACAGTCAGCATATCTATCATTTTAGGAAGGAAGGAATTGGATGTTATGGAATCATGCTGAAACAGCGTGATTATTATATCTACGCATATCTTCCGGATACGGAAGTGTTTTGTAATCTTCCATTAAGTGTTATAGGTGTTATTTTTCTTTATTTTCTGATGTCCGGCATATTCTGGTTCTGGACATACAGAACCAATCTGGCGTACCGGAAACAAGAATTTGAAAAAGATGAAAAATATAAAGCAGAACTTCTGACAGCAGCAAAAAAGGCAGAAGCCGCCAATGAGGCAAAAACAGAATTCCTTCATCGTATGAGCCACGATATCAGGACTCCGATTAATGGAATCTACGGTTTGATCAATATGGCAGACCATTATGCAGATGATATGGAGAAGCAGAAGGAATACAGAACAAAGGTTAAAGCGGCATCCAATCTGTTGCTGGAACTGGTAAATGATGTTCTGGACATGAGTAAGCTGGAGTCGGGTGAAGTTGTTCTGGAAGAGAGTCCATTTAATCTGAGCAAAATCTCTGAGGAAGTGCTTGTTGTAATTGAACAGATTGCTGCAGAACAGAATATCCGGATTGTATGGGAGAAAAAAGAAATCATACACCGTGATCTTATTGGAAGTCCGGGGTATGTAAAACGTGTGATGATGAATATCCTGTCCAATGCAGTGAAATATAACAGAGAAAATGGATATATTTATCTTAGCTGCATGGAAATCCCATCCGAACAGCCAGGAATGACGACAATGGAATTTATCTGCCGGGATACAGGAATCGGAATGACTGAGGAGTTCCAGAAACATATTTTTGAACCATTTGCACAGGAATATACGGGAAGCCGCACAAAGTTTGTCGGAACCGGACTGGGAATGGCCATTGCAAGGAAGCTGGTCGAGAAAATGGGTGGAACCATTACTTTTGAAAGTGAAAAAGGCGTAGGGACGACATTTGTGATCCGGGTTCCATTTAAAATAGATCCGGATGCGGATAAACGTGAAGAACAGAAGGATGTATCCGAAAAATCTATAAAGGGATTGCATATTCTTCTGGCGGAAGATAATGAGCTGAATATGGAAATCGCTGAATTTATGCTTCAGAATGAGGGCGCGGACGTGACCAAAGCATGGAATGGGCAGGAAGCGGTTGAGCTGTTCAGAAAAAGTGAACCCGGTGAATTTGATGTCATTCTTATGGACATTATGATGCCGGTAATGAATGGTTATGAAGCCACAAAGATGATCAGGTCTCTGGACAGAGAGGAAGCAAAGGAGGTACCGATCATTGCAATGACAGCAAATGCCTTCACGGAGGACAGAATAAGAGCAAAAGAAGCAGGAATGGATGAACATGTTGCTAAGCCTGTTGATGTGGAATTACTGATAAAAGTAATTCATAAATTGGTGGGGTGATGAAAAATTAGGAATTGCTGGATATATTGACAGGGCAAATGAAGGAGAACTTGTAATGAAAAAAATAAAATGGAACAGAGTTTTGGCTGTACTTTTGGCAATGGTGACAGCCGTATCACTACTGTCAGCATGTGGCAGTAAAAGTGCAGAGAAAGAAGATGCAGACACAATCACGGTGTACTTATGGAGCACAAGCCTGTATGAAAAATATGCACCATACATCCAGAAACAGCTCCCGGATATCAATGTTGAATTTGTTGTAGGCAACAACGATCTTGATTTCTACAGATTTCTGAATGAAAATGGTGGATTGCCGGATATTATAACCTGCTGTCGCTTTTCACTTCATGATGCAAGTTCCTTGAAAGACAGCTGATGGATCTTTCCACAACCAATGCGTCAGGCGCTGTCTATGATACATACCTTAGCAATTTTATGAACGAGGATGGAAGCGTAAACTGGCTTCCGGTGTGTGCAGATGCCCATGGCTTTGTAGTGAACAAGGATCTTTTTGAAAAATATGATATCCCGTTGCCAACAGACTATGAAAGCTTTGTCTCTGCCTGCCAGGCATTTGACAAAGTGGGAATCCGTGGGTTTACTGCAGACTATTATTATGATTACACCTGTATGGAAACACTGCAGGGATTGTCTGCTTCAGAGCTGTCTTCTGTAGACGGACGCAAGTGGCGCACCACCTACAGTGACCCGGATAATACAAATCGAGAAGGTCTGGATAGTACCGTCTGGCCGCAGGCTTTTGAACGTATGGAACAGTTTATCCAGGATACCGGTCTGAGTCAGGATGATCTGGATATGAATTATGATGACATAGTTGAAATGTATCAAAGTGGCAAGCTTGCCATGTACTTTGGCAGCTCTGCCGGTGTAAAAATGTTTCAGGATCAGGGCATCAACACAACGTTTCTTCCATTCTTTCAGGAGAACGGTGAAAAGTGGATTATGACTACGCCATATTTCCAGGTGGCTTTAAAACGAGATCTGACACAGGATGAGACACGTCGAAAGAAAGCAATGAAGGTGTTGGACACAATGCTTTCGGAGGATGCGCAGAACCGGATCATTAGTGATGGACAGGATCTGTTAAGCTACAGTCAGGATGTGGAACTCCATCTTACACAATATATGAAAGATGTGAAACCTGTGATAGAGGAAAACCATATGTATATCCGTATTGCGTCAAATGACTTTTTCTCTGTGTCCAAGGATGTGGTGTCTAAGATGATTTCAGGAGAATATGATGCAGGGCAGGCTTATCAGTCATTTAATGCCCAGCTCCTTGAGGAGAAATCCACTTCTGAGAAAATAGTATTGGATTCACAGAAGGCTTATTCCAGTCGTTTCCACAGCAGTGGAGGTAATGAAGCATATTCTGTTATGGCAAACACTCTGCGTGGCATTTATGGAACAGATGTGCTGATTGCAACCGGAAACAGCTTTACGGGAAACGTGCTGAAAGCCGGCTATACAGAAAAAATGGCGGGAGACATGATCATGCCAAATAGTCTTTCGGCTTACAGCAGCAAGATGAGCGGAGCAGAACTGAAAGAGACAGTCAAAAATTTTGTAGAAGGCTATGAGGGCGGATTTATTCCGTTTAACCGAGGCTCTCTGCCTGTGGTCAGCGGCATTTCCGTGGAAGTCAAAGAAACAGATGATGGTTACATATTGAGCAAAGTTACAAAAGATGGAAAAAAAGTTCAGGACGAGGATACTTTCACGGTAACCTGCCTTGCGATATCTAAACACATGGAAGCTTATCCGGCAGATGAGAATATTGTGTTTGATGGAGAAGATACCTTTGTGAAAGACACCTGGACAGGATATGTTTCAGATGGTGATGCCATTCTTGCAGAGCCTGAAGACTACATGACTCTGAGGTGAGAAGAATGGATATTAAGAATCATAATAAAGGCAGAAAGAAACCTGTCATGGGAAAACCATTCCAGATAGCTGTCTTTACAGCTGTTTTACTGGGAATTGTTCTGATGGTTTTCCGATATTTTGGATTTGTATCGAAAACTGTTTATGAGGAAAGTGTTTCTCATCTGACGGAAGTTTTTCATCAGTCTGATAACATGCTGAGAGAACTGACAGATAAGAATCTGACCTATCTTCATATGTGGGGTGAGAATCTGCAGAATACCTCCAGCGAAGACGAAATTCGTAATTATATAAAGAAAGCGCAGGAAGATGCCGGATTCTTAGATTTCTTTTTTCTGTCAGCTGACGGGGATTACAAGATGGCGACAGGGGAAACCGGGTACCTTGGATTACAGGAAAACATTGAAGAGGAGATCCGGCAGGGAAATGATGTGATAGCGAATGCAGCAGTTCCCGGAAAGTCTCAGCTGCTTGTTTTTGCTACTCCCAGGGCCCATGGAATTTATCAGGGATTTGAATATGATGCAATTGCCATTGCCTATGAAAACTCTGATATCGTAGATGTGCTGGACATTTCTGCTTTCAATGGAAATGCCCAGAGCTTTGTTGTTCATCCGGATGGCCGTGTTGTGGTCGATCATTCTTCTGAGTCATGGGGGAATGTGTACAATTTCTTTGGTGTTCTGAGAGAGCATTCCAATATGTCTGAAAAAGAGATCAATGAGCTTTCGGAGAAGTTTAAAGCGGGACGCACCGATGCGATGCTGGTAAATCTGGATGAAAGAAACTATTATCTGGTCTATGAAAAATCAGATATTCAGGACTGGGTATTTCTGGGACTTGTACAGGCGGATATTGTCAATGCCAGTATGAACAGTCTGCAGCGTAGTACAATGCTTCTTGTGGCTGCGGTTTTGTTCTGTATTGCCGCCTTTTTTATCGGCCTTATTATTCAAAAAAACAGGATAAGCCTTAGAAGAAAGGACACACAGATCCGGTACAGAGACGAGCTTTTTCAAAAGCTGTCAATGAATGTGGATGACGTTTTTCTGATGCTGGATGCAAAAACATATCAGGCAGACTATATAAGCCCAAATGCGGAAAAACTGCTTGGTATTACGGTAGAACAGATTCGCAAAGATATTCGTGTTCTGGGAAAACTGCATCCAGAGGAACATGAAAATCCGGAGGAAAATTATTTTGAGGAAATCCAGGTGAATGAACAAAGAGAATGGGATTTTGAATATGTTCATCAGAAAACAGGGGAAAAACGCGGGTTCCATAATATTGCAATGGGCAGTGAGGTAAATGGGAAAAAGAAATACATCCTGGTTATGTCAGACCGTACTGCTGACTGGAAAATGAATCAGGCACTTTCTGAGGCAGTCCGTGCGGCGGAGACAGCAAACAGGGCTAAGAGTACTTTCCTTTCCAATATGTCTCACGATATCCGGACACCAATGAATGCGATCATCGGCTTTACCACACTGGCTGTAAGTAATATTGATAATCAGAAAAAAGTCAGAGATTATCTGAGCAAAATCCTTTCCTCCAGTAAACATCTGCTTTCACTGATCAATGATATCCTGGATATGAGCCGGATTGAGAGTGGAAAGATCCATCTGGAAGAAACGGAGGTCAGTCTGTCGGATGTGCTTCATGATCTGAAGACCATCATTAGCGGGCAGATCCATGCGAAACAGCTGGAGCTTTATATGGATGCAATGGATGTTACCAATGAGGATGTCTATTGCGACAAGACACGTTTGAATCAGGTGCTGCTGAATCTGCTGTCCAATGCAATCAAGTTTACTCCTGCAGGCGGAACTGTATCTGTCCGGCTGAAACAGTATCCAGGGACAGTAAAAGGCAGTGAACTATACGAGATCCGGGTAAAGGATAATGGAATCGGCATGAGTCAGGAATTTGTACAGAAGATCTTTTCTCCTTTTGAGCGGGAGCGGACTTCCACTGTGAGCAGAACCCAGGGCACAGGACTTGGCATGGCCATCACCAAGAATATTGTGGATATGATGGGTGGTACCATTGAGGTCCGGACAGAGCAGGGGAAAGGCACAGAATTTATTGTCCGTCTGCCATTTCGGACTCAGCCTGAGAATCACCGTATAGAGAAGATTGCAGAGCTGGAGGGCCTTAAGGCTCTGGTTGTAGATGACGATTTTAATACCTGTGACAGTGTGACAAAGATGCTTGTGAAGGTTGGAATGCGTTCGGAATGGACACTTTCCGGTAAGGAGGCTGTTCTGCGTGCAAGGCAGTCTATGGAGCTTGGGGATGCATTCCATGCTTATATTATTGACTGGCGTCTGCCGGATATGAATGGCATTGAGGTCACCAGACAGATCCGCAGTCTTGGTGATGATACGCGATCATTATCCTGACTGCTTATGACTGGTCAGACATCGAAGTGGAAGCCAGGGCTGCAGGGGTGACTGCATTCTGTGCGAAGCCTCTTTTTATGTCAGATATCAGAGATACCCTGATGGCTGCTATCGGCCAGAATCAGGCTGAGCAGGAGAATCCCGTTCTTCCTGAGACAAGCTCAGATTTCAGAGGCAGGTGCATACTGCTTGTGGAAGACAATGAACTGAACCGTGAAATTGCGGTGGAGATCCTTAACGAATATGGCTTCATGGTTGATACTGCAGAAAATGGGGCAGAGGCAGTGGAGAAAGTTAAGAATTCGAAGCCATGTAATTATGATCTGGTGCTGATGGATGTGCAGATGCCGGTAATGAACGGATATGAGGCCACGAAGCAGATCCGTGCCCTTAGGGATCCGGCGCTGGCGGGAATTACCATCCTTGCCATGACTGCCAATGCTTTTGACGAAGACAAAAAGAAAGCACTGGAATGTGGTATGAATGGCTTCTTATCCAAGCCAATTGTTATAGAGGAATTGATCAGTACGTTACAAAACAATCTGGTAGATTAGTAAAAAAACTGCTAAGAAGTTCGGTTCACAACTTTTTAGCAGTTTTTTTTTATTTATTCGGAAAATTTATCACTGTAACGAAGATGCATATCTTCCCAATCCATGAACAATACATAAAATACTTTTCCGTATTGTTGGCTTTCTACGATTCTTCCATGATCAAGCACGGAAAGATAAGTTCCGTCAGCTTTTCGAAGATGAAAGTGAATATAGTCATTTTCATTGCCTGTGCCAATCTGTTCCCAGATGCTTGTTTCAATCTGTTGTTGTTCATCTTGTCGGATCAGATTGCGGAACCTTTTTTGAGTAAGCCTGAATAGTTCATCCATGCTCTTATAACCAGTCATATGAAGAAATTCGTGGTTTGCATAAAAGAGCTCATCATCTTCTTTGTCTGCTCTATATATGATAAATGCACCTGGAAGGTGTTCAGAGATATCCTTCAGTGCAAATCCAAGCTGTTTGCGGACTCCTGACTGGAGACCTTTTCTGTAAGCCATACATCCGTTTTTTCCATGCAGTTTTATTTCATAAAGAGCTGCATCTGCACAGCGCATAAGCTGTGAAGGGCTGGCTGCAAATGTTGGATATTCTGCATATCCGAGAGATATATAAAATGCGAGTTCTTTACCGTGATATGAAAACGTTTTTGGAAGCTTAGTGAATTGCTGCAGCTGTTTATCTGCTTCCTTAAAGGTACAATTTGGTAAAAGAATGCAGAATTCGTCACCACCATTTCTTCCAAGCAATGCATCGGATGGGAAAAAAGCTTTCATACTGTCTGCCAGACTCTTTAATGCTTTGTCTCCATAACTATGGCCATAGATATCATTGATAAACTTAAAGTCATCAATATCAAGGAGCGCAGCCACAAAATGTGTTTGTGGATTTTTAGAAATTATTTTTTCTGCTAATTCATCAAATCCATAGCGATTATAAATATTTGTAAGAGAATCTGTGCGCGCCAGTATTTTATATTTGTTCTTGTGTTCTTTTGCTACCAGCCATACCCTGGTAAGTACTGACAGAAGAAGGCTTATAGTAAGAAACATACCACTGATAATTATCAGTAGTGTGTTATTTCTCCATCCGGTTTTAGGAGTTACCTCAAGCTTCCAGGTTCCATCCCCTACTGTAAAAGCGTAAGAAATCGGATGATCTATTTGACCATCTGACTGATAAACCACTTTATAAGTATCGCTCCAGGGAGTGTCTGTTTTTAAAATTTTGTATTCATATCCAAAATTTGAAAGTGCACTGACTGTATCTGAAAAAATATCCGGAACACGCAGGATAACAATGGTAAATCCCCAGAAATACTCTTGTCCGCTTTTATCTTTCAGGTAGACTGGATTGCGGACTGCAATTCCATAACCGCCCTGTTTTAATTCGAAGGGCCCCTGCGTAATGGTTGCATGGTTATCTCTTGCATAACAGGAAATCTCTTTACGGTCTTTATCATGGAGCAGATCGATCTTACCTGCCTCATTTCCTTCAGCCGGATAAATATCTGTTACAACACCATTAGGAGCGAGCTGCACGCTTTCAATAGAATCAGACATAAGATTCCCGGCAATCGTCTCAAACTGATGGATTTCGCCATTTTCACTGATTAAGATCTGTTCCAAAGTATCTGTAATTCCAATTCCATCTGCAATTTCATTCTTTATGCGTTCACCATAGGTGGTTGCGTTTAATTGTGCCAATATGTGTCTCTGATTTTTTTCATGGGTGTCTGTTTTGTATACAATTAAACCAACAAGGCATATGCCCAGTAAAAAAATAATAAGAGGCACAAGTGTTTTTTTCTTCACTTGGTTCACCTCAGTTTATTCATTGGAGTTTTTATAATAAAGCATTATATCATAGAAGTTGAAAAACGGAATAAGTTTTTAAAAAAATGACAGTATAATGACAATATGTTTTTGGGCGTTAAAACGGTAATGTTTTTCTTGTGTACAGTAGAGTACTATAGTATAATAAAATCAGTTTTTTGCGTAAGTCTAAAAGCTATAATAAGGAAATCGGCAAACCAGATGAAAGTCTGGGACGCAAAGCTACAGGGCCTGTAAAATGGCAGCCAGTTGCATGAAATGACGTGCACTGTCTGTCTGGCAGTGCTTTTTTACGGTATTATTTCATAGACGTAACAATAATGTCGCATGATACTCGTACACCTATGAATGCAATCATTGGTATCACATCTTTGATCAGACATGATGCAGGAAATAAAGCAAAAGTTATAGAGTATGCAGATAAAATAGATATTTCATCACAGCATCTGTTGGGAATTATCAATGACGTTCTGGATATGAGCAAGATTGAGGCAGGAAAAACTGTCTTCAAGTTCAGAAGCATAAAGACCGGTGGGGGGGACCGAACCGCAGGTCACTGAACAGTGACAAATGGATTTGATGCGGTAGTGCAATTTTATTAAACCAGGAGGTTGACAAGGAGATGTATAGAGAAATATATTTGACAGACAGACAGACAGACAGACAGGAGATTTAATATGATTTCGAGAGCAAAGAAATATGTGGCAGTATTACTGGCTTTTGTATGCGTGTGTATGATATTTTCTCCCCAGACTGCATATGCAGCCGAGGACAGTTCGCAGCATGAAACTGTCAAAGTCGGTTTCTTTGCCATGGATGGTTATCATGTGATGGATGAAGAAGGCAACCGCAGCGGGTATGGCTATGATTTTCTTCGGCTGATGGCCCGTTATTGGGATGTAGATTACGAATATGTCGGATATGATAAGAGCTGGGATGATATGCAGCAGATGCTTGAAGATGGCGAGATTGATATGGTAACATCTCCCCGCAAAACACCGGAAAGAGAAGAAAAGTTTGATTTTTCACGTCCGATCGGAACCAATAATGGGATTCTGACCGTCCGCAGTGACAACAGCACGATTGTGGATGGCAATTACAGTACTTACAACGGTATGCGTGTGGCACTTTTGAACGGAAGCTCACGAGATAAAGAGTTTGCGGATTTTGCAGGCAATAAAGGATTTACATATGATCCATTTTATTTTGATACGACAGAAGAGATGGAGGAAGCTCTTCAGAGCGGAAATGTTGATGCTATTGCTGCCACTTCTATGAGAAAAACAAACAATGAGCGTATCGTGGATAAATTTGACAGCAGCGATTTCTATGTCATGGTTAAAAAAGGTAATACAGAATTGCTGAATGAGATCAATTATGCAATCGGCCAGATGAATGCAGTTGAGGGTGACTGGAAAACGACACTTTATAATAAAAATTATGAAAGCATCGAAACTAAGAATCTGGAATATACGGAGAAAGAAAAAAGTATTATTTCACAGTATTCCAAGGACAACCCGCTTCATGTTCTGTGTGATCCGACCCGTTATCCATATTCTTATAATGAAAATGGTGAGATGAAGGGTATTATCCCGGATTACTTCCGGAAAATTGCAGACTATGCCGGGATTTCCTATGAGTTTCTTACACCTGCCACCAGAGATGAGTATATTGCTTATCAGAAAAATAAGGAAACCACAGATATGAGCATCGATGCGCGCCTGGAAACAGATAACTATGCTGAGACGAAAAAATGGGGGATTACTGCACCTTTCATTACGATGCAGCTGGCAAGGGTGACACGGCGTGACTTTGATGGAAAAATTAATGTTGTTACTACTGTTGACCAGACAGCATCAAAGTCAATTGAAGATGCAATGGCACCCGGTGCAGAAAAACTGATGTGCAGTACCCGACAGGAAATGATGGAAGCTGTCCGTGAGGGTAAAGCAGATGCTGCCTTCGTCTACTATTACATGGCACAGGCGTTTGTGAACAGTGACACTACGGGCACCATGACATATACTCTGCTGGAACAGCCTACATTCACCTACCGCATGGTAATTTCATCAACTGAGAACCATGCGCTGGCTGGTATTCTGACGAAAGCAATGTATGCCATGCCCCAAAATCTTGTTGAAGATCTTGCAGCACAGTATACCACATACAAAGCAACAGAGCTTACACTTGTTGACTGGATACGTCTGCATCCTGTTGTTACTGTTTGGGTTCTTCTTATTTTTGGATGGCTGCTGACTGCTATGGCTGGGACAATGGTGCGTCTCAGTGCAAGAAAAAAAGCTCAGAAGGCGGCCCAGGAGAAAGCTGAGGAAATGGCGGAACTGGCAGAGCATGCACAGGCTGCAAACAAGGCAAAAACAGCATTTCTGTCACATATGTCCCATGATATGAGGACACCGATGAATGCAATCATAGGATTTACCGGTATTGCAATGAAAAACAATCCGTCAGACGAAGTGAAAAATTGTCTGGAAAAGATTGACGAAAGCTCAGAGCATTTACTGTCGCTGATCAATGATGTATTAGATCTGACCCGCATCGAAAGTGGAAAAGTGAAATACAATCCGGTACCGGCGGATGTGAAAAACATTACAGATTCTGCATTGGATATTATAAAAGGCTTTCTTACGAACAGGGATATCAACTTTAAGATTCAGCGTGAAGATGCAAAGATTCCAAATGTACTTGCGGATCCTGCACGCCTGCGTGATGTGCTGGTCAATATTCTGAGCAATGCCGTGAAATTCACTCCGGATGGAGGGACGATTACATTTGAAGCCCGGTGTCAGGAAAAGGGCGGGGATGGATATATAAATATGCGTTACCGCATTTCGGATACTGGTATTGGCATGAGTGAGGAATTTACAAAAGAAGTTTTTGAGGAATTTGCACAGGAAGATTCCGGTGTGAGAACGCAGTACCATGGAGTTGGACTGGGGATGGCTATCGTAAAGAAGTATGTAGATATGATGGGGGGAACCATTTCCGTGCAGAGTAAAAAGCATGAGGGAACCACATTTGCCGTGGATATTCCTTTGGAAATTACAGATAAGGAATGTAATAAGTCAGACACAGGTATTTCTGAAAAGGTGAATCTTACAGGTGTGAATGTCCTTCTTGCAGAGGATAATGAACTGAATGCAGAGATTGCTGCCGTGCAGTTGGAAGAGTTCGGGATGAATGTAGAAAGAGCTGTGGATGGAAAGAATGCTGTTGAGATTTTCAGAAATCATCCGGAAGGCGCATTTGATGTAATCCTGATGGATATCATGATGCCTGAAATGAATGGTTATGAAGCGGTAAAAGCAATCAGGGCAATGAATGACAGACCGGATGGAAAAAACATTCCTATTATAGCAATGACAGCTAATTCATTTGCAGAAGATGTTCAGGCATCACTGGATGCAGGAATGAACGCACATTTGTCAAAGCCGATTGTGATTGATGAAGTTATAAAAACGATTATAAGGTATGTATATCATTGATTAGCAGAGGTTCATGAATTAGTGGAATACAATTGACAGGAGGACCAAAATATGACAATGCGAGAGTGCTATGAAGCTATTGGAGGAAACTATGAAGCTGTCCTGGGATGCCTTCATTATTAATGATGTTAGGGGGCAGTTACTGCAAACAGTAACTGCCCCCTAACTAGGATATTTATGTAAATTATTTCTGGTCCAGTACGGACTGAATCTGCTTCATCAGCTGATCGTAGTTTGACTGATCGTCAATGCCACCCATGAAAGGTTCCCCAACGATATTTCCGTCTTTATCTACAAGAACGGTTGTAGGAAATGCCATGATGTTTCCTTTTCCAGCATAGTTTCCAACTGTTGAATTAGAATCGAAAGTCAGGTTCTTGTAGGAAGCGCCCTGAGCTTTCAGGATTTCTTTTGCCTCTTTGATTCCGGCTTCATTGTTGTCTAAAGTATCCATGTTGATACCAACAACTTCGCCACCCATTTCTTTGAGTTTCTCATTTAATTCATTCAGCTTAGAGAGCTCTCCGACACATGGCTTGCATCCACTGAACCAGAAATTTACAACTGTAACTTTATTTTTAGCGAAAAGACTGTCATCTACATCGTTTCCATCCAGATCTTTTCCTTTGAAACCTTTGAATACAGCTGTGGATTCGTCTGATTTAGAGGAAGAGCTGTCAGAGGAATCGGATGCAGCAATCTCTTTCTCAAGCTTGGCAATTTCTTCTTCAATTCCGCGGATTGTCTCGATGTCTTTGCACAGAGTTTCATATTCTTCTTTAGAGAAAGAGTCTTTGTTAGATTCCACTGTGCTTGCGAGGGTATCAGCATAGTTTTCGCTCATGGCATCACCGGCAGCGTTCTTGTTCATAAGACCAAAGGCTTTGTCCCATGCATCTTTGTGATCAGCAAAAAGCTGGTTTTCCTGCTGGTAAAGGTCATCCCGTTTTTTGTTCAGCTCGTCTGCGCTGCCCGTTTCTGTTGTGGAAGAAGATTCCTGTTTTGTGTTTGTATTGTCTGTTGAGGAGGAATTTCCGCAGCCTGTAAACGCAAAAAGTACAGAAATGGCAAGGGATGCAGCAATTACCTTTTTTAATTTCATTGAGTTTGTTCTAAGTGTTTTGTTTTTCATGATTTTAAATCTCCTTTAAATTACGTTTTATTAGTTTTTATTTTCAGCCTGTTTCTTAGTTGAAAATCCGTAATGATAGCAGATTGCATCAGTCGGGCAGGCTTTCATACATTCTCCGCATCGGATACACTCCGGATGGTTTGGTGTGTCTACTACATTGACATCCATCTTACAGACACGACTACATTTCTGGCAGCCAACACATTTCTCATGATCAACCTGAATCTTAAGAAAAGATACCTTGTTAAACAGTGAGTAAACAGCACCCAGCGGGCAGATCCATTTACAAAATGGACGGTAAAACAAGATGCTCAGGATGATGAAAAGCGCAAGGACTGTGAACTTAAATGTAAATAAATGTCCGAGTGCGGCACGGATTCCTGAGTTGGCAAGTGACAGTGGAATTGCGCCTTCAAGTACGCCCTGTGGGCAAATGTATTTGCAGAAGAAAGGATCTCCCATACCAAGTGAATTGGTTACAAATGCCGGAAGTAGTATAACAAAGACGACCAGAATCACATATTTCAGATACCGCAGAGGCTTCAGTTTTGCGGTGGAAAGTTTCTTGCCCGGAATCTTATGCAGCAGATCCTGGAACCATCCAAACGGACAGAGAAATCCACAGATAAACCGCCCTAACAGAACACCTAACAGGATGAAAAATCCGGTGATGTAGTAGGTAAATTTGAATTTTGAAGAACCGACCACGGCTTGAAAAGCTCCAATCGGACAGGCACCTGTGGCGGCAGGACAAGAGTAACAGTTTAGTCCCGGGACGCACATCGTTTTTACATTTCCCTGATAAATTTTCCCTTTAAACAGATTCGGGATGTGAATGTTGGTCAGCAGTGTAGCAGCTGCCTGAATCCATCCGCGGAAGCGGGCCAGAAAGTTTTTGTTTGATTTCATTTTCTTATCCAATTCCTACACACTCCATACATAATTTTATTGCCTTGCTAAGAACAACCGCTGCTTCTCCGCGGAAGATCCCGACAAGGAAAAACACCAGACCGGCTGCAAGTAAAAGAATCTGTGTTGCTTTTTCAGATTTCATTAAAATACTCCTTTCAATGTTCAAAGTCCGTTTATTGACCTTTCGATGTTTGCATTGTACAATAGAGGGTGTAAAATTCCTGTTAAGAAAATGGAGAAAAATAAATTGAGAGTATTAGTTGTTGAAGATGAGAAGAAATTATGTGTAGGCCGATTGCTTATGTTCAAGGAATGCCTGAAGTACAATATCGTTCCGTTCATGATCGAAGAGGATCTGAAGATGTTTTATTATCGTGGTCTGAAAGAATGGAACAATGAAAAAGGTTATCTGATGGATACCTGTCTGACAGCGCAGGATCGGTATAAGGAATATTTAGACTATTTTAGGATTTCGTATTCATAACTCATTTTGAGAAGAGGAATGTTGAAAAGATGGAAGGACAACAGATCAAAGATGAAGTATTAAGATAAGCGGGAATTCATGACGTGGAGTTTCAAGTGATTAAAAAATTTATGAAAATGAATAAGTGGAAAGTTGCATGTCCATTGACATGGCTTTCCACTTATTTTTATGAATTCCTATGCGCCAGACGAGCAGACAACAGAAATTGGCATCTTACCCGCGAATTTCTGCATTTCACATCATGCAGACTGGACGAATGCTGTAAAATCATATATAAAAGAAATAGGAATAACTGGGGGTGAGATGGATGAAATGTGAGGTGGAACAGATTGATCCAAAGCAGGAAGAACATGTTATGGTATATTGCCACAACAGGGAAGCATCCTGGGTGCAGAATGTTCGGGAAGCTGTATTTGGACAAACATCGGTATGTGGATATAAAAATCACGTTTTGTATCAATTGAAATTGTCTGATATTTTTTATGTGGAACAGCAAAGAAATCAAAGGAGAGGGCAGGCGTAATGGAAACAGATATGATTAAAATCACTCATTTAAAGAAAAGCTTTGGTGATGTAAAAGCAGTCAATGATCTGAGTTTTCAGGTGAAAAAAGGAGAGCTCTTTGCATTCCTTGGTGTAAACGGGGCAGGGAAGAGCACAACGATTTCGATCATCTGCGGGCAGCTTCACAAAGACAGCGGAACGGTTCAGATCCAGGGCACAGATCTGGATAAGATCGGAAGGAAAGTTGGAACAATGCTTGGCGTGGTATTTCAGGACAGTGTGCTGGACAAGCCACTTACCGTCAGGGAAAATCTGAAAAACAGAGCAGCGCTTTATGGAATAACAGGAAAAGCGTTTGAAAAAAGATTGCGGGAACTGGTGGAGATTTTTGATTTCGGAGATTATCTGAACCGGCCGGTCGGAAAACTGTCCGGCGGACAGAGAAGAAGAATTGATATTGCAAGAGCCTTGCTGCATCGGCCCGAACTTCTGATTTTAGATGAACCAACGACAGGACTTGACCCACAGACGCGGCTTTTGATCTGGGATATCATTGAAAAACTTCGAGTGGAAGAAAAGCTGACAGTTTTTCTGACTACGCACTACATGGAAGAAGCTGCAAATGCCGGTTATGTGGTGATTCTGGATAAAGGAAGCATCGTGGCAGAAGGAACTCCTTTTGAGCTGAAAAATGAGTATGTGCAGGACACTATGTCTGTTTATGGTGTGACAGAAGAAGAAATCAAAACACTGGGCAGAGAGTATAAAAAGATCCGGGATGGCTATCAGTTAAAAGTAAAAAATACCGCAGAGGCTACCCGGCTGATCGTGGAACATCAGGAAATATTCCGTGATTATGAAGTGGTAAAGGGCAGAATGGATGATGTATTTCTTGCTGTAACCGGAAAAACATTGGGAGGTGAGCACAGATGAAGGCAGTATTTGCACTTATAAGTCGAAACAGAAAATTGTTTTTTAAAGACAGAGGAATGTTTTTTTCGGCTTTAATTACTCCGGGAATTCTGATTTTGCTGTATGCTACATTTCTGGCAAACGTATACAGAGATTCCTTTGTGTCCGCGATCCCGGACATGATTACAATCTCAGACAAACTGATCGATGGAACGGTGGCCGCACAGCTTGCCGCGGCTCTTCTGGCAGTCAGCTGTGTGACTGTGACATTCTGCGTGAATCTTACGATGGTACAGGACCGGGCAAACGGAACAAGGAAAGATTTTAATGTATCGCCAATCAGCAAAGCACAGCTTTATCTTGGGTATTTTTTATCTACTGTAGTCAATTCCCTGCTGGTGAATGGGCTTGCGCTTGTATTATGCTTGGCTATATGTACAAAATGGGCTGGTATATGAGCGCTGTAGATGTATTCTGGGTTCTTCTCGATGAAATTTTACTGGTACTCTTTGGAAGCACGTTGTCAAGCATCGTCAGTTTTCCACTGACAACCCAGGGTCAGTTATCCGCAGTGGGAACGATCGTAAGTGCCGGGTATGGATTTTTATGCGGAGCTTACATGCCGATTTCAAATTTCGGCAGCGGCCTGCAGAAAGTACTGTCGTATCTGCCAAGTACCTACGGAACTTCTCTGTTGAAAAATCATATGCTCCGTGGAATCTTCGAAGAGATGGAGAACAATCAGCTGCCAGAAGAAATGATTACTGCGATTCGTGATACACTGGATTGTAACCCGAAGTTCCAGGGGTCTGTAGTAAGTGTAAATCAGATGGTGATGCTTATGGTTGGATGTGTTGTGGTATTTGGAATTATTTTTTTGTGCATGACAGCTCTTCCGGAGAAAGATGGGAAGTAAATATATCCTTCGACTATAGAATGAATAAAAAATGAGAAAAGAGACAGTTATGAATATTACAGAAAGAGAGATCGATGACCCGGAAAAAGGGGCGTTATACTCGAATATGTAAATTTTACGAAAGAATTTGCAGAAATAAAAGAGTATGTAAGAAGCAAAGGGGAATCTATCCGGGGATACACAGAAAAGAAATAATGTGTTTCCATAAGAACAGAAGATATTTTATATTTCGAGGCAGTGCAAAACAAGGTGTTTGCTTATACGTCAAATAAGTTTTATGAAATTAAAAGCAGACTGTATCAGCTGGAAGAGAAAATAACAAGAAAATGTATGTAGCGTGCATCAAAGACAACGATTGTAAATGCGGATCGTATTGTTTCGGTTCGTACCGCATTAAATGGGCGTTTGTATGTGCGGATGGAGGCTTTGAGCAGATTGGAAATGGCCTTGCAAAAACAGGAGCAGATCCTCTGCAAAGCGCTGCATACGGATCTTGGAAAGAGCAAGACGGAGATGATGTGTGAGATTGGACTGGTGCAGGGGGAAATCCGCTGGATGAAGCAGCACTTAGGGCGCTTTGCAGACAAAAACATGTCAGAACACCGCTGGCGCAGTTCGCTGCGAAAAGTTATCAAAGCCCTTCTCCTTATGGCAATGTGCTGATTATGAGCCCGTGGAATTACCCTGTTCTGCTGACGTTAGAACCGCTGGTAGATGCCATTGCGGCAGGAAATACTGCGGTGGTAAAGCCAAGTGCTTATGCACCGGCCAGTGCAAATGTCCTGAAAGATCTGTTAGAAGAATGTTTTCCACCAGAATATGTTGCCGTTGTTTTAGGCGGACGGGAGGAAAATCAGGCACTTTTACAGGAAAAATTTGATAAGATTTTTTTCACAGGAAGTGTAGCGGTCGGAAAGCAGGTCATGGAAAGTGCTGCAAGACATCTGACGCCCGTGACACTGGAACTTGGCGGAAAAAGCCCATGCATTGTAGAAAAAAGCAGTAAGATCCGGCTTGCGGCAAGACGCATTGTCTTTGGAAAGTTTATCAACTGCGGATCGAACCTATTGTGTTGGATCACGTAGAATGGGAAGATGCGGTCATGCAGGAGGAGATTTTTGGTCCCATCCTGCCAGTATTGACGTATGAAAAACTTGAGGATGCACTCTCCTGGATCAATCAACGCCCCAAACCGCTTGCCCTGTACTGCTTTACGGAAAACAAAAAGGTGAAGAAAACGGTTCTGGAGAGGTGCCGGTTTGGCGGTGGCTGCATCAACGACACACTGATTCATCTTGCTACCAGTGAGATGCCGTTTGGCGGTGTAGGAGAAAGCGGTATGGGCGGCTATCACGGTGAGGCCGGATTTGCGGAATTCACACATAAGCGCAGCATCGTGGATAAAAAGACATGGATGGATTTTCCGATCCGCTATCAGCCGTATACAGCAAAAAAGTTGAAACTGATTCGAAAATTTTTATACAGCATACCATACAAGGGATAGACATCTCCAAGAAAATCCGATATAAAAGAGGATAGGGAAAAGAAAAGAGGGAACCAATGTGAAGATAACGATCATCAATCCATCTCCGGACGAAGAGGAAGAAATCATCATCAAATGCCGTGTGCTGACGGAGGACATCAACCATCTGATCTGCAAACTGAAAAACGGGGATCGAAAAATTACGGGATACGATGCAAAAGGAATTACTCTTCTGGCACTTCCGGATATTTTCTATTTTGAGGCAACGGACAATAAGGTCTTTGCCTATGGACAAAAGAATGTTTATGAAGTTAAAGAAAAACTGTATCAGTTAGAAGAACAGCTGGTGTCTTTTCCATTTATGCGGGCCTCCAAATCCATGATTCTAAATCTGGACAAAATCCGGCATTTGTCGCCTGCTTTTGGCGGCAGATTTGAAGCGTTACTCGAAAATGAGGAAAAAGTGATTATTTCCCGGCAGTATGTGCCGGTTCTGAAAGAACGACTGGGATTGTAGGGAGGCGAAAACAATGATGAATAAAATAAAAATTCTTGCAAATATTTTTTCGAAAATTACCGTGTGCGTTCTGCTTGCATCCGCGATCTATATTACTGTGATGTGCGGTCTGGATGCCCAGATCAGTGTCATGATTCTCTGGCAGATTCTTCTGGTTTCCGCTGTATGCTCCATCCCGATTCTGATGTACCCGGATGAGGAAGGAAAAGAAGTATCCAAACAGGGCATGATTGCACGGCAGATCATCTATTTTATCTATGCTAATTGTGCTGTCCTGGGACTTGGCAGAGCATTCGGATGGTTTTACTTCAGCAAAGCTAAAATGGTCGTGCTGATGGAGGTTTTGATTATTGGAGTTTATGTTACGGTGAATCTGATCGTATATGTAAATGACCATATGGTGGCGGAAAGCATGAACCAGAAACTAAAAGAGATGAGAAAGCGGAAAGAAAAATTGTAAACTACGATAGAGTTGCATGAAATTTGAAAAGAACTTAGAGCGTACCCCAACAAGCTCTGAGAAAACTTGCAAGTAAGAATTTCTATGACGGTAAGAATAAAATTGCGTGTAAAAGAGCAGGCGAATTTCCGCCTGCTCTTAAAAATCAAGGATGAGAAAAAAATTTATAAATATCATAGACAGAAAAACTGCATCAGACAATTTTCTCACGAAGAACCTCCACCTTACATTCATGAAGTTTTTTGATATCGTCTTTATGGTAAGCAATACCCACCGCGAGAATACGACCGGTATATTCCGCTTTTTCGCCAAATTTTCCTTCAAAACGTAATGCATACTGCCGGTCTTTGATTTGCTGGATGGCTTCATCAGCAGAGTGGTTAACTTTTAATTCTATGATAATGGCATCATCATTTTTTTGAAATGGATAGAAAATAAAATCAACATAACCGATACCGGCTTTATCTTCCCGTTCAATACGATAAAAATCTAAAGCCTTCAAATATACCCAGCGAATGATAGAAGCCAGTTCCGCTTCATTGTTATACAGTGTCAGCGGGCTGTGGGTGTTGTGTGCGTATTCCAGCAGTTCGGCCATTGTTTTCGTATCGCCGGCTTTTGTAGCTGCAAGCATTCGGCCGGATTCTTTCGCAAGCTTGTAAACATTTCCAAGGGATGGTTCTCTTTGAATTACTTCGGCAAATTTGTCCATCAACTCTTTGTTTGGTATGGATATATAACCCTTGGAATAATTTAAAAATCCATAGACTACCATGGCAGAAAAAATTTCATCTTTTGTTTTCAGTTCCATAGACGTTGCCGCATATTCCTGAATTTTGGCAGGAACGGGAATGTCGGCGACCATAAGAGCAATATCATCTTTTACAGCATCTACATTTGCGCCGATATAATAGAAAATTTCATCGTACGGACCAGAACTTGTCCAGTAATTTCCCAATTGATTGTCACTTAAAGCCCCTACGACAGAGCGTGGGTTATAGAGTTTTTTTCCGCCTGCGGTCTGATAGCCATCGTACCATAATTCCAATCCTTCCCGCGTAACGGAAGGATTTTTTTCTATTTGCAAATATCTTTGATATAACAGATTGACTTCATCGTCCGTGAACCCAAAATATTCGCTGAATTTTGCGCGGGTTGCCATAGAATATTCAAAAAACATGTTCAGTTCAGAACCGCTGGAATATTTTGCAATTGGCAAAATACCGGTCATATAGGCCATTTCTACATAAGCTTTATCTTTCAGAAGATTGCTCAGAAATTTGGTATAGGCAGTCTTATCTGCATCGGTCATATAAGGCTGATGATAAATGTAATCCCACTCATCTAATATAAAAATAAATTGTTCCTGGTTACAATATTCGTAAATTCTGGTCAACGCATCCCATACCGAGTCCTCTTTTTCAATCGCAGCATCTGGGTAAGCTTTTTGCAGATCCAGAAGCAGCGTTTTTTTTTATGCGGTTTATATAATGGTTATAATCGGTGATTTCAGCAGGAATCTCATTGAACATGATATGAATCACATTATGCTGGTTTAAGTGCTTTTGATACCAGGGATACTGAGAGACAGCTAATCGATCAAAAATTTTACTGCTGTCAATTCCTCTGCCAAAGTAGGAAGCAATCATATTGGCCATGACGGTTTTTCCAAACCTGCGCGGTCTGGTAATCGCCACATATTTTTGACTGTTTTGAGAATTCAAAACGGTTTTTTCCGGATCATAATCATCTGATTCAACGAGTGGAACAAGTTCTTTTAAGATAGAAGATTTATCTATGAAATAGGTTGATAGACAATCTCTGCGAAATAATCCAAAAGCACTGCTGCTGTTTAGATAGATTCCCATCGGGGGTATTTGCTCCTTTCTAAATGGAAGTGTCTGCATGATTTACAGACATAGCTACGAATAAAAAGTCAAATCTAAAGATATCTTAACCTTATCATAAAGGGCATTTGATTACAAGGGAGAAAATGTTACTGTTCACAGGTGTCCTGCGAACAGTAACGTAAGCAGCCCTCATTTAGAGTTTTGCTTCGCAAAAGGAGGGCTGTTCACACCTGAATCACATTCTTACGTACCTGAACAGCAAGTGTTCAGGTACTGAGTGAACATTAACGAGAAAATTCATCTGACAGATGAATGAAAAATATCCGTTTTCATCTGACGGATGAATGCGAAAAGGTAAGGAGTGTGGTACCCTTGTTTTAAGGATACCTGACGAAAAAAACAGCAAACAGCGAAGGAAAGCAGCCTTGCGCTGAAGATTGGAAGGGGAGATATAAGATGAAGGAAGCTGTTTTAAACAAAATGAATCCGAAGGAAAGAAAAATCCTGGAAGCAGAATTGCAGAAAGTGTACACAAAACAGACGCACTCTTTCCGGGATGCAGGAAAAGCGGTCTGGAATACAAAAGGAATCCGCGAACTTCTGGACGGATGCACCGAATACGCTGGTTGCTATTTTAAGTGGCAATATTGCACTATTGCAGGCATTTGAAAAGGAAAGACAAATGGAAGAAGAGGATGAAGAAGAAGACCTTGGCTGGAAGGAAGAATTTGCCCCTTGTAGGAGCAGAAAGCTGCCTTGCTATACGATAGGCCGGGAAAACGTTTCGAAAAAATTCTGTATTCCAAATGTACTCACCGCACTCATTCTCTCAGGGGATATGGGAATGCTGGAATATGGTTTCGACCATTACAAACTGGAAAACCCGGTAGTCTGCAGGGGCAAAATCGAAGCATTGGGAGAGGCGCTTCTTTATGGAGATGAAACAAAAAGAACAGGAAATTAACAAGAGAAAAAAGAGATTATTATGGAAGGAAAAACGAATGAAAGAGACAGTCTTAAATGCAATGAACCCAGTAGAAAGAGAGATTTTTGAGAAAGAACTGCAGAAAGTACACCTGAAAAAATCCACAGCCTTAAATGATATCGGAAAAACAGTCTGGGATACGAAAAAGATCCGGGAACTCCTGGATCAGGACGCAGAACTGGAAGAAATCAAGAGATTCTTTGATGAAAATCAACTGAAACCAGACCAGTATAACCGAAATGCCATTCCGCTGGCCGCCTATACTTACTGGTATGGAAGAGGCTGCGGCAGGGAAGATGTCTGCCTGTGGGCACTCGAATCTGCCACAACGATTGACGGACTTCTTCAGGTACAGGAGTCGTCCCATCTGGAGAAAATTGCAAAGAAATTTATCAGCATGGATAAATACGGTGTCGTTGCGTTCCGAAAGATGTATCTTCATGAAGAACTGTGCTGGACCGATGCGCCCAATTATCTGGCGGCTGTGATGAGCGGAAACGTTTCCCTGCTGCAGATGTTTGAAGCAAAAGACGAGGAAATGACGGAAGAAAATATGGAGTACTGGGAATACACCTGTGAATGGGATCGTATTCCGGGAGCCAGAAAAACCTATTACAGCATTCGCCGGGAAACGATTGTCGGAGATTTTTATATCCCGGGTATTCTCACAGCGGCGATTCTGTCCGGCAGTCCGGAGATGCTGGATTACTGCATCGACCATTATGATATCGATGGCGCAAGCCTGGCGTACGGAGAAAAAGAGGCACTGGGTCAGGCAGTTGCCGGTGCGGGGAAAGAGCTGACAGAATACATGCTGGAACACTACACAGGATTAATCGAATTTGCAGAGCCGGATCAGGTGATGAAAGCCGGAAATGTGCCGCTGCTGCGTTATCTGTTAGAGACACATTTCGAGCATCTGAACTGGTATGCAACTCTGTTTTTCAATCTGAGAGACATACGGACACCATACATGTCAGCACCGGGATTTCCAAGAGACGTCGATACCGATGTGGAAATGTACCGTGCTTTTTTGGAATGGGAGAGTCCTGCATTTTCCATGGACTTTATTATCGGCCAGATGCGCGCGGAACTGGCAAAGCCGGCAGAAAGAGAAATTGATCTGAAGTATTACGGAGAACAGGAGATACAGAAAACTTATAACGTAAACGGTCTGTTTTCCAAAAAAATGGCGCGTGAATGGGAAAAAGTGCCAGGATGCGAGGAACGCCAGGAAAGATTGCTTGAATTCTACCAGGAACTGGGCGGAGAAGTAACAGAAGAACTTGAAAAATTAGCCAATCGCGTAGAGAACAGCAGATTAATTGATGGGCTGTTTGAGAATTTTTGAAAAAACAACAGGGACAGAGAAAAAGAATTCTGTAGTGGACGCTGGAGCGTGTTTGAAAAATCATTTCCGCAGTCTGCATGCCCCGCTTGAGGTATAGGAAGAACGCATTTACCCCGGAAGAAAAGAAATTTCTCTTCGGGGTAAATGCGTTTTAAAGAAAAGCAAAATGAAATGGAAGAGAGAAGAGGACAAACATGACATTAGAAGAATCATATGAAATTTATAATAACTATTATCAGAATATTTACGGTATGTACGATGATAACTGGATTGATTACGATTTAGATGTAGCATTTACAAAATTGCAGCTGGAAAAAATCATTCAAAAAAGATATAAGCTGGATCACCAGGAGAAAATGATTCTGCAGTGGCTGCTGGAAGAAGACATGGAACCAAAGGTATGTGAGGCTATTCGGGTGATTCTGGAAATGGATGTTTGAGGAAAGGATGGAAAGGTGACGATGAAAAAGACAGATGTAAAAAAGACGGAAAGATCAAAAGAATTTCTGGCAGAGGAATGGCTGGAAATTGTACTGAAAGGCCAGGATAAAGGAGAAGGGCGGTTCTGCCGGCATGGTGTGTGCAGTTTTATGGGAAGACAGCCATTAACATTTCAGCCGGTAAAGAGAAAACCGGAATTGGAAAAGCGATTTATAGAGAGTCGAATTATGGAAAGTCGAACCATGAAAAATCGGTTCAGGGGGACGCGGAACAGCTGGTTCGGACAGGAAGAACTGGACAGTAAAAGAAACGGATATGGGGAAAGACTGCGCGATAAAACAGAACTGACGGAAGAAGCAGAAGCGATAGAAGAAACAGAAATGGAAGGACAGCTGGTGCAAAAGTATCAAACAGCACGCTGGGAGGAAGCTGTGAGACATGTTCTTTTGTTCCTTCCGGAAGTGCTGGTTTATCTGGGCAGTTTTTTGTTGTTTTGGGAAAACGAAGTACTGGCGAAAGTTGTCGGAGTTTTTGGGTTTTATGGAAGAGAAAACGCTGTGAGAAGACAGTGGGAGAGGGAAGAAAAGGAAGAGAAGAAAGAAAATCTGGAAGGAAAGCAGAGAAACAGTAAAAATAGGACAGCTTTGGATACGCAGAAAGAGGAAACGATGGACTGGAATACGGCGTTTGCAGTGTTGCGGAAGTTTTAACCTTAAAATTAGATATGAATTTTGATTATCTTTTTAGAAGTTCTTATATGCCGGTATAGCCCGTATTTACAGGCTTTTCCGGCATTTTTCGTATCGGAAGAAACTCACATATATTTTTATATCCGCTCAGGTTTTTGCTTTCAAAAGTAGTAAAGAAGTAGTAAAACCTTGATTTACTACTAAGCTGCTATCCGCAGCATTTCAGCTTTTGCGCTGTCGAAAGTAGCGTGTGCGTAATAGTTCAGCGTCATAGTAATGTTGGAATGTCCCATAATGTACTGTAATGCTTTTGGGTTCATTCCGGCATTTGCCATGTTGGTACAGAACGTATGACGTAAGGTGTGCGGTGTCATTACTTTCGGTAGAGCTTCCTCATGGTACTTGTTGTACTTCTTTGCAAGCCCCCTAAACATACCGTCATAATTGGTAGCTGTTTTCGGGTAGCCGTCCCGGTTGAGGAAAAGGAAGTTGCTGTAACCGTCAATAGTAACAGCTTTTGCACCCCTGCGCCGTTTCAGCACTCGGTTAAATGCTTCATATACTTTTTCGCTCATTGGAATTTGACGAATACCGCTTTTCGTTTTTGGTGTTTCAATGTAATATCCTGTTTCCGCACTTCTTAAAAGTTGGTGGTCTACATTGATTATCCTATTCTCAAAGTCAATGTCAGTATCGGTCAGCCCGCAAAGTTCAGAGATACGAAGCCCTGTCCCAAGCAAAATAATAAGCTCGTCATAATACTTCTGATAAACTTTGTCATTTTGAGCAAAGGACAAAAAACTTTCTTCCTGCGCTGGTGTTAGCGGAACCTTTGGTTCTGTATCATCTTCAATGACAGTGTTTAACTGGAAGTCAAAAGGATTTTTCCTTATGCAATCGTCCTGTATCGCTGTGTAAAAGGCAGCTTTCAAGGAACGCTTGTCATTACTGATAGTCTTATAGGAAATTCCTTTTTCTTTCATGCGGATTGCCCATTCTTTCGCGTCGGACAGCTTCACGCTGTCAATCGGGCAGCCCCCAAGTTTATCTTCTTCCAGTAGCTTCATCAGCCGCTTGCGTCCGTTTTTCGTATTGTACCTTACATTTCCCCGGTGGCGCATCTGCTTTGCATAAAGTTGGCAGACCGTCATTTTCTTGCCTATGGTGTCTATCCCGTCGTCAAGGTCTTTCTGTATCTCTTTTACCTTTTCTCGTAGGATATATCCTCACGCTTTCCGGCAGGGGTCTTGTCCGTAGGTACTAACTTCCACGCATACACAAACTGCGGATTACCAAAGGTATCTATATATTTGTAAGCATATCTTCCGTCTTTTCTCTGGCTCTCTCCCGACCGCAAAACTCGATTTTTGCTGTCACGTCTTTTCTTTGACATTTTTCAATGCTCCTTTCCAAGACGGAAAGAGCCTTGATATGCTTATCTCATTATAGCACATTCAAGGCTCAATTTCACTATCAGATTGTGTCTATGGTATCAATCATTTTTTCAAACTGTTTGCGCTTGATTTGAATACGGTTGCCGTTCATAATAACCCACCCGGCGGCAGGATTTTCCTCGGCTAATTTACGCAGCTTGTTTTCTCCGATACGGAAGTATTTAGCTGCTTCATCTATCGTAAGCGTGTATTTTTCCCAAATAGGCACGTCAGCGTTACTCATAGTATCGTCCCCCTTTCAATATTAGGAAAAGTGAATAGTAAAAGGGGCTTTAATCGGACGGCTGTTAGCACAACCTCGCGGGAGTTCCACCCCTGCCCGTTAAGGCAGCTTTACCCAATGCCTGCGACGCTTTTAACGCTCGGACTATGGCTGTAAAGGCTTGTCTACCCTTAGTGCGTGTCGTCGCCCACAAGCCGCTACACTTGTTCCCCGGCGTGGTGGTGGTCGCTCGACTTTCTCCAATAGAGGAAAAGCGTCATGGCGCACCCGCCGTATGGCTCAACGCAAAAAGGACGTATCCGATTTGCCCTATACTGCGTCGCCGTTATCTTGCGACACTTTCTTTGTCAAAGAGCAAGCAAAGGTCAAGTCAACAGGCAGCGGAAAGGGGGACGCTGCTTGTGGTTATCTCAAACCTTGAATGAAAGGACAGCCCGCATAAGACGCGAACGCAAGCGGTCGCGTATATCCTCATCTATGCCCCAATAGATATTTCCGCGCTCATCACGCAGCTTTCGCATAGACAGGGACGCTATGTAACTTTCGTAATGCTGTACGACAATGTTCATAGCTTCCGGGTCGCCCTTAGTAGCGGCTATGATTACCGGGTAAGGCAACAAGCCGCGTTCGTCCTGTTCTGATTTACTAATCTGTGCAGTCATAGGCTCTTTCCTCCAAATAGCGTTTTAACAGCTTCATTGAGCTTGTCCGGCGGGACTGTACCGTTGTCCTTGACAGATTACAAAACTTTGCAATCTCGCGTTCGCTCATATCAAAGAAATAATACAGCAGTACGGTTTCCCGCTTTTCTTCCGGCAAACTGTGCAGGGCTTCGGCAAGCAGCTTCGCAGTAATTTCTTTGCCGCCGACAACGAAAGACTGTTCCGCTTCATCATCTGCAAAATATTTGTCGCAGACGTAAAGCTGATTTTCTTCCAGTGGCGACAGGTCGGAAAAAGTAACCTCGCGTAATTGTCGCTGCTTTGTGTCCCTGTGAGCGTTCATAGCTTCTCGCTTCAACGCCAGTTTGCAAAAGCCGTTAAAAGCACAACGGATTTGCCATTGGGTACGAATAGGCTCGTTCATGTTCTCACCTCCTTTCGCTGCCGCGAAAGCGGTGAAGTTTGAAATGTCCCCTTTCGTAAACCCTCAAACCGAAGCATTTCAAAATGGACGTTGGTTTTTAGAAATTTCTTGAAAAAATTTTTGGAGAAAACGCAAAATGCGCCCGTCTGCAAAACGCAGACAGGCGCAAAGGAATTATCAAAAGTATATGTGTGATTTGTGAGTTCATCTATGTAGCCGGAATAGCCCGTTGGCGGGTAATGGCTTTTTTTGATAGTAACCCATTAGGGCATAGAAAAAAGGACATGGCGATACCTCCTCAATACCGCTATATCCTTGAAAAAGGGTAACTTTAACACACCCTCTGTATTCTTACTTTTGAAAAAAGAAAACAGCGGCTTTGATTGCTATTTCAAAACCGCTGTTAAGTCCCTTATATTCTGTTAGGCGCATGAAAACTTTGCCGCCAAACAACGGTTTTTTTTATTTTCCGTTGGGCGGTCATTGTTTGAAAGTTAATCAAACAGATTTAATTGGATAGGACTATTCTTTTCTTCAAAGCTGTATAGATACTCAAATATTTTTGAGTTATTGTGCATAATACCGCTACCCTCACATATTTGATGAAATAATTTCATCAGTTCATTGTGTTTTGGACTGCTTAGTTGATATTGCATACCATAAGTACGAATATACTTTTCTTTCATGTGCGGGAACAATCGGTCTAACTGGCTATAAAAATACTCTCTGTTTCCCTCACGAAGCGTTAAGCCCATTCCAAAACAAATAACGCCGTAAACCTTTGCTTCAATGCAATATTCTAAAATTCCTCTGATGTTTTCTTCTGTATCATTGATGAAAGGAAGAATAGGACAAAGCCAAACAATCGTTGGAATACCTGCTTCATTCAGCTTTTTCAGAGCTTCAAACCGTTCTTTTGTCGTACTAACATTTGGCTCGATTTTTTTGCATAAATCTTCGTCATAGGTGGTTAGCGTCATTTGCACAACGCACTTTGTTTTGTCGTTGATAGATTTTAATAAGTCTAAATCCCGTAATACTCGGTCGGATTTAGTTATCAAAGTAAAGCCAAAACCATATTTATTTGCTAAAGCCAATGCTTTACGAACATTCCCAATTTTACTTTCAAGTGGGATATACGGGTCTGTCATAGAGCCTGTACTCAACATACATTTTTTACGCTTTCGCTTGAGGGAATTTTCTAATAATTCGATAGCATTTCCTTTAATTTCAATGTCCTCAAAATCATGTTCCATGTGATAACACTTGCTTCGTGAGTCGCAATATATACAACCATGCGAACAACCGCGATATAAATTCATTCCGTTTGAAGCAGATAAAATTCCTTTTACCTTTATAAAGTGCATAGTCTTTTCCCTTATAACTGAAATTTCTTTTTTAAAAAGGTTTCATTGAGAAGATGGTTTGTTTCATATTCTCTATGGTAAAAAACAGCCCAGTTATTAAAAATACAAGGAAGATTTTTAGCTTTCTCTAAAGTGTCTACGGCAATCAAATTTAATGGTATGTTATTTTTAGTGCAGTATTCTTGCACTTGTTCAATGCAGTTTGGAATGTATGGACATTGTAAGCCATAATAGATTGTCAGTTCTTGTCCACTAATTCTCATTTCTTTTACGCTTTCAGAAAAATACGGTTTTTCCCCATTGAAAGATAATGCCAATAATTCATATTCATTTTTTACGGTATCAACAACTTCAAAACCATATTTGAGTAAAAATTTTTTGTCTGCCAAATATGGTTTTTTCTTTTTGGAACTAAGAATACAGACACCTGATTTTCCTTTTTCTTTTGCGTCATTGATACAATACTCAATCAAAGATTTTGCATACCCTTTCCCTTTGAAAGAACCCGCCACCCAAAGACAATAGATATACAAATAATTATCTCCATGAACAGGCACCCACGCAGTTTCCAATGGAGCATATTCAATAAAAACCTTTCCCTTTTCATCAAGTTTTCGGAAAACGTGTCCCTCAGCAATCCGTTCTTTCAACCAATTCTTTTTTTACTGCTACTCCCGCTTGATGTTTTTTATCGGCAATCGCGCAACATAAATGTTCCTTGTCTATATTTTCAATCGTCAAATTTATAAATTGTTCGCTCATATTTTTTTCCTCCATAAATGCGTTACACCTATATTGTAACAACTAAACCTTGACATCTAATGTCATGCTTTATTTTTTTCATATATTTTTTTTGCTTCATCAGATAAAATTTTTTTCAAATAGGTAGGCTCAATTACTGTAACCTGTGTTCCAAAAGAAAGTAGATAGTCTATCAACCAGTTATCCTCTGGCATTTCAGATGAAACCATGAGGTCTCCGTTTTTCATTTCTTCTATTTCGTTTCCCTCAAATTCATCATACACACGATATGCCATTTCTTTTGGAAAACAAAGGGATATTTTATTGTAGCTTCTTTTTGGCTTATCTGTCGATTTGGGATATTCCATTGGTACAAATTCCTCTGATAACATTTGTATTTCAAGAATACGATTAAATTTGAAAATCCGAAAATCATCTTTATCAACGCAGTAAGATTTAACGTACCATTCCTTTGCTCTATACATCATTTTAAGCGGATATATTTTTCTTTGGCTCTTTTTACCATAAGAGTTTACATACATGATACATAGCGCCTTATGAGAAATAACAGCATTTTTCAATAATTCAAAGGTAGTGTTATCTTGTGTTTTACTTCCCCAACGTGAAAAGTCTACTTCAAACCAATTATCAGAGTTGATATTAAAGAGAGCAGATAATTTTGTCAGCATATCCTTTTCATAAGTGTTACTCACAACTGATACACTTTGCAAAGCTGCTAATATGTCTTGCTTCTCTTTTTCAGAAAAAAGAGCCTTATCTAAAACATAGTTTTCAAGTATTTGTATGCCGCCATTTCTCCCCGTTGTTACATAAATAGGAATACCTGCACTACTTATTACATCTATATCACGATAGATTGTCCGCACTGATACTTCAAATTTTTCTGCCAATTCTGGGGCGGTTATACGCCCATTTTCTAAAATATAATATACAATCTATAAATGAGCAAATCCAAAATATTGCACAAAAGAAAGACACCCTCTGTAGAAGGATGTATAATTGAAGTACCAACAAACAACATACTCACTCAAACAAGGGGGTGTC